>DBCN01000103.1:0-7660 GCA_002293065.1 Opitutia bacterium UBA957
GAGCACGTCGCAAGGGCCGGCATTCTTCTGCACATAAGCGACGAGCGTGCTGTGTACGTCGAGCCATGTGGTGCCGCTCCAATAGCCGGCGGTGGGCACGCTCGGCCAGTGCTGCGGGAGGTGTTTGTTGCTCTCGCGGCCCGGACGGCGTTCGTATTCGGGTTTCTCGGTTACGTAGGCGCGTTCCGCCGCGGTGAGCGGCCAGCCGGTCGGTTGCGGATCGGCGGGCGGGTGCGGGTACTCGAGGGCCAGGGCCGAAACGGCGCCAAGGCAAAGGGCGACGAAGGAGGGAGGCATGCGGGGTGCAGAGACTTCTAGTAACTTGACCCTGCCCGCCAATCCCCAATCCCCAATCCCCTGACTATCCTTATTTAGCCGGGGTGGCGGGCGGGATCTTGCAGGACTGCCAGGCGAGGAACTTCCATTGGCCCTTTTCCAATCGCCAGACGGCGAGGTAACTGATGCCGGTGGTCATGCTGACGCCGTCCACGATGGCTTGGACTTCCAGTCGGCCGGCCATCGTGGCGACGTCCGGGGCGGGGAACCTGAAGGTCCGTTCGTTATATTTATAGCTGACGTATTTGGCGTCGCCACCGAGCAAGGAAGCCGTGAGGGAGGCTTTGGTGTCGACCTTGCCATTGGAGTGCGCGTACCGGAGGTCGTCGGAGAGGACGGTGTCGAGGGTCGCCTTACTCGGCTTTAGCATCGCCGCCACCCGGACGTCATCGACCGCGGTGAGTGCGGTGACCTTAGGGTCTTCGGCGGCACACAGGGACGAGCAGAGGAGGGCGAGGAGCAGGCAGAGGGCGGGGCGCATGGCGGGGTCAGCGGCTCAGAGGTACCTCGCAGAAGGTCAGCGCCGCAAGGCCATTGACGCCGCGCAGCAGGGTTTTCTGGCTCCAGGCCTTGCTGTCGAGGTAGGTGATCACGCCGACCCCGGCCGGCCGGGGTGCCTTCAGTGTGAGCGTGAGCGTCGCTCCGTCGATCTGCCCGCCCGACACGACGCCGGCGACCCCGTCGATCCAGAATTGTCCGCAGAGGGAGTCGTCCCAACGCATCGGCTGGTCGAAGGTCAAGGTCACCTTGGTCCCGGTGGCGTCGAGCGTCGCCTGTCGCAGGTTCGGCGCCGTCACCGGTCCGGCGGGCCGGACTCCGTAGTGCGTCTTGGACACCACCGGGTAGAGCTGGTGCGCCATCTCGGCATAGCCTTCGGGCGGGTAGTGGCAACCACCGGGCGGCTCGATGCCCAGCGTCGACTGGATCGTCATGTGCGTGAAGTCTTCCGGGAGCCGGCGCTGCACCTCGCGGAGCCGGTTGTCGGAGCCGTTGACGCCCATCGAGCAGGACTTCGGCCAGATCTGGAAGAGGTGGTAGGCCTGCACGTTGGGGTAGTCTGATTTCCAATCGCCGGCCAGCCGGTGGAAGAACTGCCGATACAGCTCGTAGCCGTAGCCGCCGGTCGGTCCGTCCGCGCCTTGGTCGTTCTCGCCCTGGTGCCAGAAGATCCCGCGGATACCATGGGTCAGGCGCGCCTCGCGGACCCGCCACAGGAGTCGCCCGTAGATGGTCGTCATGTCGGTCGGGTTGGCCGCGCTGCGCTGGTGCTGGTCGATGCGCGTCCCGCCGACGGCGCCGTTGAGGAAGCAGACGGGGATCTTCTGCTCCTCGATGATGCGCTGGCCCAGTTCCATCGCCCAGTAGCCGACCTGCAGCTTGCCCCCCTGGTGGTCGCGATGCACCGCCGGTCCCCACTGGCGCAGGCCTTGCGGGCTGCCCGACATGCTGCCGAAGGTCCGGAGCCACTCGCTTTGGTAAGTGCCTTCTCCTTTGCCCCAGTCCGTCGAGACCGCGTTCGACTGGCCGATGATGATGAAGGCATCTCCGCAGACCAAGTCGTCGGCGGTGTGAAGAATCGCCTTCTGCCCGTCGAGTTCGGAGGTCAGGACGGCACGGTAACGCACGAGGCCGGGTTTCAAACTGACCGCGCAGGTGTAGCGATCCCCCGCGAGGGTGGGGGTCTGCTGGGCGTAGGGCTTGCCGTCGACGGTCACGGTGAGGGTGAGCTTTGCACCCGGGCGATCGAGCTGGCCATTGCAGTGCAAGGTGCCTTCGCCGCGGTCATCCCGGGCGTAGAATTGGTGGTCGGCTGGTTTCTCGTCGGGGTCGGCGGCGCGGGTCGTCCACGCCTCCTTCGTTGGCTCTCGGACATCGATCGTCGCGCTGGCCGTCGTTGGGATGCCGCCGTTGTCGACGGTGGCCTTGACCGTCAGGAGGCCGCTCCGTTGCGCCCGCTTCAGGTGCAAGGTCGCGCCGCGGGCTTCTTGGGTCACCGCGAAACTATCGGCCTGCCAGCGTACGGTGAGCGCGCCGGCGCCGGCTTTGGTCAGGGCGGCTTGGTTATCGGCGATCACCGTGATATCCAGCGGACTTCGGCCATCCCAGCTCGTGGGGGCTTGCAAGTGGATCTTGGGCTCGGGAATGGCCTCGCGGATGGAGGCCGTGGCGATGCGGTCGACTGTGCCGTCCGCCGTGACCACGCGGGCCATCACCTTAACGGTGGCATCGCCTTGCGTCCGGCCGGCGACTAATTCGAAGCGAAACCGGTCCATGGCGATGACTTGCTCACGGCCATCGCGGACGACTATCCAGGTTACCTTTTGGGCCCCGGGCGCGACCAAGGTGAAGGGTAGGCGTCCGCCTTCGGCAATTTCAGCCGTGGCGGGTGTCAGCGTAACTTCACCTTTGCCGGGGGCGACGAGGAGGCCGTGCAGGCTTTGGCGGGTTCCTTGGTTGGCGTAGCTGAGTTTGACCCAAGCGGCGGACCGCGCGACGCGCGAGAGGCGCACCTCGTCGATAGCGCCGACGAAGTTGTAGTTGTGGTACCAGCCGCCGATCCAGAAGCGGGCAGGGGTGCGGATGTTTAGTGGGGTCGAGCGCCCCTTGGCGGCGTTAGCCAGCTCGCCATTGATGTAGACCTTGGAGTCGCCAAGCGTGTAGGTGTGAACGACGTGCACCCATTCCCCCGCTGGGAACGGCGTACTTTGCACGTCGGCATCAGAGAAGTAGCCTTCCATCTTCACGTGCGAGGGGCTGCGGTAGTGCATGACCACTTTGCCCTGCCCCTGCTCATTGCCCCAAGCTAAGACGTTGCCGTTGGCCTGCTCGGGGCGGAACCAGGCCTCGGTCGTGTGTGGCTGCGAGCCTGTGGGAAGGCCGGTGATCTTGTCGCCGACGAACAGGCCGGCCTTGCCGGGGAAGTGGCGGGCGGCGCCGATCATACCCACCACCGCGGACGTGCCGGTATCCTTCGCCGAGAGGCGCCCCGTCGCATCCAGCGGGGTCTCGCCCAGGTGCCAGACGGTCAGGTAATCGTTGCTTTCGTTGAAGACCTTGGCCCCGTCGGAAACGTCGGGGGCGTCGGCTTTGCCCCAGTGAACGTGCAAGGGTTGGCGCTGTTGCCCGATGATTTTCGGGATGCGGACCCAGATGGCCGCCGTGCCACCAGCGGGATCCCATGCTTCGATTTGATGCGGCAAGACGTTGCCTTGGTCGTCGGTGAAGCGGAGGTCTTCCCCATGTGGTTTGGCTTGGGCAAATGGGAACCATTCGCCCTGTAGGCGGACGAGGAGGGGAAAGTCGGTCACGCTTTCCGTGGCGGGCAGGTCGACTCCGGTGCGATCCGTCAGCAGGAAGATTGTGCCATGGTTCGGCCAGTTTGGCAGGGTGGCATCAGCAGCGGCGAGGATGCTGCCCAGCAGGATGAGGAGGGAGGTGCTGAGGGTGCGCATAGGGATCAAAAGTTTTTTAGCCGGTCGAGGAATATGCCAGGCTCGGTAATCATGGTGCTCAGGCGGGAGCACCCCCTGGCGACTGATTCTTAAGCCGCCGTTAGTAAGCGTTTCAACGGATAGTCAGGTCCACCAAGTTCCCGCGGAAGGGCGCTGGCTGCGAGTATTTCGCCGCCGGGTTGGCGGCGTCGTGCCCCACGCAGAAATCCTCGGCGGGCTGCTTGCCGAGGAGACCCGTGCCTTGAATCATGACTTCCGGCTGATCGTCCAACTGCAGGAGCAGCTTACCGTCTTTGGTCAGGCCCGCACGGACCCGGTGGGGTTGGCCATCGGTTGGCGCCGGCAAGGAGACCTCGCTGTTGTCGTCGGTGGCGCGGCGGATCGAGAAGGTCAGCTTGCCCTCGCGGATATGCAGCGCATAGCCGACTTGCACGCCGCCGTGGGCGACCAAAACCGTGTTGGCTTGGGTGGTGGCAAACGTGCAGCTGAGCGTGAAGGCGCGTCCTCCGACCTGCGGGGCGGCCGCGGCTTTAAGTTGGGCGCCCGGCTTGAGGTCGGACAATTTCACCGGCGACTTGCTCGGGGTCTCCGCGGCGGTCGGCTCGTCGCTGAGTTTCCCGATGGGTCGCTTGTGGGCCTCGATTTCCGCCAGGCGGTCGGCGGCTGCCTTCGTGAGTTGGGCCACGATGTCGGCGTGCTTCAGGGCTTGGTTGGCGCGTTCCGCCGGGTCCTCGACGACGTTATAGAGGGCGGGCGCGGTCCGGACGGGCTCATCCTTGCGTTTGGCCGGGTCGAGCAGGAACAGTTTCCAAGGACCCTGGCGGATGGCTTCCAATTTCTGCGCCGCCGTGAAGTAGAGGTGCGTGTCGCGGACAGGCGCGGCGGTCGGATCGGCCAGCAAAGGGCCGAGGTCGCGTCCGTCCAAGATGCGGTCTTTCGGCAAGTCCGCCCCGAAGACCTTGGCCAAAGTCGGCAGCACATCGATGTTCCCGGCGATGCGGTCGCAGGTGGTGCCGGCGGGGATGCGTCCCGGCCAGCGCATGAGGCATGGTTCGCGGACGCCCCCCTCGAGGTTGGTCGCCTTGTTGCCGGAGAACGGCGGGGCCGCTCGGCCGGAAGGGCCGTTGTCGGAGGTGAAGATCACGAGCGTGTCATCGTCCAGGAGCAGTTCGCGCAGGGCCCCCATGATTTGGCCGACCGACCAGTCGATCTCCTCGATCGCGTCTCCGATGGGTCCTTGGGCGCTCTTGCCCTTGAAGCCTTCCGACGAAGCCAGCGGGTCGTGGATCATCGTGTAGGGCAGGTAGAGGAAGAAAGGCTTGTCGCGTTTGGTGCGCAGGAACTTGACCGCCTCCTCCGTGTAGCGCCGGGTCAGTTGCGCTTGGTCGGGTTCGGTCTCGATGACCTTTTCTCCGCGGTAGAGCGGGAGCGGTGGGTAGCCCCGGCGGCTCTGCTTCATGTCATTGCTGTAGGGGAGCCCGAAGTAGTGGTCGAAACCCTGACGCGTCGGCATGAATTCGGGTAAATGCCCGAGGTGCCATTTGCCGATCATGATGGTTTCGTAGCCACGCGACTTCGCGACCTCGGCGACGGTCACCTCATCGGGGTGGAGGCCGATCCGGTTCGAGGGGAAGAGCACGCCCGGCATGCTGACGCGGGCGCTGTAGCTGCCGGTCAGCAGGCTCGCCCGCGACATCGAGCAAACGGGCGTGGCGTAGAAACTGGTGAAGCGCATGCCCTCTTTCGCGAAGCGATCGAGGTGCGGCGTGCGGAGCGTCTTGTTGCCGAAAGGCCCGATGTCGGCGTAGCCCATGTCGTCCACGAAGAGGACGATGACGTTCGTGGGCTTCGGCGTCGCCGCCGTGGCGGCGAGGGTGGCGCAGCAAAGCGCCCAGAGGAGGGTGAAGGGTCGCATATCGGTCAGGTGGGATTATTGTTTGGCGGCCAGTTCGATGGCTTCGAGCAAGTAGCGTCCGTGGATGAAGGTGCCCATGTTCAAGGGGTGCTTGACCGTGGTGGTCGTCATTTCGGTCGTGACCTTCTCGTCATGGTTCAGACGTTGGAAGCACATGCCAACGATGAGCGGTTTGCCGTTCGGGTCGGCGATGACCCCGGGGCCGCCGCTATCGCCGGCGGACGCGGGAAAGTCGGCTTGGAAGGTCGGATAGGCTTCCGAGGAGAGCAGGGGTGGCTGGGCGAAGACCGCCAGCCGGGCGACGGGGAAGCCTTGGCGGATGGATTCGACACCGCGTGGGAACGTGAAGAGCAGCAAGGACGAGCCAACGGAGGGTTGGGCCGCCTTGAGGCGTTCGTCGTTGGCGATGGCGCTGGTGGGTAGGGTGGAGAACGTGCCGGTCGGCGGCGTGGCGAGGCGGAGCACGGCGAGGTCGAACTTCGGATGCTTCACCCAGGTCGGCTTGCCGTCGATGCGCGTCACGACCTTGAAGTCATTGCGCTTGTAGGAGCCATCGGCCTGCGGTTCGCGCAGGACCAACTGACAGGAGTCGCCCTTGGAGCCTTCCAGCTGGTGCTGCGTCGTCACGAGGTAGACCGCGTTATCGGGCGCCGGACGGCGGTAGAGCGAGCACGTGCCGCTCAAGGCTGAGTTGTAGAGCTTGAACGTCGCCGCATAGGCGTCGTCGGCGTAGTTCGCGTGGCCGACGGTGGCGGCGAGCAGGAGGGCGAGCAGGGGGCGGAACATGGTTTTAGAGATTTTGGAGCCAAGCGATGAAGGAGTCCTCTTCGGCGACGAGGACGTGCAGCAAGTCGCTGCGTTCATCGGTCCAGGGGCCGATGCCAGCGGCGGGCGGCTGGGGCACCGTGCCGTGCTTGGCGAGGCTCGTCTGGCGCAACGTCGCCGGGTCGTCGGAGAGCAGGATCCAGTCGGACGAATAGGCGTCCTCCGCGTCCGCGTCCTCGGGGACTTCCCCGGAATTGTTGAAGTAGAGGGCGCTCAGTTTGCCCTGTTCCGCCGCCCGCATCACGACCGGTTCAAGGTCGAGGTAGCGGTTGGAGATGTGGACCGCGATGACGCCGCCGGGACGCAGGTGCTTGCGGTAGGTGGCGAAGGCTTCGAGGGTGAGCAGGTGGACCGGGATGGCGTCGCTGCTGAACGCGTCGAGGATGATGACGTCGTAGCTCTGCGGCGGCAGCTTTTCCAGCGTCAGGCGGGCATCGCCCATGCGGAGCTCGATCTTGGCTTGGGTATCGCGGAGGTAATGGAAGTTCTCTTGGGCGATCCGCACGACATTGTCGTTGATTTCGTAGAAGTGAAATTCGTCACCCTTGCGCCCCCACGCGGCGAGCGTCCCCGTGCCCAGGCCGACCGCCGCGACTTTGCGTCCGTGGAGCGGGCTCGGGGTGGCGAGGATCCGGCCGACCCCGCTGCCTGAAGTATAATAGGTCGTCGGCGTGTTGCGCAGTTCCGGCGCGAGGTATTGCATCCCGTGGATGGTGCCCCCGTGGAGCAGGGTGAGTTTATGCCGTTGCGGATCGGCCGGCGCTTCCTCGGTGACTTTGAGCACGCCGTAGAAGTCGCGGACGGTCAGCTTGGTGTAGCTCAACGATGCCGCCGCCGTCTGGAAGAGGCTAATCCCGTAGGCCGCCAAGATGAGCGTCAACGGCACCCACGCCCAGCGACCGGCGCCGCGGCGCAGGAACGCAGTCCCTTCGCTGGCCAAGACGATCAGCACCAGGACGACCACCAGGAAAAGCCCCACGTGCAGCTCGAAGTAATGCGGGAAGATCAATGGGGCGAGCAGGGCCACGAAGATGCCGCCGGCGGCGCCCCCGGCGGAGAGCGAGAGGTAATAGCCCGTGAGGCGCCGGGCTTCGGGCCGGAGGCGGTAGACTTCGCCATGGCAGACCATGCA
>DBCN01000103.1:7770-18852 GCA_002293065.1 Opitutia bacterium UBA957
AGCACGGTGCCGAGCAGCGCCGCCAAAGCGGGCCACCACAGCCAGCGTTGATACCAGCGTGGGCTGTCGAAGCTGATGATGAAGGACAGGAGATACAGGCCGAGCGGCAGCACCCACAAAAAGGGGACGACCGCGATGTCTTGGCAGAGTTTGTTGGTGATCGAGAGGAGCAGGACGACCCCGCAGGCCGGCAGGGCCAGCCAGAGGAGCCGATGCACCCAGCCGGGGACCGCCGCGGGTTCGGCTTGGCTGGTGGCTTGCGCATCGCTCGCCGCATCGCCCCGGCGCCAGATGGCCATGCCGCACCAAGCGGCGAGCGCGGCGTAGCCTGCGAGTCCAACCGACCAGCCGAGGGATTGGGCTTGGCGCGTGAGGTGCGGTTCGATGCCGAAGGGATAAGCAAAGAGCGCGAGCAACGAACCGATGTTCGACAGCGCGTAGAGACGGTAGGGCGAGACGCCGGGGTGGCTGCGGCTGAACCATGCTTGCAGGAGCGGACCGGTCGCCGCGAGCACGAGGTAGGGTAGGCCGATGCAGGCAAGGAGGAGCCAGAGGATATGGCCGGTCGGTTGGGCGTTCCCGACGGGCTTCCACTGTTCCCCTGGGGCGATCGGGAGGAAGCAGACGGCTAAGACGAGCAGCGCCAAGTGCAGGAGCACTTGCTGCCGCGGACGGAGCCACGTGATGCTGCAGTGGGCGTAGGCGTAGCCCGCGAGGAGCATGACCTGGAAGAAAAGCATGCAGGCGGTCCAGACCGCCGGCCCGCCGCCAAACCAAGGCAGGATGAAACGCGCGATGAGCGGTTGGACGAGGAACAGGAGGAACGCGCCCCAGAAGATGGTTAGGCCGAAGGCAAGCATGGGTGGGGCGGGGAGGAGTGGGGTGGGTTAAATCAAGCCAAAGCGGGACCAAGGGCGAGGCAAATGCCCTCACCCCTGAACCCCTGTCGACTCGCGAAGGTTGCGGTCGGGGCGCCCTTACAGCGTATACCCCTCTCGATACTGTCGGTGCACGAAGGCATTGGCCGCCTTATCGTTCGTCACCTGCATTTTCTCGCCATCCCAGAGCAGTTTGCGGTCGGGGAAGCGGATGGCCAGGTTGCCCATGAGCACCATTTCGGAGAGCGGGCCGGAGTAGTCGAAGTTCGAGCAGGCCGCGACGCCGCCCTTGCACGCGCGAATCCAGTCCTTCTCGTGGCCGGAGGTGTTGCCGGGAATGCGGGGGATCGTCTTGGCCAAGGTCTTGACGAAGTTACGCTGGTCGGCGTCGAGCAGGCGGGGCTTGGAGCCGTAGCAACCACAGACGATTTTGCCCTTGGTGCCCACGAAGAGACAGCCGCCGTCGCTGTCGCCGAAGGGCATGTCGTCCTCGAGCTCGACCGGACGCGATGGCATCAGGCCGCCATCCCACCACGTGAGTTCCACGGGCGGCAGCGCGCCGCGGGCGGGGAACCGGAAGCGGGCGATGGTGGATCGCGGGAAGCACTCGTTCTTCGCCACGCTCTTCTTGCCGAACTCCGCGTAGCTCGTCGAGACGTTGCCCTCGACGCTCGTCGGATAAAGCAGCTTCAGCGCCTGGAAGATCGGGTCGATGATGTGGCAACCCATGTCGCCGAGCGCGCCGGTGCCGAAGTCGCACCAGGCGCGCCACTTGCCGGGATGATAGGCGGCGTTGAAGGGACGCAGCGGGGCGGGGCCGCACCAACGGTCCCAATCCATGCCTTCGGGGGGCGTCGCTTCCCCCTTCGGGCGTTCCATGTCGGAGCTCTGCGGCCAGATCGGACGGTTGGTCCAGGCATGCGCCTCGCGGACTTCGCCGATGATGCCGGCGTCGATCCATTCGCAGATCTGGCGGATGCCTTCCCCGGAGTGGCCTTGGTTGCCCATCTGGGAGACGACCTTGAATTCGCGGGCGCCTTCGGTGAGGCGGCGGGCTTCGAAGACGGAGTGCGCGATGGGCTTCTGGATATAGACGTGCTTACCCTCGCGCATGCAGGCCATGCCGATGAAGGCATGCGAATGATCGGGCGTCGCGATGATCACGCCGTCGATATCCTTGCGCTTCTCCAGCATCTTGCGGAAATCGGTGAAAAGCTCGGCCTTCGGGAACTTCTTGATCGTCCCAGCACAGCGCTTGAGGTCGAGGTCGCACATCGCGACGATGTTCTCGTCGGAGCAGTTGCTGATGTTGCTTCCGCCGACGCCGCCGAAGCCGATGACCGCGACGTTGAGTTTCTCGTTGGGCGAGACGGTCCGGGCGGAGGCGCGGGCGAGCGGGCGCAGGGCGGCCACGCCAGCGGCGAGGAGGCCGGCGTTCTTGAGGAAGGTGCGACGGGGGAGCATGGTAGGGTGGGGTCATTCTTAAACACCCGTCCCGCCCAACGGTTCCTGCCGAAGGCTCGTTTTCGTCAGTCCTCCACCCGGGCTTCGCCAGCCGCATCACCGGCCCAGAGCAGCACGAAACAGCCGATGGCCGCGTAGCAGATGGCCGAGCCCAGGAGCACGTGCCGCAGGCTGAAGAGGTCCGTCATCCAGCCCATCGCCACCGCGGCGAACGGCAGGATGCCGAAGAAACTGAGGCCGGCCACGGCGGAGACCCGGCCGCGCAGCTCGGCGGGCGAGCGTTCCTGGACGATCGTATTGGCCAGCCCGACCAAGGTGGAGACGCCGACCGCCAGGGTGATCAAGGAACCGCCCGCCCAAAACAAGCCGTGCGCTTGGCTCAAGCTGAGGAGGGAGCCGACCGCCAAGACCATGCCGAACGGAATGGCCCAGCGGCGGGCGCGTTGGGCCAAGGCCATGATCCCGAGGGAGCCGGCCACGGAGCCCAGGCCCGAGCAGAGCATCAGCAGGCCCATCTCTTCGGGCGATGCCCCCAGGTCCTTCTTGGCGTACAGCGGCAACAGGACGATGATGACCGGGAAGACGAACAAGGTGTTGGTGGCCAGCAACGCGACCATCGCCAAGCTTGGCTTGTCTTGCCGCACATGGCGGAAGCCCTCGCCCGCACCCCCTTGGCGTTTCTGTTCTTCTTCGGGTGTTCCTTCCGGACGGCGCGGTAAGGTCGCCAGGGCCGCCATGAGGGCCAGGAATGACGCCGCGTTCAGGTAGAAGGCCCATTCGGCGCCGAAGCGTCCGACGAGGTAGCCGGCGGCGGCGGGTCCGACCAGGCGGGTCGCATGGAAAACGGCGCGGTCGATGGAGATGGCCCGGGCCACGTGCTCCTTGGCGACGAGTTCCGGGACGATCGCGGCGGCCGCGGGCATCTCGTAGGAACTGGAGACGCCCAGCAGGGCCGCGGCGACGATGAGATGCCAGGCTTGCAGCGCATGGGTGGCCACAAGGTAGCCGATCGCCAAGGCGAACCCGATCTGGGCGATCTGGCAGGCTTGCAGGATGAAGCGTTTGTCATGCCGGTCCGCGCAGGCGCCGCCGATCCGGAAGAGGAGCAACATCACGACGCCGCTGGCGAGGTGGGGCGCGGCCTGGAGGATACCTTCGAATCCTTGGAGGCCATCGCGGATCACCACTTCGGTCATGACCCAGCCCAAGGCCATGCCCTGCATCCAGGTGCCGGTCATCGAGATGCCTTCGCCGACCATGTAGCGCACGAACGCGGGTGGCGGGAACTTCACCGGCGACACGGAGGCCGAGGGATCGGCGGAGGTGGCGGGCGGTGCGGGCATGCAGCAGGAAGTAAGGGCCCCGAGGCAGGGCACAATGCAAACCCTACGCTGGGAACCGATTACTTCCCTTTGAAGGCCGCTTCGGTGGCCTTCCAGGCTTCATCGACGGCGGGACGGAGCACCTTGGCGATTTCCTTGTAGCCGAGCTCGCTGGGGTGCAGGTTGTCCTTGAGGTAGTGACCTTCCTTGCCTTCGCCGTTGGCCTGATTGAGCGCCGGGTTGATGTCGACGAACCAGGTGTTCTTCTCCTGTTTCGCCAAGGCGGCGAGGTCGCGGTTGAACTGGTCGAGATCGACCCACTTGGCCTTGCGCGAAGGCGCGCGGGTCGTGGCCATGAAGACCACGGCGGTGTCGGGATTCGCCTTGCGCAGGCGGGCGAGGTATTCGCGGATGCGCTGGATGGGGGCTTCGGGCGGATCGCCGGCGTTGATGTCGTTGCCGCCACAGTGGAAGACCACCACGCGCGGGTGGTAGGGCAGGGTGATGCGGTCCATGTAGCCGAGGACCTCGGTGGTATAAGAGCCACCGAACCCGCGGTTGATGGTCGGGTAGGGCTTCATTTCTTCGGCGACGTTTTTCCACATCCGGAGCGAGCTGGCGCCGCTGAGCAGCAGCCCGTGTTGGGGTGGCGGGTTGGCCTTGTCCTGCTTCTCGAAGGCTTCGATGTCCTTGGCCATGCGCAGGGGCTGCTCGGCCAGCGGCTTGCGAACGGCGGCCGTCGCGGCGGGCTTGGCGACCGCCTTTTCGGCGGGCTTGGGGGCGTCGGCGCCGAAAAGCACCGCGGCGAGGAACAAGGGAAGGAAGACACGCATGGCGGGGAGGGGTGACCATGATGCAGGGGAAGCGCCGAGGACTGTAAAGGGGGAAAACGTCCCCGCCGTTGTCCCCTTGCCAAAGAGCCCCCTGTTTCTACTTTGCGGGCATGCCCAACGTCCCTGGTCTCCGCAGTCCCTATGAAGCCGTCCGTGGTTTCGTCTACCTTCCCCGGATGCTCGATAAGCTCCGCCTGCATGCCCGGGGCGCGCTACACCCCGATTTCGTCAATAACCTCGGCAAGGCCTTCGACGACCGTTGCTGCCAATACCTCGGCATCAAGTACGACGAACTGCGCATCTGGGTGCTGGGCAATCCCGCCGTCACCGACGAGGAAGTCATGGTTTGGGCCGAGGCCCGGGGCCGCAAGTTGAGCACGAATGACATCGAGATCTGGAATGGCTTCATGACCAAGCGGGGTTGGCGCGACGAGGCCAACGAGGTGCTCCTCCGGCGCCTCAAGGAGAACGCCCTCGGGCCCGAGGCCGGCGTCGACACCATGTTTGACTATATCGAGGTCGACGAGGGTCGCCCGGCCCGCCGCCAGGCGCTCTGAGTCGTGGTTGGGGATTGAGTCAGGGCGGCATTTTCCTATTAATCATAGAAGTCGACTGGACTGCCCTTGGCGGAATGGTCGCCTTCCTCGTCGCGTGCGCCCCCCTTTTTTCATCCCTTCGCCTGATTTGGGCCATGCCGTTGCGGCTGGAGAGGTGGGCGCATGCTGACGTTGGACATCATCCTGGCGGATGCCGCCGTCGAAGCGGTCAAGGCCGTCAAGGACCCGAATGCGGTCACCAACAACTTTCAGGGCGCGATTCTCGCCTTCAAGAAAGGGGGCTGGATCGTCTCCCTCATCGGCGCCGCCGCGATGGTCGGCCGGTTACTCATCGACGATGCGGCGGACGCTAATTGGCGTCGTTCTGCGAAGCACATCCTGGCGGCCGCCCTCTTCGCCATCATTGCGTTCTTCGTGACCTACCAGTGGGAGATGTCCGCCATCAACAAGGCCATCATCCAAGGCCTGACCGGCGCGCTGGCGCCCGAGCTCGTCGATTGGATTTCGGCCAACATCAAGGCCAAGCTCGGCATCAAGGACAAGAAGTCCAAAGGCCGTGGCCGGAAACGCTCCTCGGGCCGGAAGCGCTCCAAGCCTAAGAATCCGGACGCCGCGGTCCCCGCCCCGAAACCATCCCGGCGCAAGCCGCGCTGAACACCTTTAATATGAAACCCACCCAACTATGAGTGCCACCCGTTCCCGACGTCGAACCGCCAAGACGGGCCTGGTCCAGGCCGAAGCCGGCATCGTCGGCATGACCGTCGTGACGTTGCTCGTCTCCCTCGCTGGGCTTTGGTTCAGCCACGAGCTCAAGGACACCACCGAGCGCGTCCGCGGCGCCACCGTCAACATCCAGTCCTCCGTCGATGCCTACAAGAAGGCCATGAAGTCGACCGAGACGGCCGTGGTCCTCATCACGGACGAGGGCACGAAGTCGGACAACAAGAAGGTCGAAGAGACCGCCAACAAGGCCGTGGCGGCGCTCATCAACGCCGAGCGTGACACCAAGGACTGCATCACGCTGCTCGACCAGGTGATGAAGCTGCTGTCCACCTACGAGACGACGACGGTGACCTTCGCGGGCTGTTCGTTGATCTTCGCGCTCTTCGTCATCATCCGCCAGTTCAAGCTCTAGCGGTCGGACCGAAGGCTTCAGCCGAAGTGGCTGAAGCCTTGGGCCTTGATAGGCTGCTGGTCGGCGGCGTCGCAGAGTCGTCCCGCGCCCTTGGCGATGGTGCCGAGGGCGGTCAGCGGCGTCCCGGGGAAGGTTTTGGCGAAGGTCGCCTCGATGAAGTCAGCCTGGTCGGCTCGCACCGCGAAGAGGAGTTCGTAGTCCTCGCCGTCCTGCAGGGCGTGTTCGAGGGCGGGTTTGCCATCCTGGCGGGCGAGCTTGGTGGCGGCTTCGGAAATCGGCAGCTTCTTCAGGTCCACCAGGGCGTCCAGTTTGGGGCCGAGCAGGCCGGGTAGGTCCTTGCCGAGGCCATCGGAAAGGTCGGTGCACGCGGTGACGGCGCCTTGGCCGCAGAGCCATTCGCCTTCGGCGAGCCGGGCCTGGAAGTTCAGGTGGTGTCCGTAGATCGAGCCACCGAGGTGACCGGTCACGAAAAGCACGTCGCCCACTTGGGCGCTGCGGCGGGTGAGCACGCGGTAGGCGAAGCCCTGGACGGCCAGCGTGGCGCTGAAGGTGCCCGGGGCGGTGCGGCAGACGTCACCACCGACGAGCTTCAGGCCAGCGCGCGCGGCCGCGCGGCCGGCGCCGTGGGCGAAGTCCTCGAGCCATTTTGCTTCGACGTCCGGCCCCATGAGGATCGAAAGCAGCGCATCCCCCGGGGTCGCCCCGGCGGCGGCGAGGTCGCTGAGGTTGCGTTGGATGAGTTTGGCGCCGGCTTTCTCGCCGGAGCAGGCAAGGTCGAAGTGGCGACCGAAGACGACGGAGTCGATGGTGGCGACGCGGAAGGGGCGCTCCTGGCCGGCCGGGAAGATGGCGCAGTCGCCGCCGGGTCCTGCGGGGAAAGGTGGGCAGGCGTCGGCCAAGGCGGCGACGAAACGGTCGATGATTTCACCTTCGGTCAACTTGCCGACGCTGTGTTCGCTTTGCTTCGTGAAGACGCCCATGGTGCATCCTTGATGGAGGTATTTCCATCGGTCCGCAACCCTCCGCTCGAGGAAACGCGCGGGCGGCGCTCAGAACTGCGTCGACGCGTTCGGCGCGATGATCAGCCAGATGAAGGTGATCAGGTTGAAGAGCATATGGACGCCGATGCAGGTCAGCAGGCCATAGCGGTCGCGGAAGATGCACTGCACGGCACCGAAGGCGGCGAGGGGCAGGAAGGCCGAGAGGCTGCCGTGGATGAGGGCGAAGGCCACGCCGGTCAGGACGATGGCGTAGCCGCGCGGTAGCCAGCCCTTGAGCAACGGATAGAACATGCCGCGGAAGGCGAGTTCCTCGGCGATGGGGGCGCCGATGACGATCGAAAGGCCAAAGAACAGGATGGGCGTCCATGGTCCGGACCAGTCGTAGTCCGCCACCATCTTGACCACGGTTTGCGGCTCGTCGGGCAAGACCTGCCCCTGGAGTTCGCAGAAATAGTAGAAGAGTTTCCAGATCAACCCGGCGGCGATGGCCAAGGCGACGATCGACAGGTAGCTCTTGAGCAAGGTGCGCACGTCGAAGACCCTTCCCGCCAAGCGGATTTCATCCACGCCATCGGTTGGTTCGGCGGGCGCTGCTTCGCCGGACGGGCTCGCGGTGGGGGCCCAATGGATGGTGCCGGGGGCGGCCAAGGTGAAGACGACGAGCGTCAGCGTGGCCAAGCCTTGGCCGGTCAGGCTCGCGACCCCTTGGGCGAGCATGCCGGTCCCGAAGAGGCTCGCGGTGCTGCTCAAGATGACGCCGGCCCCCGCCATGCAGACGAGGAAGATGATGATCGGCGCCGGTGAGAGGAGGAACGTCATGACCTGCACGGTCCAGGTCGGCAGGCCACGGCTGAAGATCCGCCGCGGGTGGTCCACCGCGGGATGGGCGAGGCCGCGCGTCAGGTACCAAGCCCCCGCCAGCGCGGTGAGCAGCGCCCAAGCGATGAAGAGGTGATCGCGCCAGCCGAGGGGAGGCGTATCCATTTACTTCGCCGGTTGGCCGTCCTTGGTGACGAGCTTACCGCCGACGAACGTCGAGCGGATGCGTCCCTTGAGCGTACGACCGAGGAGCGGGTTGTTGCCCGAGTTCGAAAGCAAGGTCTTGGCCGAAGGCTTCCACGTCGCCTTCGGGTCGATGAGCACGAGGTCCGCATGCCCGCCGATGCGGAGCGTCCCGGCGTCGAGGCCGAGCGCGCGGGCCGGGCCGCAGGTCAAGCGCTGCAGCAGGAGGTTCAGGTCGGCGTGCCCGTCGGCCACGATGGCTTCGTAGGCGGCGGAGAAGGCCGTTTCGAGGGTCGCGGCGCCGAACGGTGCGAGGTCGAACTCGCAGTCCTTCTCCGTCGCCGTGCAGGGGGAATGGTCGGAGCAGATGGCGTCGATCGTCCCGTCGACGAGCGCCGCGATGAGCGCTTGGCGGTCGGCCTCTTCGCGCAGGGGCGGGTTGAGCTTGAGGCACGTGTCGTACTGGGCGAGCGCGGCGTCGGTGAGCAGCAGGTGGAGCGCGGAGACCTCGGCGGTGACGGAGGCCTGGGCGGCCTTGGCGCGGCGGACGATGTCGGCTGAGCCGCCGGAGGACAGGTGCTGAAGGTGGATGCGGGCCTTGGTGAGTCCGGCGAGGACGCAGTCGCTCGAGACGACGATTTCTTCGGCGGCGCGGGGGTAGCCGCGGAGGCCGAGACGAAGGGACCAAGCGCCTTCATGCATCTGGGCGCCATCGGTCATGCTGCTGTCTTGGCAATGGTCGAGCACGACGAGGTCGAACATCGCGGCATACTCGAGCGCACGACGCATGATTTCGTTGTTCTGCACGCCCGAGGTCGTGTCGGTCACGGCGACGACGCCCGCCTTCTTGAGCGAGCCGATCGGCGCGAGGGCCTTGCCTTCGTGGCCCTTGGTCAAGGTGCCGGCGGGCAAGACGCGGACCGAAGCATCGCGTTCGCAGAGTTCGCGGATGAGTTGGATCGTACCGACGTTGTCCGCGGCCGGAAGGGAGTCGGGCATCGTCACGACGGACGTGAAGCCACCGGCGGCGGCCGCGAGGGTGCCGGCGCGGATGCTTTCGCGGGCGCCGCGGCCCGGTTCACCGAGGCGGCAGTTGAGGTCGACGAAGCCGGGGGCGAGGATGAGGCCGGCGGCGTCGATGACCTGGGCGCGGGCTTGGTCGGACTTCGACAGCTTGTCGACGAAGCGACCATCCTTGGCGAAGACCTCGCCGCGGGCGTCGTCGCGGCCGATCGACGGGTCGATCACGCGGGCGCCGCGGATCCAGAGAGGGGTGTGTTCGGCGGTGTTCATCGGGCGATGGCTCCGGTGCAGAGGTGAAGGACGGCCATGCGGACGGCGACGCCGTTGCGGACCTGCTCGAGGATGACCGAGCGGGGGCCGTCGGCGACTTCGCTTTCGACTTCGACGCCGCGGTTGATCGGGCCGGGGTGCATGACGATGGCCTCGGGCTTGAGCCAGGCGGCGCGCTCGGCGTTGAGGCCGAACTGCGACGTGTATTCACCGAGCGAGGGGAAGTGGGTCGTCGTCTGGCGCTCGTGTTGGATGCGCAGGAGCATCACCGCATCGGCGCCGGAGAGGGCCTTCTTGAGGTCGTGCACGATGCGGACTTGCGGGTAGGCCTCCTTGAGCGTGGCGGGGACGAGCGTGGCGGGGCCGGCGAGGGTGACCTCGGCGCCGAGCTTGGTCAGGCAAAGGATGTTCGAGCGGGCGACGCGGCTGAAGAGGATGTCTCCGAGGATGGTGACCTTGAGTCCCTGGACCTTGCCGAAGCGCTGGCGGATGGTGAAGGCGTCGAGCAGGGCTTGCGTGGGGTGCTCATGGGCACCGTCGCCGGCGTTCACCACCGAGATGTCGAGGGCGTTCCCGAGGTAGCGGGCGGCCCCGGCCGAGGAGTGGCGCATGACGATGGCATCCACGCCCATGGCGCGGATGTTCAGGGCCGTGTCGCGGAGGGTCTCGCCCTTCACCAGCGACGAGGCGGTGGTGTTGATGGAGACGACTTCGGCGCCGAGCTTCTTGGCGGAGATCTCGAAGGCCGTGCGGGTGCGCGTGCTGGGCTCGAGGAAGAGGTTCACGACGGTCCGACCACGCATCAGGTCGAGCCCCTTGCCGGGCGCGAGGGCGGGCAGGAAGCGGTCGGCCTGACGGAAAAGGAGTTCGATCTCGGCTCGGGAGAGTTCCTCGATGCCCGTGAGGTCTTTTTTCGTCCAGGATTCTTGTTTGGCCATGCTGGGTAGGTGCGTGGCCCCAACGAAGTTAGGACCATTGGGAAAGTGGGGAGGGGGAGGGGGTTGGCAAGTGCATTAACTCAAAGGGGGGCCGGGAACCGGAGAGGGATGGCCGGAAAAGGGGGTTCAGTGCAAAGATGAGCGCGGCTGAAGGCCGCGAGGGGACAAGTTGACATGGTGACATGGGGTTGTGTCGCCGCTTTGCGGCGTGGCATTGTTTGAGGTAGGGACAGCACTGCGTGCTGTCCTAGTTGCATCTTAACAGCGGGGATAGCGGATGGAGGGGATGGGGGATGATGCAGCGCAAAGGTGCAAAACGGCCTACGGCCTGTGCAAACGTGCAAAAGTTTGCGGAGGGCGCGGCGAAGCCACGCGCCTACCTGTGATTCCCCTTGTCCCCGTGTCCCCTTGCCAACTTGTCCCCTAACTTACAGTCCCTTCAACTCCCTGACCTTCGCGCCGATGGCGGCGGCGGCTTCGGAGCGCTTGTCCTTGTGCGCGGCGATGACGTTGACGAGGGCGCTGCCCACGACGACGCCATCGGCGACTTTGCCGACGGCCTGGACGTGTGCGGCGCTCGAGATGCCGAAACCGACGCAGATGGGCAGGGCAGTGTGCTTCTTGATCTCGGCCACGGCCGAGGAGAGGTTGGCGGCGAG
>DBCN01000040.1:0-10178 GCA_002293065.1 Opitutia bacterium UBA957
CGTTCAGCGGCGAGGCCGCCCAGGGCCCGCACCTTGGCGAGGCGAACCGCGTCGATTTGTTCGGGGCGGAGGAAGCCGTGGGCCTTGCCCGCGCGGGCGTCGCTCGGGATGCCTTGGAGGTAGCGATCCGTGAGGAGCCCCTGGGCGAGCGGCGAGAAGACCGCGCAACCGATGCCTTCCTTCTCGACCACCTCGAGCAGGCCGGTTTCCGGGGTCCGTTCAAACATGCTATATTTTGGCTGATGGACCACGCACGGCGTGCCGAGATCGCGGAGGATGGCGCAGGCCCGAGCGGTATCCTCGGCGTTATAGTTGGAGATCGCCGCGTAGAGCGCCTTGCCCGAACGGACGGCATGGGCGAGGGCGCCCATGGTTTCCTCCATCGGCGTGTTGGGGTCACGGCGGTGGCTGTAGAAAATGTCGACGTAAGGCAGCCCCAGGCGCTTCAGCGATTGGTCCAGCGAAGCCAGCAGGTATTTGCGCGAGCCGAAGTCCCCGTGCGGGCCGGGCCACATCGTGTAGCCGGCCTTGGTCGAGATGATCAGCTCGTCGCGATGGCGCGCGAGGTCTTCGCGCAGGATGCGGCCGAAGGTTTCTTCGGCGGAGCCCGGCACCGGGCCGTAATTGTTCGCGAGGTCGAAGTGCGTGACACCGAGGTCGAAGGCGCGCAGCGCGATCGCGCGCGCGGTCGCGGGATCGTCCACGCTCCCGAAGTTATGCCAGAGCCCGAGGGAGATCTTCGGGAGATGCAGGCCGGATTTACCGCACCGGGCCTGGAAGGCCGCATGGGCGTAGCGGGAAGCGCTGGGGGTGTGCATGCTGTCGAGAAAACCGCACCCTCGCCGTTAAGCCAGCGGGAAAAGCACCGACCATCGCCCGCCGCGGGCTTACTTGAAACTGATCTCTTGCGCCGGGCAGATCAGCAACGTGCGGTCCGAAAACGTCACCGTGACGGGCTTGGCGCTCAGGTTCCACGCGACGTAGCTACGCTTGCCGTGCTTGGTGAATACCGCCGCAAAGGGTGTATCCGCGGTCACGGCCGAATCGAGCGTGCCGAAGGCCTCGAAGACCTGCAGCCAGAGTTCGGTTTGCGTGAAGCTGTTGCCGGCCTCGGGCTTGAAGTGGGGTGGGCGCTTCGCCCAGTTGGCCTTGGCCCCCGTCGCGTCGAAGGTCGCCTGCTGCATCCAGAGGATATCGGCCCAATGGTCGAGCGGGGCGTTGGGCGGCACGGTCCCCTTCTTCCGTTCGACGCGGAAGTCGGCGAGTTCGCGGAGCAGGGCGGCATGGTTCTTCCGCGCGTAGGCCGGGTAACGCCCCAAGTAGAGCGAGCCACCGGTGATCGGCAGGAAATTGATGCCGTGGATCGATTGCGGGTTGGCGTCGAACCACGTCGCGTTCGCCCCTTTGCCGCCCCAGACCATCGTCACGACGGATGCGGGATAGCTGCGCGGGAAAAGGTCCCCATGCACGTTGAACCAATAATCTTCGATGGCCGAGACCTCGGTCGCGAGCAGCCACGCGGCTTGGGCGCGGAGCTCTTGGTCGCCGATGACTTCCGCCAGCATCAGCAGGCTGTACCAGGCGTTGATGGATTCGCTGGAAGATTCCTGGTTGTTGCCGTCGCCGAAGCGGCCGTGCCCGCTCGCCCACGAGTGACCGGCATAGATGTCAAAGCAACGTAGGTAAGGAAAGAGCGGGTCGCGTCGGTCGGCGCTCGCGATGTCGCGGACGAGCAAGCGAACCATCGGCAGCCACCGCTGGGTCCAAGCGGGATCGCGGCGGGCGAGTTCGGCGGCGGCGTGCAGGAAATAGCCGTAGTGGAAATGGTGGTCGTTCAGTTCTTGGTCGCTGCCGAAACTGGCCGGGTAGCCGATGAGCGTGCCCCAGTTGGGTTCGTAGGCGAAGAGGGACGATTTCTTTTCGCGGCCATCGGGCGCGCGCACGGTCAGGAAATTCTCCAAGGCGGTCTTGAGGCGCCGTTCGCACTCGGCGGCCGCGTCCTTCTCCCCGAGTTGTTCCGCGATCGGCAGCAACGTCGCCCATTTGCCGAGTTGCTTGCCGAGCCAATACGTGTCGCCGGTCAGTTGCGGGGTGCCGGCCAGATCGGTGGCGAGGCGTTGCTTGAGCCCGGCGCGATCCACGTTCGCCGTCACCGGTAAAGCCGGGAGAAGCGGGGGCAGGAAGGCGGTGCTTTCAAATGAGGAACCCTTGGCGAGTTTCATCGGACCGCGGACGCTGCCGTAGCGGTGACCGGTGAAATCCGCCCGCGCATCGCGCCATTGGTGCGGGTAGAGCGCGAAGAGGGTCCCGGTATCCGGCCCTTGCTTGGCGACCGTGCGGAAGGCGTAGCGCGTCACGACCTTCGCGCTCTGCTGGTCATAGGACCAGGTGGCTTGCGAGCCGGTGACGTGGTTATGGGCGCAGGCTTGGAAGAGTTCGAGGGTGCCCGGTTTGTCGTCCGGCAGCACGGCCACGGAGAAGTAGGTCTTCCCGCGCGTCAGGGCCGATAGCCGGGCGGAGCCGAGACCGGACCACGTCGAGCCGCTCGGCGCATAGAGACCGTAGATGCGATCGGCGACCTTCACCACGAGCGTGGGAGATTTATCGTCGCCTGCAATGACCGCCGGCGGAGATTTGAACAGCACGACGGGTTCGCCGCCGGCGTAATCGGCGTAGACGAAAGGCGAGCCGTGGCCGAAGGTCAGCGTCAGGCCGCGACCGGCCGCCCCCATGCGGGTGGTCACGAAGAAGTCGCTCCAGCCGGCGACGCGGGCTTCGTCGAAAGTGACCACGCCGGAGTGGCCGAGCACGAGGTCGTGGCCACCCATCCCGACGATCGCGTGTTTGTTCGCGCCCAAGTGGGCGCCCGGATAGTTGAGCTCCAGGCCGGCCTTCGTCGCTTTGACCGAAAACGGGTGCGGGAACATCGTCTCCGACAGCGGCAGCCAAGCCAGCGAACTCCACCAGGTGTTGGTGGGGACGGGACCGGTCACGCCCTCGACGACGAATGGTTTCACGGGCGGACCCTTGGCGCCATCGGGCAGGCCGCGGAGGTAGGAGCCAGCCCCGGTCGGGACCACGTCGCCCGCGCAGGCCAGCGCGCAGGTGCACACCAGGGCGAGGAACGGACGGAGGGCGGTCATCGTCTTGCGAATCTAGAATATTCCGTTTCGGTTGGGAACAGCAAACGATGCCCGAACTCGCCGAAGTCGATTATTTCCGCCGCCGCTGGGATCCTGGCCTCGGCCGCAAGGTCGCGCAGGTCAGCCTGAATCCGAAAGCGCGCGTGGGCCGCGGGGTCGATCGCGCCGCGCTGGCCCAGGCCTTGGTGGGTGCGAAGTTGTTGGAATCGTTCGCGGCCGCCAAGCAGATGGCGTTCCGCTTTGCGGGCGGTGCCTGGGTCGGCGTGCACCTCGGGATGTCGGGCCGGTTGGAATGCGGCGACGCGACCCGTGAGCCGACGAAGTACGACCACTTTGTGCTCACCATGGGCGGCGGGAAGCAGCTGGTCTTCGTCGACCCGCGGCAGTTTGGCCGCATCCTTTTTTGGCAAGGTCCGGGCGTGCCGCCGTGGTGGGCGAAGATTCCGCCGGCGATCCTCTCGGACGATTTCACCGTGGGCGTCGTCGGGGCATTCCTGCGTCGCCGCGCGCGCACATCCATCAAGGCCGTGCTGCTGATGCAGGAGCGCTTTCCCGGCATCGGCAATTGGATGGCTGACGAGGTGCTGTGGCGCGCGGGCTTCCATCCAGAAGCGAAGGCGGGTGCCTTTGGGCCGCTGTCCGTGCGTAAGCTGCACCGCACCATGCGCGAGGTCTGTGCGGACGCGATGCGGGTCATCGGGAAGGACTGGGGCGATCCGCCGGCTAGCTGGCTCTTCAACCATCGCTGGAAGGACGGTGGAAGTTGTCCACGCACGAAGGAGCCGTTGCATCGCGCGGAAGTCGGCGGGCGGACCACCTGTTGGTCGCCCGCCCGGCAACGCTTGGGCGCGGAACGCCGTTGACCTTCCATCGGCGGCGGGAAACCTTGCCCGCATGCGTGTCACCGGAGGATTAGCCCGCGGCATTCCGCTTCGCGTCCCCGCGAAAGGCGGCGTGCGCCCGGCCACGGATTACATCCGCGAGGCGGTCTTCAATTCCTTGGCCGCTTTCGTGCCGGGCACCCATGTGCTCGACCTTTTTGCGGGGACCGGTGCTTACGGGTTGGAATCCTTGAGCCGCGGCGCTGCTTCCGCGACCTGCGTCGACCTGCATGCGGGCGCTGATCTGCAGGCGAATGCGGCGGCGGTGGCGAAATCGATGGGCGTCGCCGCGTTGCCGTTCACGGCCATCACCGGCGATGCGACGAAGCCCGTCGCGAACGCGGGGACGTTCGACTTGGTCTTCGCCGATCCACCATGGGAACTCTGGGAGACCCGCGCGGAGGAAATCGTCGCGAACGCCGTTGCGTCCGCCGCGACCGGGGCGCACGTCCGCGTCATCCTCGAAGCCCCCGGCGGGTTCGTCGTGCCGGTGCCCACGGGCTGGAAGCTCCGCAAGGTCATCGGCAAGGGCAAGGGGCAGCCGGCCGCTTCGATCTTCGTCCGCCAGGCGGGCGAGTGATCAGCCCAGCGCGCGGTGGGCTTGCCACGCGCGCAGGTGTGCGAGCAGGAGCGCGCCGCCCACGAGGCAAGCGGCTTCGACGCGCAAGATGCGGTCGCCGAGGTGCTGCATGCGGAACCCTTGGGCGCGGAGCAGCGCGCGTTCTTTATCCGACCAACCGCGCTCTGGCCCGACGGCGAGGAGGCCCGCGGAAGCCGAAGCGGGCGCGGACTCGCCCAGCGCGCCGGTCGCTTCATAGGGATCCAGCGCGACCTTCCAGCCGTCTCCGGATACGAGCGCGAGGGCTTCGGCGAGCGAGGCAACGCGGTCGACGGTGGGCACGAGCGTGGAGCAGGCTTGCTCCGTGCCTTTCCGCAGGTGCTCCCGGTATTCGCCGTCTTTCCACAGCGAGCTCGCGACATAACCCGGATCGCCTTTGTCCGCCTCGAAGAAGATCAGCCGGGCGGCGCCGAGGCTGGCGAGGTCATGCAGGACCTTCTTGGCCGTCTGCGGACGAGGCAGTCCGATGAGCACCGTCAGGGGGAGGCGAGTTTGTACGGATTTTTCCCAGACGACGTTGAAGCGGAGGGCCGGCGCGATCGCCGTCACCGTGGCGAGCCCGCGGAGGCCTCCGACGAGACCGACGTGAAACGTTTGACCCATGCGGAGGCCGACGGTCCCGAGCAGGTGGGTGGTGCGTGCGTCGGCCAAGGGAAGGCCCGCGCTGACTTCAGGCTCCGTAATCAGGACGAGGTTCACGGCTTCTAACCTGAACGCCGGGAGGGGTCTGGCGAGAGGGAAGGGAGGCAACGCTTGCGGATGAGGCCGGTTCACTTAGGATGCGGGCATGGACCTTTCGGAGCTACGCAAGGAATACGCCACCCACGGCTTGGACCGGCACGAGTTGCTCGATTGCCCCCTCGCCCAGTTCAAGGCCTGGTTCCAACAGGCGAAAGAGGCTGGGCTGAACGAGCCCAATGCCATGGTCCTCTCGACCGTCGACGACGCTGGCGCCCCGACCTCTCGGACCGTCCTGCTCAAGGCCGCCGACGAGCGCGGCTTCTCCTTCTTTACTAACTACCATAGCCGCAAGGGTGGGCATATGGAGCGCGAGCCCCGGATTGCCCTGGTTTTTCCGTGGTTTTCCTTGGAGCGACAAGTTCACATAACTGGTTCAGTGATAAAGACTTCCGAAGAAGAATCCATCGCTTATTTTGCCCGTAGGCCGTACGGTAGCCAACTCGGCGCCTTGGCCTCGGACCAGAGCCAGTTTATTCCTGATCGGCAGCACTTGGAGACCCGCTTGGCCGAATTAAAGGCTCAATACCCTGAAGGAAAGGTGCCAAAGCCCGCGAACTGGGGCGGTTACCGGGTCATTCCCGACCATTTTGAGTTCTGGCAAGGCCGGCTCAACCGCCTCCACGATCGTTTTATCTATAATAAGAAGGACGGGAATTGGCAGATCAGCCGCCTGGCCCCCTAGCTCGAGTCTAGATTAGTGTTGCTAATGATGCCCCCTCTGGCGGCTTACTCTGGGCGTAGTTCTGTGCAGGTGGTTGACCATCCTGCTGGGAATCATTCACAAACCCTTTCCTGCGTCTAATGCGCTCTCTTTCCCTTATTGGTCTCTCTGCCCCAGCGTTCGTTTTCGCTAGCTCCGGAGGCGTGAGCCCCAAGGCCACCGACCTCTTCACGATCGCCGGCCTGCCGATCTCGAACTCGATCTTCACGACCTGGATCATCGCGGCCCTCATCATCATCGCGGTCCGTCTCGCCGTGGGCACCCCGAAGCTCATCCCCGGCAAGGGTCAAGCCGTCGTCGAAGGCATGGCGCAGGGCCTACGCGACGCCCTTGAACCCATCGTCGGCAAGCAGATGATCGGCAAGACCTTCCCCCTCCTTTGCGGCTTCTTCGTCTTCATCCTGCTGATGAATTGGAGCGGCCTGCTGCCCGGCGTCGGGACGATCAAGTATTACCATGACGGCCATTGGCTGGAAGCCATCCGCCCGGCCAACTCCGACCTCAACACCACGCTCGCGCTGTCGGTCATCTCGTTCCTCGCGTGGACGTACTTCGTCCTGCGTTACGCGGGCGTGAAGGTCCTAATCTTCGACCTCTTCGGCAACAAGTCCGACCGCAAGGAAATCGGTTGGGGCATGTGGATCCTCCTGAGCTTCATCTTCGTCGGCGTCGGCGGCATCGAAGTCGTTTCGATCGCCTTCCGTCTCATCTCCCTGTCGTTCCGACTCTACGGCAACGTCTTCGGCGGCGAGAACCTCATCCACTCGCTGGGAGCCATCGCCCCCTATGTGATTCCCGCCGCCGCCGCCATGCTGGAAGTCCTCGTTGGCGTCATCCAAGCCTTCGTCTTCACCCTGCTCTCCGCCGTCTACATCGGACTCATCTGCAACCACGAAGGTGGCCACGATGAGGAAGAGCACGCGCACTGACCCTTTCGCTTTCGCGGCGGGTGATTTGCTGGGAGTCCCCCAAGCGGCCCGTCGAGAAGAAACCAAAAACACAAACACACATGATCATCGCTGAAATCACTGGTTCCCTCCCTGCCGCCGTCGGTTGCTTCGCCGCCGCCATCGGCGTAGGTCTCGTTGGCGCCAAGGCCGTCGAGTCCGTGGGTCGCAACCCTGAGGCTTCCGGTAAGATCCTCGTCCAGTCCATCCTGGGCATGGCTCTCGCCGAAGCCGTCGCGTTCTACGCGATCTTCCTCGCCAAGTAATTGGCTAGGTGGTCGGACCCCGCAAGGGGTCCGGCCAATCCCCTTTCCCAGCGACGATCAAACACCTTCCTTTCAAAGTCCTCACCATGACCTTCCTCTCCGCCCTCCTCGCCGCCGACGCCGCCCCCGCTGCCGCCAAGGCCGCTGCCGGCGCCGCTCCCGTGGCCCCCGCCGCCGGTCCCGTCGACACCATCATCCAGCTCTTCGGCAGCTTCGGCGTCGATGGCCCGCACCTGCTCATCCAGCTGATCAACTTCTCGATCCTGAGCTTTGTCCTCTATCGCTTCGCCATCAAGCCGGCCCTCGGCCAGATGGAAGAGCGCAATCGCCTCATCGAAAAAGGCCTCGCCGATGCCCAAGCCGCCACGCAGCGACTCGCGGAAGCCCAGAAGGCTGCCGATGCCAAGCTGAACGCCGCGGCCGACGAAGCTTCCAAGATCCTCGCCGACGCCCGCAACGCCGCCAAGGCCGCCGTTGAAGCCGCCAAGGCCGAAGCCACCGCCGCGCAGACCGAAGTCATCGCCAAGGCCAAGGCCGCCATCGAAGCCGACCGCGTCAAGATGATGAACGAAGTCCGCGGCGAAGTTTCCCGCCTCGTCGTCGAAACCGCCGCCAAGGTCCTGGAGCAGAACCTCGACGACGCCACGCGCGGCCGCCTCAACGAAGCGGCTGTCAAGCAGCTCGCCCGCTAAGCCTTTCTTTTCCCGATGTCCGCCGCCTCCGTCCGAGCTGAAGCCAAGCGCCTCCTCGCCCTTTCCCTGGAAGGCGGCGTGGTCTCGTCTGAATTGGTGGGCGCCGTGCTCGCCGCGCTGACGAAGTCCCGTTCCGCGCACCAGCTTCGTCCGTTGCTCCGCGCCTACCTCACGAACGTCCGTCGCGAGCTCGCCCGGGGCGAAGCCCGCATCGAGCATGCCGGCCCGTTGTCATCGGCCGACGCCGACGCCATCGCCGCGCACTTCTCCAAGGCCCTCGGCCGCCCCGTCCGCCCGGTGGCTCGTCGCAACGACGCGCTCCTCGCCGGTTTCCGCGTCCGCGTCGCCGACGACGTGACCGACCTCTCGGCCGCGCTCCGCCTGGCCAACCTCGCCAAGTCCCTTTCCTGAAATCTCCCCTTAATCCTTAACCCGCTTTACCAAATACAATGAGCAACGCGATCGACCAGATCCAGAAAGCCATCGCCGGCCTTGATACCCGCGCCGGCAAGTCCAACGTCGGCACCATCGTTTCCCTCGCGGACGGTGTCGCCTCCATCGACGGCCTCTCGGGCGTCATGATGAACGAAATGATCGAGCTCCCGGGCGGCCTCCAGGGCGTCGCGCTCAACCTCGCCGAAGACACCGTCGGGTGCGTCATCATGGGCGACATCTCCAGCCTCAAGGAAGGCATGGAAGCCAAGACCACCGGTCGCCTCCTTTCCATCCCCGTCGGCAAGGGCCTCCTCGGCCGCGTCGTCGACGCCCTCGGCAACCCGCTCGACGGCAAGGGCCCGATCGTCTCCTCCGAGCGTTACCCGGTCGAGAAGATCGCCCCGGGCATCATCCCGCGCAAGTCGGTCGACCAGCCGATGCAGACCGGCATCATGGCCATCGACGCCATGATCCCGATCGGCCGTGGCCAGCGCGAACTCATCATCGGTGACCGCGCGACCGGCAAGACCACCATCGCGATCGACACCATCATCAATCAGGCCAACGCCAACCGCGTCGGCCTCGCTTCGGGCGACGCCAACTTCCGCCCGGTGTACTCCATCTACGTCGCCATCGGCACGAAGAACTCCTCCATCGCCCGCACCATCGGCACGCTCGAGAAGGCCGGCGCCATGGAATTCACCGTCGTCGTCGCCGCTTCGGCCGCCGACAACGCCGCCAACCAGGTCTTCGCGCCGTTCTCCGGCACCGCCATCGGCGAGTGGTTCATGGAAAACGGCCAGGATGCGCTCATCGTCTACGATGACCTTTCCAAGCACGCCGCCGCCTACCGCCAGATCTCGCTCATCCTGAAGCGTCCGTCCGGCCGCGAAGCCTACCCGGGCGACGTGTTCTACCTCCACTCCCGTCTCCTCGAGCGCTCCGCGCGTCTCGCCGGCAAGGGCTCGCTCACCGCGTTGCCGATCATCGAAACGCAGGCCGGCGACGTCTCGGCGTACATCCCGACCAACGTGATCTCGATCACCGACGGCCAGGTCTTCCTCCAGACCGACCTCTTCAACCAGGGCATCCGTCCCGCCGTCTCCGTCGGTCTCTCCGTCTCGCGCGTCGGTTCCGCCGCGCAGATCAAGGCCTTCAAGCAGGTCGCCGGCAAGGTGAAGGGCGAGCTCGCCAACTACCGCGAACTCGCGGCGTTCGCGCAGTTCGGTTCCGACCTCGACGAGAAGACCAAGGCGATCCTCGACAAGGGCGACCGCTTCGTGGAGCTCTTCAAGCAGCCCCCGACCGCCCCGAAGTCCGCGGAAATCCAGTGCGGCATCATCTGGGCCATGCAGAACGGCTTCTTCAACGACATGCCGGTGAAGTCCGTCCAAGCCGCCGCCGCTTCCCTCCAGACCCATCTCGAAACCGCCAAGCCGGGCGTCCTCGCCAAGATCCGCGGCGGCAGCAAGATCGAGAAGGAAGGCGAAGCCGAGCTGAAGGCCGCCTGCGAAACCTGGCGCCGCAGCTTCAAGGCCTAAGGCCCGTTGTTTCCCTTCCTTCCGCTAACCGACACGCTTCATGCCTAAAGGACTCCGCGAGATCCGCAACCGAATCAAATCGGTCAAGAGCACCGGCCAGATCACCCGAGCCATGCAGCTCGTGGCGTCGTCGAAGATGAAGCGCGCGCAGGATGCCGCCCGGGCGGGTCGCGCCTACGCCGAGCTCCTCGG
>DBCN01000040.1:10303-17672 GCA_002293065.1 Opitutia bacterium UBA957
AAGGGCATGGCCGGCGCGCTCAACGGCAACCTGATCCGCCTCGCCGCGGAGCAGCAGAACGCCGTCTTCGTCTGCATCGGCCGCAAGGGCGCCCAAGCCCTCGCCCGTTCCGGCCGCAAGGTCCTCGCCGACTTCCCGGTCACCGACCGCGCGAACTTCAACGAAGTCCGCCCCGCCGCCGAGTACCTCCTCAAGGCCTTCACCGAAGGCACGGTCGACACCGTCGAGGTCCTCTTCGCCCACTTCAAGAACACGATGGTGCAGAGCCCGCGCGTCCAGCAGCTCCTGCCGGCCGACAGCCTCGTGAACCAAGCCCGCGAATTCCGCGCCAAGCTCGGTCTGCCGGAGCCCAAGATCGAAGCCGACGAACGCGACATGATCTTCGAACCCTCCGCGGGCGAGATCCTGAATCAGCTGCCGGCGCTCTTCTTCAAGCAGGCCGTCCACCAGGCCGTCCTCGAGTCGAAGGCGTCCGAGTTCAGCGCGCGCATGGTCGCCATGAAGGCCGCCACCGACAACGCCAAGAAGATCGGCGCCGCCCTCTCCCTCGAATACAACAAGGCCCGTCAGGCCGCGATCACCCAGGAAATCCTGGAGCTCACCGCCGGCGCCGCCGCCCAGTAATTTCCACCTCCCCCCCACTTCTATAAATATCATGAGCACTAAAGGAACGATCACCCAGGTCCTCGGCGCCGTCGTCGACGTCCAATTCCCCGTCGATAAGGTCCCCGAGATCTACAACGCGATCCAGATCGACTATAAGGTCGAAGGTAAGGACACGCGCCTCATCCTCGAGGTCCAGCAGCACCTCGGCAACGGGCTTGTCCGCGCCGTCGCGATGACCACCACCGAAGGCCTCGTCCGCGGTGGTGACGCCGTCGACACCGGCGCTCCGATCACCGTGCCCGTCGGCAACGGCGTCCTCGGCCGCATCTTCAACGTCACCGGCGACGCCGTCGACGAACGCGGCCCGGTCGAGCACAGCAAGCGCTACCCGATCCACCGCCTGCCCCCGCCCCTCACCGAGCAGTCGACTTCCGCCGAGCTCCTCGGCACGGGCATCAAGGTCATCGACCTCATCTGTCCCTTCGTGAAGGGCGGTAAGGTCGGCGCGTTCGGTGGCGCCGGCGTCGGCAAGACCGTCGTCATCATGGAACTCATCAACAACATCGCGATGAAGCAGGGCGGTTTCTCCGTCTTCGCCGGCGTCGGCGAGCGCTCCCGTGAAGGCAATGACCTTTACCACGAAATGTCCGAAGCGGGCGTCATCGACCAGAAGGATCTCTCGAAGTCCAAGGTCGCCCTCGTGTACGGACAGATGAACGAGCCGCCCGGTGCCCGTATGCGCGTCGCCCTCTCCGCCCTCGCGATGGCCGAATTCTTCCGCGACGAGCAGAACCGCGACGTGCTCCTCTTCGTCGACAACGTCTTCCGCTTCTCGCAGGCCGGTTCCGAAGTGTCCGCGCTCCTCGGTCGCTCCCCCTCCGCGGTGGGTTACCAGCCGACCCTCGCGTCCGAAATGGGCAACCTCCAGGAACGCATCACCTCGACCAAGAAGGGTTCCATCACGTCCTTCCAGGCCGTGTACGTCCCGGCGGACGACTTGACCGACCCGGCTCCCGCCAACACCTTCGCGCACCTCGACTCCACCGTCGTGCTCGAGCGCCGCATCGCGGAGCTCGGCATCTACCCGGCCGTCGACCCGCTCGCCTCGACCTCGACCGCGCTCGCGCCCGAAGTCGTCGGTGACCGTCACTTCCGCGTGGCCCGCGGCGTGCAGGGCATCCTGCAGCGCTATAAGGATCTCCAGGACATCATCGCGATCCTCGGCCTCGACGAACTCTCCCCCGAGGACAAGCTCGTCGTCTTCCGCGCCCGTAAGATCCAGAAGTTCCTCTCGCAGCCGTTCCACGTGGCCGAAATCTTCACGGGCTCGCCCGGTAAGTACGTCGCCCTCGAGGATACCCTCCGTGGCTTCGAGATGATCCTCTCCGGTGAGCTCGACCACGTGAACGAAAACGACTTCTACATGAAGGGTGGCATCGACGAGGTCCTCGAAGCCGCTGGTAAGTCCAAGAAATAAGCCCCGATGCCACTCACGGTCGAAATCGTCACCCCCGATCGTCGCGCCTACGAAGGCACGGCGGATGGCGTGACCCTGCCCACGTCCCTGGGCAGCATCGGCATCCTGCCCGGCCACCAACCCATCACCGCGATCATCGCCGCCGGCGAGGTCCTGGTGATGTTGGACGGCAAGGTCAGCCGCTTGGCCATCGACCAAGGTTTCGTGCGCGTCGTCTCCGATAAGGTGTCGGTCGTGACCGAAGCCGCGATCGACGAAACCAAGATCGACCTCAAGGCCGTCGAAACCGCCGAGGCCCGCGCCCGCGAGGCCGTCGAGGCCGCCCGTGGCCAGAAGGATATCGACCCGGTCGAAATCGCGAAGATGGAGCAGATCCTCCGTTTCGCCTTGGTGCAGCGCCTGGTCAAGGGCCGCTCCTCGCAGGGAATGACGGAGTAAGCCCCGGTTTTCGTTTAAAGTCGTTTAAGCGGAACTTGCCCCACCTGCACGGTGCGGGCAAAGTCCGCTTGTGATTAAATCTGCGATCACGGTTTCGCTCGTCGCCCAAGCCAAGGGCGGGCCCTTCGTCTATTGGGACGGCTTGGAGTCCGCGGCGGCCTCCGCGGCGAAGCACGGCTTCGACGCCATCGAGATCTTCGCGCCCGCGGCGGCCGCCGTCGATCGTCCGCAACTCCATGCCCTCCTGCGGCGTCATGGGCTCAAGGCCGCGGCCTTCGGCACCGGGGGCGGTTGGTTGGTCCATAAGTGGCACCTGACCCACACCGACCCGGCGATCCGCAGCCAGGCCCGCGAGTTCATCCGCGCGATCATCGACCTCGGTGCGGAATTCGCCGCCCCGGCCATCATTGGTTCGATGCAGGGTAAGGCGGAAGGGGACGTCACCCGCGAGCAGGCCTTGGCTTGGTTGGCCGAGGCTTTGGCCGATTTGGGCGCGCATGCCGCGCGCTACGGCGTACCGCTTCTCTACGAGCCGCTCAATCGGTACGAAACCAACTTGCTCAACCGCCAGCTGGACGCCGCGCAATTCCTGGAGTCGCGCCGGATCCCCAACGTGAAGCTCCTGTGCGACCTGTTCCACATGAACATCGAGGAAGTCTCGAACGCGGCGACCCTCCGCGCCTGTGGCCCGCACGTCGGTCATGTGCACTTCGCCGACAGCAACCGCCAGGCCATCGGTTTCGGCCACACCGAGACGGCCTCCGTCATCGCCGCGCTCACCGCCATCGGCTTCGCGGGTTACCTTTCCGGCGAGATCCTGCCGCTGCCGAATTCCGAAGCCGCCGCCGCGCAGACGATCCAGGCCATCCGCACTCACTTACCCCGCTAAGACCATGCTCAAGCACCAGCTCATCCATCCGAAGATCTCCGAAGTCCTGGCCCGCGCCGGCCACCACTCGGTCATCCTGATCGCCGACGGCAACTACCCGGTCTGGGGCAAGAAGGGCCCGAACGCCGAGCTCGTCTCGCTCAACCTCTCGCCGGGCATCCCGACGGTGGCCCAAGTCCTGCGGGCGTTGCTCAGCGCCGTCCCCGTCGACGCCGTGAATACGATGGGCATCCCCGCGGATGACTCCTACGCCCAGAAGGGGGAGCCGCCCGTGTGGGCTGATTTCCGCCAGGAAGTGACGGCCGCCGGCCTCAAGCTCGAGCTGCAGCCGATCCTGAAGTGGGATTTCTACAAGGCCGTCGAATCGCCCGACCACATCCTGACCATCCAAACCGGCGACCAAGCGCTCTGGGGCAACGTGCTCCTCACCGTCGGTTGCCGCACCGCCTGAATTTTCGCACCATGAAGACTCGCCCCCTTGGCAAGACCGGGATCGACCTCCCCATCCTCAGCTTCGGCGCCTCCTCGCTGGGCCAGGAGTTCCGCAGCGTGGCGCTCGAGGACGCCCTCAAGTCCGTCCAGGTCGCCCTCGATTGTGGCCTCAACTTCATCGACACCTCGCCGTTCTACGGCCGCGGTATTTCCGAAGTGCTCCTGGGCGTCGCCCTCCGCGGCGTCCCGCGCGCCAGCTATAAACTTTGCACGAAGCTCGGACGCTACGACCTGGCGCACTTCGACTTCAGCGCCAAGCGCGTCGCCGAAAGCATCGACGTGTCCCTGCACCGCCTCGGCACCGACCACCTCGACATCATCCTTTGCCACGACATCGAATTCGTCCCGATGCAGCAGATCGTCGACGAGACCATCCCCGCGCTCCGCAAGGCCAAGCAGGCCGGCAAGGTCAAGGCCATCGGCTTCAGCGGCTATCCGCAGAAGATCTTCCGGTTCATCTGCGAGCAGACCGACGTCGACTGCGTGCTGAGCTACAATCAGTACACGCTCCAGAATACCCGCTTCGCCGACGAGACCGTCCCTTACCTCAAGGCCAAGGGCATCGGCGTCATGAACGCCGGTCCGTTCAGCGCGCGCCTGCTCACCAACGCCCCGCTGCCGGCATGGCTCAAGGAACCCGAAAACGTGAAGGCCGCCGCCCGGGCCGCCGCGGCGCATTGCGCCGCCAAGGGCGTCGACATCGCCAAGCTCGCCTTGCAGTTCTCCCTCCAGCACCCCGACATCGCCACGACCGTGTCGGGTAGCGCCAACCCGACGAATATCCGGAACTGGGCCAAGTGGGCCGCCGAGCCGATCGACCAGCAGCTGCTCGCGGAGGTCCAAGCGATCTTCGCGCCGGTGAAGAACCTCGGACACCTCGAAGGCCTGAAGGAGAACAACTGAGCCGATGAAGGCCCTCCGACTCGACCAACCGCAGCAGTTCACCTGGATTGATGTTCCCGAACCGCCGGCCCCTGCGGCCGGTGAGGCCGTCGTGCGCGTCCATCGCATCGGCATCTGCGGCACGGACTACGGCGGTTACCTAGGGAAGATGCCGTTCTATTCTTACCCGCGCATCCCGGGTCATGAACTCGGCGTGGAGGTCCTCGCCGTCGGCCCTGGCGTGACGAACGTGAAGCCGGGCGACCGTTGCTCCGTGGAGCCGTACATCAATTGCCAGACCTGCTACAGCTGCCGCCGCGGCTTCACCAATTGCTGCGAGAACCATAAGACCCTCGGCGTGATGTGCGATGGCGGCATGGCGGAGAAGTTCCTGCTCCCCGCCCGCAAGCTCCACGTCTCGACGAAGCTTTCCTACGACCAGCTCGCGCTCGTCGAGACCCTCGCGATCGGATGCCACGCCGTCGACCGCGCGGCGCCTAAGGCCGGGGAGACCGTCCTCGTCATCGGCTCCGGCCCCATCGGCCTGTCCGCCATCGAATTCGTCAAGGTCTCCGGTGCCCGGTGCGTCGTCATGGACATGAACGCCGAGCGCCTGAAGTTCTGCACCGACGTCATGAAGGTCGATGGCGTCATCCTGGCCAAGGGCGACGGCTCGGAGGTCGCCGCGCTCGCGGCCCTCACGAACGGCCAGCTCGCCGACGTCGTCATCGACGCGACCGGCAGCAACAAGTCGATGGTCGGCTGCTTCGCCTATGCGGCGTTCGCGGCCCGCGTCGTCTACGTCGGCATCACCCAGCAGGAACTCACCTTCCCCCACGCCCCGCACCTGCACCGCCGCGAGCTGACCATCATGGCCAGCCGCAATGCGCTCTCCAAGGACTTCGCCCGCATCATTAAACTGATCGAAGACGGGGTCATCGACACCAAGCCCTGGATCACGCATCACGCGAAGTTCGCCGATCTCATCGCGACCTTCCCGACGTGGCTGAAGCCGGAATCGGGCGTGATCAAGGCCATCGTCGACGTCGTCTGACCGCATGCGCCTCGACGCCCACCAGCACTTCTGGTCGTACGACGCGGCGCAGTATCCGTGGATTCCGCCAGGCTCTCCCTTGCACCGTAGTTGGTTGCCGGACGACTTGGCCGCGTTGCAACAGCCGCTCGGCTTCGACGGTTCGATCGCGGTGCAGGCCCGGCAAGTGGTGGAGGAATCGGACTGGCTCCTCGGTCTGGCGGACAAGCACGCGAACGTGAAAGGCGTCGTCGGCTGGGTCGACCTGCGGTCCGATCGCGTCGAGGCCGACCTCGAGCGTCTGGCCCGGCACCCCAAGTTCGTCGGCGTCCGTCACGTCGTGCAGGAAGAGCCGGACGACGCCTTCATGTTGGGGCAGGATTTCCAGCGCGGGATTTCCAAGCTCGCCGCTTATGGCCTGACTTACGACATCCTCATCTACCCGAAGCAACTCGCGGCGGCGCTTCGCCTCGCGGAGAACTTCCCGGAGCAGCCCTTCGTCCTCGACCACATCGCCAAGCCTTTCATCAAGGCCGGCGTCAACGAGCCGTGGGCCACGCAGCTCCGGCAGCTGGCGAAGCTCCCGAACGTCCATTGCAAAGTCTCGGGCATGCTCACCGAAGCCGACCACCAAGCGTGGCGTGCGGAACAGTTCCGGCCCTACCTCGACACCGTTTTCGAGGCCTTCGGCCCGGCGCGCCTCATGTATGGCTCCGATTGGCCCGTCTGCCTCTTTGCGGGTAGCTACGAGCAGGCGTATCGCTTGGTGGATGATTACGCGCGGGGCCTGACGGACCAGCAGCGGGTCGGCCTCTTTGGTGGCAACGCCGCGGCTTTCTACTTCGGCCGTTGATCAGCGACTGAGGCTGGGGCCGGTGACGGTCTTGAAGATCCAGCCCTCGGCCTGCATGTCGATGGTCAGCTTGCGTCCGGGATTTTCGATTTCCTTCGGGAGCGGATCGGCGTTGACGCGGAAGAGCTTGAGTCGGCCTTCGCCTTCGAACGTTCCGTTCACGCGCGAGCCCGAGCGGGCGACCTCGATGGCCAGGTAAACGTCAAAGACCCCGCCTGGGGTTTCGCCGATGGCGATTTCGATGGGTACCTTGGTGCCCTTGGTGGCGGTGATCCAGGGACCGGCCTTGAGGCGGTCGAGATGGCCCGGGGAACGGTCGATCACGAAATCGCGGCCCGAGACTTGGTTGTTGAAGTCCTTGTATTTGCCATCCCCGCCGACGAGGAAGCGTTCGTAGCCATCATCGAGGGCGATCTTGCGGTCCCATCGAACCAGCATCCAGTCGTCGCCCGAGCCCACGAAGCGGAAGGGCAGGGACTGGGGCACTTCGACCACGCCTTTATAGTGGACGACCCAACGGGAGGGCTTGACCTCTTTTTCAACTCCGTAGGCCTCGGGCGCGGCGTTGGCGCTGCGCGAGGGGATGAAGAGCTGTCCGGCAATCAGGGGCTCCGGAGCGCGATAGTATTTGGCCAAACGACCGGGGCTCCAGCCCGAGTCGAAGAACTCGCGGACCGCCGCCCGGTAGGCGGGAATCCC
>DBCN01000014.1:0-1001 GCA_002293065.1 Opitutia bacterium UBA957
ACCGCGATCGACGTTCAAGACGCCGCCCGTGATGGCCGACAGGGTGCCAGGATTGAATTCCAGGCTGCCCGCGCGGACATTCACGGCGCCGCTGACCCAACCGGTGGCGGTGTTGATGACGAGGGTACCCGCGCCCACCTTGGTCAACGCGCCTGCGCCGCTGAGCGGACGCGTGAAGGTCGCCGAGCCGCTCGAAACGTTCACGGACAGATTGCCGGCGACACCGACGGTGATGCCGGAAGTGTTCGTCAGCGTATTGTGATCGATCTGCAGGGTGCCGCCATTGACGTTGGTCGCGCCCGAGTAGGTGCTGGGAGTCAAGAGGACCAAGGTCTGGTTGCCGACCTTGGTGAGACCGCCGTTGCCCGAGATGACGCCGCGGAAGCCGAGGACTTGGGCATCCGTGGTCGCGGGTGACAAAGCGTAAGCACCCGAGGCGGCACTCGTGAGGGCATTGCTCAAAGTGACCGCGGCGGTGCCGCTGATCATACCCGTGGCCGCGACCGAGGTCGCCGCGCTCAGGGTGATCGACCCAACCCCAACGGCCGTGATGGTCGCGCCCGCAGGAATACCCGTGCCGGACACCGGCATGCCGACGAGGAAACCCGTCGTGCTGGCCAACGGGATGGTCGTGCCGGTCGCCGTCTGCGCGGCTTGGGCGGAGGGTGCGGCCAAGACCCCGGAAATCGTGGTGGCGGAAGCAATCCCGGCACCGGTGACGGCCTGACCGACCGTAAGGCCGAAAGTATTCTTAACGATCAGGGTGCTCCCCGTACCGGCGACCGGCGTGAAGCTCGTGGGCTCACCCAAGGCCGTGCGCAGGAAGCCAACCGTGTTGGCCTGGGACATGCCCGCGACCGCCACGGCGCCGAGGTCCGTCTGGAGGAAATAAGCCGGGTTGGCATCCGGCGAAGAGCCCGGGAAGCTGGCCAACGCATTGTTCAGTTGGTCCACCTGCGCGGCCGTCTTGCCGACCGTCAAGGTCGCGCCGTTCTGCAAGG
>DBCN01000014.1:1108-3967 GCA_002293065.1 Opitutia bacterium UBA957
GCGAGCGAGCCGGTCTTGACGACGGTGGCGCCGTAGTAGCTGCTGAGGCCCGACAGCGTCATGCTGCTGTTCCCGCCCTTGATGAGATTGCCCACGCCGGTGATCTTGCCCGCATAGGCCGTATTGGCCGACTGGTTGATGGTGATGGTGCCGCGACCGAGTTCGATGCGCGTATTGGCGTCACCCGAGAGGTTGTTGACGGTTTGGGTCGTGTCGTTGAAGCGGATCGTGGTCTCGCGGCCGCTGGTGCCGGAGTTGAGCACGATGTTCGAGGCGCGGATGAAGGTGTCATCCTTGCCGTAGGAGAAGGCCAGCGTGATGCCGTCCCGGACGATGACCTGCCCGTAGAAATCCTGCTGCTGGTTGTAGATGTCGATGACGCCGAGCTGGCCGTTGCCGACGTTGGTGCCGCCGGAGACGGTGCTGACAATGGCGTCCTGCGGGGACACCGTGAGGGTCGCGCCCGTGGCGCCGTTGATCTGGGCCCGGAGGGTGCCGGCGTTGTTCTGGACGACGCTGAGGGTGCCGCCCGCGCCGATGACGACGCGTCCGTAGCCCAAGCTCTGCACATTGGCGATGACCTTGCCGCCGTTGATAGCGATTTCGCCGATGGAGGAACTTTGGCCCATCAGCGCCAGCGCACCGACGCCTTCCTTGACCAGGCGACCGAGACCGCCGTTGATGCTACCGGTGAAGAAACCATCGCGGTTGACGTCCTGCAGGACGGTCAGGGAAGTGCCGGAGGCGATGTCGACGACGGTGCCGGAGCCCGTGCCGGCGATCCACATGTTGGTCGCGTTCTCACCCCAGAGGGCTTGGAAGTTCCGGATCGTCTGGTTGGCGGTGATGCTCAACTGCGGCGCGTTACGGCCGGGAAGGTAGCCGGGGCGCCATTCGATGGTACCCGCCGAATCGGTGGCGGCGTTGGCAAAAGCCAAGGAGGTCTGGTTGCCGTCGCCGCCGATCAGGTTGACCGAGGTGGCGAGGCGGAGCGCCAGGCCGTTCGGGTCGGAGAGGACCAGGTCGCCTCCGGCGACGAAGATATCACCCGTGACGCGGCTGGTGTTGAGGATGGTGAACGACCCCGAGCCCGACTTGTAGACGCGGCCCGCGCCATCGATGCGGCCAACGGAACCGACCACGCCATCGTCGATGTGGATGTTGGCGATGTAGTCGGCGTCCTTGCCGACGTCCAAGACCGTGTTCACGTCCGTACCGTCCAAGCCGGCGAGGAAGTTGGCCTGCGTGCCGGAATAAAGGTTGTGGACGTAATTCAGGCGGAAGATCAGCGGGCTGGAGGGATTGGAGAGCTGGTTATCGCCCAAGGACGGACCGGAGCTGACGACGTTGTAGGCCGTACCCTGGAAACTCAACGCGGCCGAACCTTGGAGGATGACGGCGCCGGCGCCTTCCATGCGGGAATTGTAACCGATCGCGTTGTTGGCAACGCCGTAGTTGGTCCATTGGTTGAGGTAACCCGACACCTGCAGGGTCCCTTGGTTGACGACGACCAAACCGGAGAACGCGCCCTGCGCGCGCAGGTCGTTCGGCATCACAGGAGTCGCCGGCGGAGCCAATTTGAAGGTGTTGTTCGCGAGGTAATTGAAGTCGCGGAAGGCGTCGTACTGCAGCGTGGCGCCCCCGGTCTTCAGCAGGACCGGCAAGGCCGCGAAGTTGCCGACATCCGTGAGGGCGGCGTTGTTGGCGCTGAGGAACTTGGTCGTCGTCGTCGCGTCCACGAGCTGGTTGACCGTCAAGGTCGTCAGCGCGCCGACATTGAGGGAGTTCACGGTCCTCAGCCCCTGCTGAATCGCCGTCGGCTGCGCCAATAGCCCCGGCGCACCGAGGTTCGTCGCGGTGATGGCCGTGCCCGCGAGGACGGCCGGCGCCCCGGTGGAATAGTTGACGGTGACGTCCGCCTGGGCGGAAGGCAGGCCGGCGACGAGGGCCGCCGAGGCGAGGACGAGGAACTTACGGGAGAGTTTCATGGCGAGGCGCGATGCGAGTGGATCAGGAGGGGAATTAGAAGCGGCGACGGTAGCCGAGTTCGAAGCCGGTGGTCTGCGTGGCGCCGGCCTTTTCAAGCGACAGCGTCAGGTAGTACGCGGAATCCGGGTTCGGTCCGTAGGTGAAGGAGGGGGCGATGCGGAAACCGCTGCCGGCGGAGACGTTGGCCTCCGAGGTGAAGTCGATGTTGCCGATCCGGGCCGTGATGTCCGTGGACTTGCCGCCGCCGAGTTCGGCGAAGGCTTCGAAGTCGATGGAGAACTTGAGGGTCTCGCCATCGCCCACGGTCAACCAGGTCATGCCGGAGCCCACGGTGGCGCGGGCGGAGGTGTAGGAGTAGGAGCTGACCTTGAGCGCGGAAGCGTCGCCGGCTTCATCGAAGCCGCTGCCGCTCACCTTGGCGAAGTCGAGGCCGACATAGGGCGAGAAGCTGACGCCCGCCTTGGTGGCGTAGCCTGCACCCAAACGGGCGAAGGCACCGTAGCCGGTGGCCTTGGGGCTGGCGGTCTCGGTCCCGAGGAAGGTCGTACGGGAGGACTTGTTGGTCGAGGTACCGACGGAAATGCCGGCATCCACGAACAGCGAGTCCTTGCGCTCACCGAGCATCGACGAGAAGAAGCCCGTCAGGCGATAGGCATTGCCGCTGACCGAGCCCGCGGAAACGCCGCCGGCCGAGAGGTTCGCCTTGCTCTTGGTGTAACCGGCGGAGAAACCCGCGACGGACCAAGGATTGAGGTCCTTGAGCAGGCCGCCCATGGCGCCGGTGACGGTGGAGTCGAAGGGCGTGGCGTCCGCACCGGAACCACCCTTGAAGCTGGAGGAGGTCGCCAGGGCGAAGCCTTCGTTGTAATA
>DBCN01000007.1 GCA_002293065.1 Opitutia bacterium UBA957
ACGCAGCTCAATCCTCAGTGCGCGGCCTTTGCCGCTGACCTCAAGGAGTGCGAGGGTTCCGCGGCCACCCCTCGCGTCGTCTACGTGGTGATGGAGACGGGCCTCGCACCGGAGTGGTATGAGCAACGCGTCGATATTCCGGTCTTTGTCGCTTCCAGTAATTTGCCGTACGTTTCTATTGCTTTGCCCGCCTTGCGGCCCTCGTGGAGCGATTATAATCTACGTCTGCAATTAGAGGGCAAAGAGCAGGTCGTGTCGCCGGCCTCGCGCCCGGAGGCCCTGATTGCCAAGCATTTTACGGCCGCCTTGCCGGAAGTGAAGACACGGGCGTTCACCTCGGCGGCCGTCAAGGCCGCGGCTGCCTATGCGCTTAACCGGGCGGCGGCGGAAAACGCCCGACGGAGCAATGATTCGGGCGGTAATCTCCTGCGGGTGCTGACCCAGGTGGGCACCGCGGTTTACACCGTCGGCACCACCCGGGCCGATCTCCGCAACTGGTCGGGCCTGCCGGCCCGCTTCAGCTTGGCTCGGTTGGAAGTCCCCGCGGGTGGCAAGCTCACCGTGCCAGGCCACCCCGAGGCATCCTTGGTCCTGCCCGCGGGCAGGGTTCTGCTTGTCACCCTCAAGTCCTCGGGCGAAAATAACCCCATCCAAGCCCGCTGCACCATTCTCGTCCCATGAAAGCCACGCCGTTCATTTTTGCCGCCGCCTTGTTGGTCGGTTGCACCTCCGTCATCAAGACCGCCGACAAGGTGGAGCGTGGTCTCACGCCTCCGGACGCCATCAACTACGTGACGACTAAGGCGGACGGCACGTTCGTCGTCCAGATGAACGACACGCGTATCGGCAATAAGATCGAGCTCCTCGCCGCCCGTAAATCCAAGACCCCGGGTGGTTTCGCCGTCGTCCAGTTCGATTTCCGCAACGGCGCCTTCCTCGGCCAGAACATCAACGTCAGCTTCGAGTGGCTTTCGGCCAATGGCCAAGTCACCGAGCGTCAGGATAACTGGGTGCCCACCTTGCTCGAGCCCGGGGCCATCAAGACCGTCACCGCCACCGCGCTCAAGGCTGAGTCCGCCGAGTGCCGCCTGCGTCTCATCTCCCGCTAATTCCTCCGCCTTCTCATCATGAACAAGACTCTCCTCCTCGCCTCTGCGCTGCTCATCGTCGGTTGCGGCACGCCCGCCTCCTACAAAGACCCGAATGGCCGCGACCTCGTCGTCAGCCTCGAAAAGGTGAACATCCAGGACTTCGCCACGGCCGGTTCCGCGATGCTCCAGTCGATGGTGCAGTCCAAGGCCTTCGACCGCAAGGATCCGCCCGTGCTCCAGCTCGGCCAGATCCTCAACGACACGACCAACAACTTCGACACCAGCCTGTTGCTCTCCAAGATCACCATGCCGCTGGTCAATGCCGGCCGTATCCAGTTGATCGAAAGCGACCCGGTCGCCAGCGCGGCGCGCACCGCGACGCCTGGTGCCAAGGTCCCGACTCCGGAGTTCGTCCTTAAGGGCAAGATCCTCGAAGACCGCGCCAACGCCGGCCGTACCCGTCAGGCTTCCTACATCTTCCAGCTCACGTTAGTCGATGTGCGGACCAGTCTGGCCGTCTGGGCCAAGGAAGAGACCGTGACCAAGGCGGGCTCGAAGAATTCCGTCGGTTTCTAAACCATTCTCGGTTGGAAGTTTGACCTTCGCGCGACCTGCGTCTCCTTCGGGGGATGCAGGTCGACTTTTTGATCGTAGGCCAAGGCTTGGCGGGCTCGTTGCTTGCCCAGGCCTTGCGTGCGCGCGGCCAAAAGATCGTGGTCGTCGACGACGGCTGGAAGTCAGCCTCCTCGCAGGTTGCGGCCGGGTTGATGACGCCGCTCACGGGGCGTCGCTTCACGCTGACCCCTTCGTACCCTGAACTCTTCGCGTTTGCGGAACGCCGCCTCACCGAACTCGGTGTGTTTCGTCCGACCTCCGTCTATCGGATGTTCGCCGACGACGAGCAGAAAGAGAAGGGCCAGAAACGGGCCGCGATGCCCGCCTATGCACCGTTCATCGAACGCGTCACGACCGCACAGGGGGAACTCGATCAGGGTCTGACGGATTCTTTGGGTGGCGTGCTCATGCGCGGCGCTTGGGTCGATCTGAAGCGCCTGCTGGCGGAGGAACGGGCCCGCCTTGAGGCGGACGGGGCCCTGTTGGCGGAGTCCTTTGACCCATCTGAGGTGCAGACGGGGCCTGAGGGCGTGGTTTGGCGGACCGTCCAAGCCCGTGGGGTGGTCTACTGTGATGGCTATAAATCCGCCCAACGCGGCCCGTTTGCTTATCTCCCTTGGCAGCCCGCCAAAGGAGAGGCCGTTTCCCTGCGTTCGGATGCCCCGCAGAAGCCTTTTATCCTTAATCGCGAGGGTTGGGCCCTGCCGCTCGGTGAAGGCCGCTGGCGGACCGGTACGAACTGGGCGTGGGAGGGGCTAGACGAGCAGCCGACCCAGGCGCAGCAGGAAAAGCTCATTCGGCGCTTCCGTAGTTACTTTGGGCAGGAGGTCTCGGTGGAGGTCACCGCCCACGTCGCCGGCGTCCGGCCGTGCACTTCCGACAACCTGCCGTTCTTGGGCACGCATCCGACGGAATCGCGTTACCACCTCTTCAACGGCCTCGGCCCGCGCGGTACCGTGTGGGCACCGACGTTGGCGGAAGAGATGGCCGAGTATCTCGTTTCCGGAAAGCCGCTCCGTCCGGACTGCGACCTGCGGCGTTTCGCCTGATCGTCTTACTTCGCCTTGGCTTTCTTGCCCGCGGCTTCGGGGTAGGGCTTCACTTGCGTGCGGATGGCCCAGGCTTCCCAGAGGGCGGCGAGCTCCTTGACCTTATCAGGCTGCGCTTCGGCGAGGTTCAGGACTTCGGTGCGGTCCTTGCGGAGGTCGTAGAGTTCCCAAGCGCCATTTCGGCCAGTGCGCACGAGCTTGAGGTCGCCGACGCGTACGGCGGCATTGCCTTCATGTTCCCAATACAGGGCTTCGCGTTGGATGGGTTGGTTGGCGAAGGCTGGGAGTAGGCTGCGGCCTTCCGGCGGCAGCACGGCCACGCCGTTACGTTCTTTGAGTGGGGTAGTGGCGGCGACTTCCAGGCAAGTGGGTAGGATGTCGATGAGGTGGCCAGGTTGCGTGCGGAGTTCGTTGCGGGCCTTGATGCCGTTGGGCCAGTGGGCGATCAGCGGGGTGGCGATACCGCCCTCATGGTTATAGTGCTTGTAGCGACGGAAAGGCGTGTTCTGCAGGAAGGCCCAGCTCTCGCCGCTAAACCAATCAGAGTTGGCCTGGGTGGGGTCGCCCTCGGTGCGGCCAGCGATGCCGGCCTCGGCGTTGCCGCCATTGTCGCTGAGGAAGAGGATCAGCGTGTTATCGAGTTCGCCGCGCTCTTTCAGGCCGGCCACAAGCTCTCCAATCGACTTGTCCATCAGCGTAATCGTCGCGGCGTAGACGGACATGAGATGGTCAAACCGCGTTTTTTCTTCGTCGGTATAGCTCGTCCATGCCTTGATGGCGTCCGGACGGGGCGAAAGTTTCCAGCTGGGGTCGAGTAAGCCCAGTTCAAGTTGGCGGGCATGGCGCTGGTTACGCAGCTGGCCCCAGCCGGCGAGGTACTTGCCACGGAACTTCGCGATCTCCGCGGCCGGTGCTTGGAGCGGGAAGTGCGGGGCATTGTGCGCCAAATAGAGGAAGAACGGTTTCTTGGCGGCGCGGGCTTCGTCGATGAACTTCAGGCCATAGGTCGTCCAGAGGTCCGTCGAGTACCACTGCTTCGGGAGGCGCGGGTCATCGTTGGCGATGGCTTGGCCGTCGAGGAAGAGCTTCGCACGCTTGGACTCCGGCAGGTAGAAGCCCCCTGCGGCGGCATTGAGGCTGCGGTCAAAGCCGCGATTACTCGGGGTCACGCCTTGTTCTTGGCCGACGTGCCACTTGCCCGTCATCGCGGTGAAATAGCCGGCGGGCTTGAGCGCTTCCGCGATCGTGGCGCAGCGCTCGTTCAGTCTGCCTTGGTAGCCGGGGACGTTGCGGTTATCCATCATGTGGCCGACGCCCGTCTGGTGGGAGTAGAGGCCCGTCAGGAGGGAGGCACGGGTCGGACAGCAGCGTCCCGTGTTGTAGAACTGCGTGAAGCGCAGGCCGTTGGCGGCGAGCCTGTCGAGGTTCGGGGTCGGGATTTCGGAGCCGTAGCAACCGATGTCGGCCCAGCCCATGTCATCGACCAGGATGACGACGATGTTCGGTTGAGCGGCGGTGGCGGGGGCTACGGCCAGCCAAGCCAGCAGGAGGGCTAGGAAACGGGGCATGGCATCTTTATGTGGAAATCCCGTCGGAGGGAAAGCCGAAGGTTGGCTGGGCCTAGGTTCATCCATCTCGAGGTCAGACCTAAGTCCGCCAACATCGCTGGCCTGCAGTTGGCTGACCTTTGTGCCTATCCAGCTGCCCGGCATGCCCTGGGGGCTGCGAGGCATAACCGGGCTTTTGAGTCCGTCTCAGAGCGTCTCTTGGCTTGGGTTGATAACAAAAAAGACGGCTTCGCTTAAGCGAAACCGTCTTTCCGACCGAGATATCCCAGTCCCATAGTTAACGTAGGCGCTTACGTGCAGAGGTAAAGACAAAGGGCTGCCCAAATTACTGGGGTGAATCTGACTGCCGGACGATTACTTCTTGGCCTTCTTCTTCGCGACGGTCTTCGCCTTGGCTTTGGCTGCAGGCTGATTCTGCGCGATGAGGTAATCCACGGCGAGGAGGTAGCCCGGGAAGCCGAGGCCGGTGATGACGCCTTCGCAGGCGGAGGCCGTGACGGATTTGTGGCGGAATTCTTCCCGCTTGTAGATGTTCGAGATGTGCACCTCGACGGTCTTGAGGCCGCTGCCGGCGATGCAGTCGCGGAGGGCGACGCTGACGTGCGTGTGGCCACCCGGGTTGATGACGAGGAACTTCACGCCGTCGTCCGCCCACTTGGCGATGGTGTCGATGAGTTTGCCTTCGTGGTTGGACTGGAAGAAGCGGGTCTTCACGCCGGACTTCTTCGCGTGCGCGGCGATCTGCGCTTCGAGGTCGGCGAGGGTGGCATGGCCATAGACTTCCGGCTCACGCTTGCCGAGTCGGTCGAGGTTGGGTCCGTTGATGACGCCGATTTCCATG
>DBCN01000154.1:0-3907 GCA_002293065.1 Opitutia bacterium UBA957
TGCATGGGCGCAAGGTGCGGGTTGAACTGCACGACGACGGGCTGACCGGCGGCGACGCCGAACTGCTCTTCGATCTCGGCGATGTGGCGGTGCCCCGGGATGCCGTAGGCCTTGATGGAGCTGTCGCGCTCGCAGAAGAGGTAGCCGACATCGGCCTTCTTACCGGCGCCGGAGACGCCGCTGTAGGAATTGATGATGAGGCGCCCAGGCTCCGGCTTGACGAGGCCGGCGCGCAGCAGCGGCACCAACGGCACCTGGATGCTCGTCGGGTAGCAACCCGGGCACGCGATGAGCTGGGCCTGCTTCCAGGCGTCGTCGAGTTGGAGCTCGGGGACCACATAACGGGCCGCGGCGGCGAGCGCCGGCGCCGGATGGTCATGGCCGTAGTACTTCTTGTAGAGCCCGAGGTCGCGGAGGCGGAAGTCGGCGGAGAGGTCGAGCACGCGCTTGCCGGCGGCGATGAGCGGCTGGGCATATTCCGCGGCGACGCCGTGGGGCAGCGCCAGGAACCAGACCGCGACATCGGAAGCGGCGCATTCGGCGGGCGAGGACGCCGAGAAGAGCAAGCCGGCGTCGACGATGCCGCGCAGGCGCGGGATCTCGTCGGCCACGGCCTTACCGGCCAAGGTGCGGGAGCAGACGGCGGCGAGCTGCACATGCGGGTGGCGGGCAAGGACGCGGACAAGCTCTTCCCCGGTGTACCCGGAGGCGCCGACGATGCCGACTTTGGTCAGAGGCTGCGACATAACGGTATTATCAGATGATTAGACGACGTTTGGGTGCTTGGACACAGAAAACTAGGCAACAAAAAGGCCCCGGAGTCCGGGGCCTGGTGTTTTCCTGTCTCGGGGCGGTTTAGCGCTTGGAGAACTGGAAGCGCTTACGGGCACCAGGACGACCGGGCTTCTTACGTTCGCGCATGCGACCATCGCGGGTCAGCAGGCCTTCCTTCTTGAGGGGGGCGCGGAGCTCGGGGTTCATCTTCTGGATCGCACGGGCGAGACCATGGGAGATGGCACCGGCTTGGCCGTTGGGGCCGCCACCGATGACATTGACCGTCACGTCGACCTGGCCTTCGAGACCCGCGGTGCGGATCGGGGCGGTGGCGGACTTAACGAGGGCCTCGGTGTAGAGGTACTCCTCGAGGGGCTTGCCGTTGATGGAGATGGAGCCGGTACCGGTCGTGAGACGGATACGAGCCGAGGCGGTCTTGCGACGGCCGACGGCGGTGATGGCGGTGGACTTGGTGGCGCTCATTTAGAAAGAAATTAGACGATTAGACCTTCTTGAACTCGGGGAAGGGAACCGGGTTCGAGGCGGCGTGCTCATGCTTGTCGCCGGCGTAGACGCGCAGCTTGGTGAGCATGTCGTTGGCGAGGCGGTTCTTGGGCAGCATGCCCTTGACGGCATGGGTGACCAGGAACTCCGGACGACGCTCGCGCATGGCGGCGGCGGTGCGGCGGTAGGCGGTACCGACCCAGCCGGTGTAGAACATGTAGGTCTTGTCCGTTTCCTTGGAACCGGTGAGGCGCACCTTGTCGGCGTTGATCACGATGACGTAATCACCCGTGTCGACGTGGGGGGTGTAGGTGGGCTTGTGGCGGCCGCGGAGGACGTTGGCGATTTTGACGGCGAGACGGCCGAGGATTTGATCCTTGGCGTCGATGACGTACCAGGTCTTGTCCTTGAGCTGCACGTTCTTGGCTAGCGTGGTCTTCATAAAGAGGGAAAGTCGGAAAATGAGAAGTCACCCCCCTCCGTCAACACCCGAATATGGGATTCGAGGGGAAAGTACCCCCGGAGGGTGGTCTAGGGCTAAAAACAAGAAAGGCGCGACCTAAGTCGCGCCTTTCGGGGGAAAGTCCTAAGCTAGGGGCTTAGAACTTGAAGTTGGCGTAAGCCTTGAGCCAAACGGCCGAACCAGAGGTGGCGGCCTGACCGTCGGTGTTGTAGGCCCAGTTGACGCCGAGACCGACCTTAGCACCGGTGCCAATGGCACGGGTCACGTCGGCGGAAGCACCGAGGTAGACGTAGGAGTTAGCGACGTCACCACCGTCAGAAACGGTATTCTTGGAATCAGCCAAACCGAGGTAAGCCTTGGTTTCGAGGTCGAAGCCCGGGACGCCCAGGTTCTTGCCTTCGAAGTCCTTGGAGCCGGCCACCACGAAGTTGGTCTGCTTGAGGTCGGTGTTGTAGTAGAGGAAGGCGGAGGCCTTGAGGAAGGAACCGGTCTTCTGGACGACGCCGACGTAGAGTTCGCGGCTGTTGTCGATGCGGGTGAAGCCTTGGCCAGCGAGGGTCGCGGTCACGGAGTTGACGCTCAAGGTGCGGGACACGCCGAAGTCGATCGTGCCCACGCCGTTGAGGTCGGTGCGGCCACCGATGTTGATCGTACGCTCGAAGCTGTCGGCGTTGAAGTAGCTGACGTAAGCGGAGACGCCGGCGAAGCCCGGGATAGCGGACTCGACGGTGACGGTGGACTGGATCAGACCATCGGTGCTGGAGCGCTCCTTGCCACGGAAGACGTTCTTGGCTTCCCAGGAGAAGCGGCCGCTGACGGAGATGTCAGAGGTAGGGGTGGCAACGGCGACGGGAGCCGGAGCGGTTTGAGCGTGGGCGAGACCCGCGGTGAAAACAGCGAGGGCGAGGGCGGTGAGGGTGTTCTTCATGGTTTGGTCAGGAAACGTTTTTGTAGCCTAAAAATAAGCGATGGCAAGCCCCTTTCGGAACCTGCCATCGCTGTAAAAACCTTGAACGGAAAACGGGCCAGTTACATCGACGCGATGATCGCGTCGCCGAACTCGGAGCACTTGATCTCCGTCGCACCCTGCATCTGGCGAGCGAAGTCATAGGTCACGCGGCCACCGCCGATGGCGCCGTTGAGGCCCTTCAGGACGAGGTCCGCGGCTTCGGTCCAACCCATGTAGCGGAGCATCATCTCACCCGAGAGGACCACCGAGCCGGGGTTGACGACATCCTTGTTCGCGTACTTCGGCGCCGTCCCGTGGGTCGCTTCGAAGATGGCGTGGCCGGTGAGGTAATTGATGTTGCCGCCGGGAGCGATGCCGATGCCGCCGACCTGGGCCGCCAAGGCGTCGGAGAGGTAGTCGCCATTGAGGTTGAGCGTGGCGATGACGTCGAAATCGGTCGGGCGCGTGAGCACCTGCTGAAGGGTGATGTCGGCGATCGCGTCCTTGATGATGAGGCCGGCGCCGGGCTTCCCTTCCGGGATCTTACACCACGGGCCGCCGTCGATTTCGACCGCGCCGAACTCGCTCTTGGCGAGGTCGTAGCCCCACTTCATGAAGGCGCCTTCGGTGTACTTCATGATGTTGCCCTTGTGGACCAAGGTCAGCGACTTGCGCTTGTTGGCGATGGCGTACTGGATGGCCGAGCGGATGAGGCGCTCGGAACCCGGGCGAGACACGGGCTTGATGCCGATGCCGACCGTGGCGGGCTGCTCGGCGCCGAACCGGATCTTCTTAAACTCCTTCGGGAAGTTGGTCTGGATGAACTCCAGGGTCTTGAGGGCGATTTCGGAACCGGCCTCGAAATCGATGCCCGCGTAGATGTCTTCGGTGTTCTCGCGGAAGATGACCATGTCGACCTTACCCGGGTTCTTGACCGGGGAAGGCACGCCGGTGAACCACTGCACCGGACGGAGGCAGACGTAGAGGTCGAGCTGCTGGCGCAGGGCGACGTTCAAGGAGCGGATGCCGCCACCGGTCGGCGTCGTGAGGGGACCTTTGATGCCGACGAGGTAATCACGGAAAGCGGTGAGGGTCTCCTCCGGGAGCCAGTTCTGCGTCTTGTTGTAGGCCTTCTCGCCCGCGAGGACTTCGAGCCACTGGATCTGCCGCTTGCCGGCGTAAGCCTTGGCGACCGCCGCATCGAGGACGCGGACCGA
>DBCN01000154.1:3972-15949 GCA_002293065.1 Opitutia bacterium UBA957
GGGACCGTCAGTTTGCCGTGGGCAATGGTGATGCGGCCGGCGTTGTCAGGAGGGGTGCTCATTGGGAAGGGTTAGTAGGGGGAAGAAAGACTGCGGAGGCGTATTTTCAAGCCAACACCGCCACGAAGCCCATAAACAGAAAAGGACCCTCTTGCGAGGGTCCTTGTTATAACCGGGAGTGCCGGCGCCATCCGCCCCGAGGGACGGAAAAGACTAGGAAGAATTACTTCTTCTTAGCTTTGGTGGCCTTCTTGGCGCTCTTCTTAGCAGCAGCCTTTTTCTTTGCCATAGTTTTTTCCTTATTTTGGATCGTTGTTGGGTTAGAGGGCAGCGCCTGAAGCGCCACCCTGACGATTCGCCCCACGCTTACCCGGGCGTTGCGCGCCTGACGGGTGATGCGAGTACGGAGCTCCGACGGTACGCGGAAAGAAACTTGGCGGGATCGAGTAGACTCGAGGGCCGGACGAGCATCGTCATAGCAGTCGAGCGCATGACGGATGACTTCACTGAGAGTCGCGAGACCGGCCCGATGCTGAAAGGCGACCGCATCAGAGTGGAGCTTCGGGGGAAGCGACACGGTGATCAGGCTTTCGCTGGGGGTTTCGGTTCGGTTCGTCACGTTGCGGTTAACTCTGGGTTAAGGTGTAGGCATTTGTCGCGACTGCGCAAGAGGAATTTTTGCGATCGACGCGAAGTGACTTTTAGCGCTCAGCGTTTCGCGGGCGACGAAATCGTAAACGCAGATTCACTACATCGATTTCACCTCGTATTTATCGTAGCGAGATTGACGCGTGTAAATTTCACGCGTAGAAGAATTGCATGCACGATGAAGCTCCTGGTGAATGGAAAAAAATTGCGGTCTTGGCGGCGACCTGCGGAGTTTTAGGTCTCGCGGCACTCGCTTGCGGTCACTTTTGGGCGCCACCGAGCGCGTGGGCCTGGTGCGCGCCGACACTCCTCGCGCTCGCCTGCCTCGCAGGCGGTTGGGATGCAGCCGTCGACGCCCTCGCGGCGCTCCGCGAGCGCCGCATCGACGTCCATTTACTGATGCTGCTCGCCGCGGGTGGCGCTTGGAGCGTCGGCCACCCAGAGGAAGGCGTCCTCCTCCTCTTCCTCTTCAGTACCGCCGGTGCCATCGAGCATTATGCGATGGATCGGACGCGGGGAGCCATCGACGCCCTCCTCGATAAAGCCCCAAAACAGGCCCGTTTACTGGGTTTAGACGGCCTCGAGAGTGTTGTCGCGGTCTCCGCCCTCCAGCCAGGCCAGGTCGTCCTAGTCCTACCCGGCGAACTGGTTCCTGCTGACGGCATCGTCACCGAGGGCGAGAGCGGCATCGATGAATCCAACCTCACCGGGGAAGCTAAGCCTGTCGAGAAACGCACCGGCGCAAGCGTCTCCAGCGGGACCCTCAATGGCTGGGGTCGGCTCGTGGTCCGCGTCACCAAAGCCGAAAAGGACAGCGCCCTCCACCGCATCGTCGCTCTCATCCGCGAGGCTCAAGAGAGCAAGGCCCCCGCCCAACGCGCCATCGACCGCTGGGGCGACAGCTACGCCATCTTCACCTTAACCGCTTCGGCGGCCTTCTTCGGCCTGCAACTCTGGCTGGGGCGCCCAGCGATGGGCGGCGAAGATTCCGCCCTTTACCGAGCCATGACGCTCTTGGTCGTGCTCAGCCCCTGCGCCTTGGTGCTCTCCGTGCCTTCCGCGGTCCTCGCCGCCATTGCCAGCGGCGCCCGCCATGGCATCCTCTTCCGCGGAGGGGCGGCGGTGGAGCGCCTGGCGGACGTGGACTGCGTCTGTTTCGACAAGACGGGCACCTTGACGGCCGGAGAGCCCGCCGTCGCCGCCTTGGAGGTCTTCCCCGCGAGCGCGGATCGCCGAAGAGCCCTGAGCGCCCTGCTCTCCATCGAGGCGAACTCGACGCACCCCTTCGCCCTCGGCATCGTCAAAGCCTGCCAAGACGAAGGCGCGACCACCCAAGCGGTCACCGGGCTCTCCAACTCACCCGGCCAAGGCATCGCTGGCACGGTCGGCGGCACCCGCTGGAGCGTGGGCTCCCGTGAATTCGTCGGCGGGCACGACCTCCCGGGCGCCCCAGTCGCCGCCGGCGCCATCGTCAGCGAGGTCTGGGCTTCCGACGGCTCCGTCCAAGTCCGGGCGACGCTCGTCGATGCCATCCGCCCGGCCAGCGCCCCTACCCTCGCCGCCCTCCATCATCAAGGCATCCGGACGGTCATGCTGACCGGAGACCGGGAAGAAGCCGCGGCTGTCGCGGCCCAGCAGGTGGGCATCCAGAGCTACCGGGCGGCCCTCACGCCGGACGCGAAGATGCAGGCCATCCGCAAACTTTCAGCCGAAGGCCATGTCGTCGCGATGGTCGGGGATGGCGTCAACGATGCCCCCAGCTTGGCCGCCGCCGACGTCGCCATCGGGATGGGCGGACGAGGGAGCGACGCCGCCCTGGAGTCCAGCGACGTCGTCCTGACGGATGACCGCATCGAACGGCTGCTGACGGCCATCGACCTCAGCCAAGCCGCCCGGCGGGCGATCCGCGTGAACATCGTGATTTCGGTCGGCGCCGCCTGCACGATGGCCGCCATCGTCATCTTCAAAGGGGCCCCGCTCACCTTGGGCGTAGCCGTCCACGAAGGCAGCACGGTGATCGTCTGCCTCAATGGACTGCGGCTCCTGGCCCACCGGGCCCGCCGGGGCGTCTGACGCCCCGCACGGCGCCGGCTCAGCGGAAATCGTTACCCGCCTCATCCATCAACTTGAACGTCTCCACGTGGAACGTGGCGTCGTGCTTGAAGAGGAGACGGACGTTGCACGACTTCTCAAGGTCGATGAAGAACTCCTTATCCTCGAGCTTGATGCGGTCGAGGTTGATGGGGTGCAGGACGATGCGGATGACGATCTCGCCGGCGACCTTGCGCTCGGTGCGGAGGCGACGGATCAAGCCCAAGAGCTTGCGCTGGACCTCCACGGAGACGGTGCGCGGGTTCTTGACGATGCCACGGCCTTGGCAATGCGGGCACGCCGTGTACATCGAGGTCGTGTTCGACTCGGTGTGACGCTGGCGGGTCATCTGCAGGACGCCGAGCTGCGAGATCGGCAAGATCTGGTGCTTCGCGCGGTCGTTCTCCATCGCTTCGCGCAAGGTATCGAAGACCTTCTTGCGGTCCTTGGCGTTCTTCATGTCGATCGTGTCGATCATGATGAGGCCGCCTAAGTTACGGAGCTGGATCTGGCGGGCGGCCTCGGTCACGGCCTCCAAGTTGGCCTGGGTGATGAAGCTGCCGTCCTTGCCCTCCTTGCCGCGGTGGGAGCCGGTATTGACGTCGATGGCCGTGAGGGCCTCGGTTTCGTCGATGACGATTTCGCCGCCGCTCGGGAGCGGGACGCGCCGCTGGAAGAGCTGCTCGATTTGACGCTCGATGTTGTAGCGTTCAAAAACCGGGATGGGGTCGCTGTAGAGTTCGACGCGGGAACGGGAGCGTGGGGAAATCTCCCCGACGAGGTCCTGGACCAGCTTGAAGTCGCCGGGGTTGTCGACGAGGATGCGGTCGACCTCCTCGGTCAGGAAGTCGCGGACCGTACGCTCGATCAGGCCGGGCTCTTGGTACAGGAGCACGGGCTTGCGGTCGGGTGCGTTGATCTTTTCGACGATGGCCTGCCAGCGCTTGAGCAGCATGTGCAGGTCGCGCACGAACCAGCGGGCCTGCTTGCCCTCGCCGGCGGTGCGGATGATCACCCCCATGCCTTCCGGAATGGTCAGCGAACGCAGGATGTCCTTGAGGCGGTCGCGTTCGGCGTTGTCCTCGATCTTGCGGGAGACGCCGCAAGCACCGCTGAACGGCATCAAGACGAGGTAGCGACCGGGCAGGGCGATGTTCGTCGTCGAGCGCGGGCCCTTGGTACCGATCTGGTCCTTGACCACCTGGATGACGATGTCGGAGCCGCCGGGGAAGAGCTGCGGGATGTCCTTGGCCTGATAGCGGGCCTTGCGCTGCTTCTGCTCGGCGGATTCGTTGTCGCGGATGAACTCCACCTGCGAATCGTTGGCCGCCGGGAGCATGTCCCAGTAGTGCAGGAAGGCGTTCTTCGGCTGGCCGATGTCGACGAAGGCGGCCTTGAGGCCGGACTCCAGGTTCTGGACGCGGCCCTTGAAGATCGCGCCGACCATGCGGTTCTCGCCCTTGTGCTCGATCTCGAACTTGTCGAGGACGCCGTTCGTCAGGAGCGCGACACGCTTCTCCAACGTCTCGGCGTTGATGACCAGCTCGCGGTACGTGTTGCGATCCTTGGAGAAGTGCTTGACGATCCGCTGCAGCAACGGGAGTTCCTTGCGGCGGCGCGCCGCCTCTTCGGCGAGCTTCTGCTGATCCACCCCGGTCGACGGCGGCGTGCCTTCTTCGGGGGAATCTTCGGTGTGATCTTCGGGTTCGGTATTTTCGGACATCTCGGAATTAGGCGGTAAGGCCGGTTGCCGGAGAGCCTTCATGTTCGCCGCCACCAGCCGAATGCCGGTGGACGCTCTGGACTAATCCAAGGAGCAGGAAGCAGCTGAGCACGAAAGACCCCCCGTAGCTGAGGAAAGGCAGTGGAACGCCCGTAACGGGCATCAAATCGATATTCATCCCGAGGTTGATCACGACGTGCGTGCCCAGGATGGCGGCCGCGCCGAGGGCCAAGAGGGAGCCAAAACGGTCGGCCGCGCGGACCGCGGTCCGGACGACGCGCCAGAAGAGCAAGGCGAATGCGGAGATCACCATGAGGCCGCCCGTGAACCCGATTTCTTCGGCCATGCCCGAGAAGATGAAATCATTGTGCGCGGCCGCTTCCGGCAGGTAACCGAAACGAGCTTGCGTACCCTTGCCGACGCCCTGCCCCGTCAGGCCACCTCGGCCCACCGCGATGACAGCCTGCTTGACGTTCCAGGTGGCGCCGAGGCCTTTGGGGTCGACGACCGTGGGGGCCACGAAGGACATCAAGCGCTCGCGCTGGTAATCCTTCAGCAGGACGAACCAAGCGGTGGCTTCGTGCTTGCCGCGGACGGCCTTGGCGGGATCGCGATCCTCCGGATTCGCCTTGGAATATTCCGACACTTTACCGGCGTATTCGACGAGGTCGACCGCGACAACCGCCACCAAGAGCAGCGACGCTAACCCCGCCACCATGAAGAACCTGGAACTCAGGCCGGCGACGAATAGGAGGGCGAATGACAGCGGCAGGTAGATGAGAGCCGACCCTAGGTCAGGTTGCACAAAAATCAAGCCAAAGGGCAGCAGCGCGGCCCCTGCGACCTTGAGGACGGTCAGCCAGGTCGCCCGCAAAGAACCGATGGGGTCCCGCGCCAGCAGGGCCGCGATGAAGACCAGGGCGGTAACCTTGGCGAATTCGGAGGGCTGAATCGAAAAAGGCCCGAAATCCATCCAACGCCTGGCCCCATTGATGCTCCGGATGAAAGCCCCGATGTCTTGCTTGAGCAGGGCGCTGGCCGCCACCGGCAAGAGCAGCAAAATCCCCACGATATAGATCATGCGGGCATGGACCCGGAGCCGACGATAATCCAAGGAGGACACCACCCAGTAGGCGACCCACCCCACCACCAGAAAAACGACCTGGGACCGGGCATAGGACGTCTGCCGATAGCTTCCTGCCGAATCGATCGCGATGACCCCCAGCGTACTCAAGAGGGCGATCACCACCACCTGCGTCCAGTCGGTCCGCCAAGAGAAATTGGCAAATTTATCCCACCAGAGGGAGGCCGCAGAGCCTTCTTCTTGGGTACGGAGTGACATGCCTCCCAAACAACCGCCAAAACCCCAAGGTGCAAGGCGAACCTCCCGAAAGGGCTTGCGGACAAGGGACTGGACGCAAGGGTAACGGGCCGTGGGCGTCCCGCCCGCACCGCAACCATGGCCGAGGCCGCCGACCAAAGTATCCTTGCCGCCGTGGCGTTCTCGTCGGGCGCCATCGTCGCCTACGCGGTCGCCAAATGGCGCGAATCGACCTTGGGTGCCCTCCGGGAGACGCGCCTGAAGAACGAAATCGAGTTGGCGCGCCGCGAGGCGACGGTCGAAGCCGCCGAGCTCCACGCCCGAGCCCAAGACGAGCAACGCGAGGCACACCGACTGCTGGCGGAAGCGAAGGCCGAAACCCAGGCCGCCGAAAGCCTCAAGGCCGCGAGCCTCCGCCAACGCGACTTCCTCTCCAAGGAAACGCTCCGACTCTCCGGGCTCACGCCGGAAGACGCCAAGCGCCAAGCGATGGCCGACCTGCAGAAGCAGTACGAAGCCGAAGCCCGCCGCCTGCGCCACGAGGTGCTCGACCGGCCCGAGCAGGACGTGGCCGACGAAGCCCGCCGCATCCTGCTCGCGGCCATGCAGCGGCTGACGACGCAGACGACGCAGGACGCGACGGCCGTGTCCGTCGACATCCCATCCGAAGACATGAAGGGCCGTCTCATCGGCCGCGAGGGCCGCAACATCCGCACGTTCGAACAGGCCACGGGCGCGACGCTGATGATCGACGAAACCCCCGGGATGGTGCTGGTTTCATGCTTCGACCCCGTGCGCCGGGAAATCGCGCGCATCGCCCTCGACCGCATCATCAAGAACGGCAATGTCGCGCCGAGCCTCATCGAAGACCTCGTCCGCAAAGCTTCCGACGAAGTCGTCCGCCACGCCCAACGCCTCGGCCGCGACGCCGTCCGCGACCTGGGCCTCCCGCCCATGGATGGTCGCGTGGAGGAGCTGCTGGGCCGCCTCCATTTCCGCCTGTCCTCCAACCAGAACACCCTCGCGCATTCCATCGAGGTCGCGCAACTCTGCGCGGTGTTGGCCGGTGAACTGGGACTCGACCCGATTCCGGCCAAGCGCGCCGGTCTCCTGCATGATTTAGGTAAAGCCATGGAAGCGGAGGACGGCGGGAGCCATGCCCTCATCGGCGCCGCCCTGCTCCGCCGCTTGGGCGAAGAACCGCGCGTGGTCAATGCCGTCGCCGCCCACCACCGCGAAGTCGAAGCCGAAAGCCTTTACGCGCCCTTGGTCATGATCGCCGACGCCGCCTCGGGCTCGCGGCCCGGGGCCCGCTCCTCGACGCTCGAAAGCTATGTCCAGCGGGTCAAGCACCTGGAAACCCTCGCCCTCGGTTTCGAAGGTATCCGGGAGGCCTACGCCTTCCAATCCGGCCGGGAACTCCGGGTCATCGTCGACCCAGGCATGGTGGATGATTTTGGCGCGACCGAACTGCTCCGCCGCCTGCGCATCGCCATCGAGGAAAAGCTTTCCTACCAAGGGACGGTCAAAATCATCCTGATTCGGGAACAACGGTTCACGGACGAGGCCCGCTAACCGGCGATTGGGCCCAGGTCTTGGCCGGGTGGTCGCTTAGGTGAACATAGTTTCACCTTTTTGGGCCGGGCGGGGACTTTCTTATTGTTAACTGGGAAGGGATGTTTTATTCACAGAGGTTCTGAGACACCCGTCTCGGCTACCAACCGGACCTCCCCGCCTTCCTTCGAAGCGACGGGGATTTACCGGAGACCCGGCCTTTCCGCCACAACGGCGGAAACGGCCTTCACCAGGCGACCGAACATCCGGTCGCCACACCAAGAGAAACCATGAGCCAAGAAAACCCCGGGCAGGACGACACGTCCACCCACACCCCCGCCCCTACGGCGGAACAGAACACGACCCCCGCCGCCCCGGCGCCTCGCATCACCGAATCCAAGCTGGAATCCGCCCACGCGGAGCTTCCTCCCCTTTCCGTGATCGGCGCTTCCAGCGAACCCGCCGCCAAGCCCGGCACCATCGTCGCCCCGAAGCAGTTCGGTCGTCGTGGCGTCCCGCAGAATGTCGCCCCTGGCGGCAAGGGCGAGAACGCCCGCCCGTCGATCGGCGTGATCGCCAATCCGGCCGAAGTCTCCGAGAACCTCTCGGGGGAACTCGCCAAGCAGCCGGCCCAAAGCCAGCCGCCGCGCGAACGTCGCGAACCGCGCGCCGAAGGCGATCGCCCGCGTCGCGAAGACCGTCCGCGTCGTGAAGACCGTCCCGAAGGCGCCGCTTCCGAAGAAGGCCGTCAGCCGGGTATCCCCAGCGACCGCCCTCGCCGCGAACCGCGTGAACCGCGTCCGGAAGGTGCCGCTGGCCCGCGCCGCGAACCGCGCGAACCCCGCGCCGAAGGCGACCGTCCGCGTCGTGAAGACCGCCCGCGTCGCGAAGACCGCCCGCGCATCCAGATTGAACCCGTCGTCATCCCCGTCCAGGCACCGATTGGTTTCTGGGCGACGCTGAAGCGCAAGCTCGCCACCTTGTTCGGCATCCCGACCAAGGCCGTCTTTGTGCCGACCGCCGGTGGCGAACAAGCCCGCGGCGAACACCGCGGCGACCGCGGTGGTTTCCGTGGCGAACATCGCGGTGACCGCGGCGGCGACCGTGGTGGTCGTGGTCGTGGCGACCGTGGTGGTCGTGGCGGCGATCGCGGCGGCCGTGGCCGTGGCGGCGATTTCCGCCGAGGTCAAGGCGACCGCCGAGGCCCTCGCGAAGGCTAAACGAAACGGGGGCGCTTAACGGCGCCCCCGCTCCTTTTCTGCACCATGCTCGAAGTCGCACGCATCGTCGGAGGCCGCCGCTTGAGCGGGACGGTCCAAGCCGCCGGGGCCAAGAACGCCGCCCTGCCGTTGCTGGCCGCCTCCCTGCTCACCTCGGAAGCGGTGACGCTGCGCAACGTGCCCGACCTCAGCGATGTGCGCTTCATGGCGGAGATCCTCCGTCACCAAGGCGCGACGGTGACGAACCCAGTGCCGGGCACGTGGGTGATTCATGCCCAGGAAATCACCCACCGCACGCCTTACGACCTCGTGCGGAAGATGCGCGCCTCCGTCTGCCTGCTCGGTGCCCTGGTGGGCCGTCTGCACCAAGCGGAGATGGCCATCCCGGGGGGTTGCGTCATCGGCCCGCGCCCGATTGACCTTCACCTGAAAGGACTCGAAGCGCTCGGCTGCGTCGTGACGGTCGAAGGAGGCGTGGTTTCCGTCGATGCGACCCGCGCCCGCGGGAGTTTGGTGTTCATGGGCGGCCCCATGGGCAGCACGGTGCTTGGGACAGCCAATCTCGTGATGGCCGCGTCGCTCACGCCCGGCGAGACGCGCATCGAATGCGCCGCCCGCGAACCCGAAGTCGTCGACCTCTGCGAACTGCTCCTGAAGATGGGGGCGGATATCCGCGGCCACGGCACCGAGGTCATCACCGTCAAGGGCGTCGATCGGCTCCGCGGCACCGAGCACACCGTCATCCCCGACCGCATCGAAGCGGGAACCTACCTTGTGGCGGGCGCCATCACCGGCGGCGACGTCACGGTGACCGGGGCCGAAGCCGCCCACCTCGGCAGCTTCCTCGACAAACTGCGTGCAGCCGGCGTCGGCGTCGAAACCGGCCCGGGCTTCATCCGCGCTTTCGGCCGCCCCACGCGCGCGGTCGACATCATCACCGAACCCTACCCGGGTTTTCCCACCGACCTCCAAGCCCAGTTCATGGCTCTTCAATTACTGGTCGACGGCCGCAGCACGGTCACGGAAAAAGTCTACCCGCACCGCTTCATGCATGCGGCGGAACTCCAACGCATGGGCGCGGAAATCGCCATCGATGGCGCCACCGCCGCGGTGTACGGCGACCGCCCGCTCTCCGGCGCGCCTGTGATGGCCTCCGACCTTCGGGCATCCGCCGCCCTCATCCTCGCCGCCCTGACGGCCAAGGGCGAAACGTGGGTCCAACGCCTCTATCACCTCGACCGCGGCTACGAACGCTTCGAGGAACGCCTGCGCTCCCTCGGCGCCCAGATCGAACGGCTCCCCGCTTCCGCGATGCCGAAAGGCTTCGCCGAGGACTGAGGGTTGCCTTCGCTTCCCGACTCGCCACGTTACTGCCATGGCCCGCGCCAAGGATGATCCGGAATCGACCCAACCCGCCGCCGGCAAGGCCGCGGTGAGCGCGCCCAACCGCCCGCTCGACCAAGCGCTGCGCCCGCCTTCCCTCGCCGATTTCGTCGGGCAACCCCGCACCGTCGAGCGTCTCCGCGTCATGGTCGGGGCCGCCCGCCGCGAAGGTCGGACGCTCGACCACATCCTGCTCCATGGCCCGCCGGGACTCGGCAAGACCACGCTGGCGATGATCCTCGCCGAGGAGATGGGGCGGCCCATCCGCGTGACTTCCGGACCCGTCGTCGAAAAGGCCTCCGACCTCGCCGGTCTGCTCACGAGCCTGCAAGAAGGCGAACTGCTCTTCATCGACGAGATCCACCGGATCCCCAAGACGGTCGAAGAATTCCTGTACTCCGCCATGGAGGACTTCCGCATCGACATCATGATCGACCAAGGGCCGAACGCACGCAGCGTCCGCCTCGACCTGCCGAAGTTCACCTTGGTCGGCGCCACCACGCGCACGGGCCTGCTGACCGCGCCGCTGCGGAGCCGCTTCACCCTCCAGACGCGTCTCGACTACTACACGCGCGCGCAGTTGCTGACGATCGTCGCCCGCAACGCGAAGCTGCTGAACCTCGACCTCGACCAAGGCGGCGCCGAAGAAGTCGCCCGCCGCGCCCGCGGCACGCCGCGCATCGTCAACAACCTGCTGCGCTTCACGCGCGACTACGCCCTCGAACGCGCCGCCGGCAAGGCCGATGCCGCCGTCACCGCCGCGGCCTTGGAGCTGCTGGAGATCGACCAGAACGGCCTCGACGACATGGATCACCGTTTCCTCCGGGCCATGGCCCAGAAACACAACGGCGGCCCCGTCGGGCTGAGCAGCATCGGGGCGGCCATCGGCGAAGATGCCCACACGCTCGAAGAGGTCCACGAACCCTTCCTCGTGCAGGAAGGCTATGTGACCCGCACCCCCCAAGGCCGCGTCCTGACGGATAAAGGGTGGCTGGCGGCCGGCCTGACCCCGCCGACCCGGGACAGCTCCGCACTCTGACGCTGGACAACGGCGGATTCCGTCCGTTAGGTTCGCTCCCACTCATATGGCAAAACGTTGGGTCATCAAACTCGGTTCCGGCCTGCTCACCCGCAAGGACGGCAAGGTCGACCGCGTGCAGATCGGTCGCATCACCGACCAAGTCGCCGGCCTGATGAAGAAAGGTATCGAGGTCGTCGTCGTCTCCTCGGGCGCCGTCGCCGCTGGCATGACGGCCATGAACCTCGAGAAACGCCCGAAGGACGCCCGCGAACTGCAAGCCTGCGCCACCGTCGGTCAACCTGAATTGATGTCCGTCTATGGACGCCACTTCGCCCGCCATGGACTCCTCGGCTCGCAGATGCTGCTGACCTACTGGGACCTCGATAGCCGGGCCTGCACGCGCAATGCCCGCGCCACCCTGGATCTGCTCCTCAAGCGCAAGCGCTTCGTCCCGATCATCAATGAGAACGACGCCATCGCGGATGAAGAAATCCGCGTGGGCGACAACGACCGCCTCTCCGCGCACGTCGCCGCGCTCGTCGGCGCCGACTTGCTCGTCATCCTCTCGGGCGTCGATGGGCTCATGACCAAGTCCGATGGGACGGGCGACCGCATCCCGAAGGTGACCAAGATCGATGAGGCCATCCGCGGTCTCGCGGGTGGGGCTGGTTCCGAACGCAACGTCGGCGGCATGGTGACGAAACTGCAGGCCGCGGAAATCGCCGCCGAAGGGGGCGTCGACACCATCATCGCGCATGGTCGTAAAGCCAACGTCCTCCTGGAGCTCGCCGCCGGCAAGAAACTGGGGACGCGGTTCTCCCTGCGATGAGCGACCTGCTGCAGCGCGTGACGGCACTGGCCCAGGCGGCCAAGGCGGCGGCGCGCGCCGTGGCCCTATCGACGACGGCGGTCCGCGACCAAGCCCTGCGCGCCGCCGCCCAAGCCCTCCGCGCCGCCGAGCCTGCCATCCTCGCCGCGAACGCTCAAGACCTCGCCGCGGCTCAAGCCAAAGGCCT
>DBCN01000154.1:16096-17509 GCA_002293065.1 Opitutia bacterium UBA957
AGATCGTCCGTCGCCGCGTCCCCATCGGGCTCGTCGCCATCATCTTCGAATCGCGCCCCAACGTCACCGTCGACGCCGCCGCGCTCTGCTTGAAGTCGGGCAATGCCTGCATCCTCCGCGGCGGGAGCGAGGCCCTCCACACCAACCTCGCGCTCGCCCAAGCTTTTGCGAGGGGACTCGCGGCCGCGGGTTTGCCGACGGAAGCCGTCACGCTCCTGCCCTTCACCGACCGCGACGCCGTCCCCGCCCTCGGCTCGTTGCGCGGCATCGTCGACATCATCGTCCCGCGCGGAGGTCCCGGCCTCATTGAGGCGGTCGTGAATTCCGCCAAGGTGCCGGTCATCAAGCACGACGCCGGCATCTGCCACATCTACGTCCACGCCGCCGCCGACCTGGCCATGGCGGAAGCGATCATCGTCAACGCCAAGTGCCAGCGGCCCAGCGCCTGCAATGCCGCCGAGACTTTGCTGGTCGACGCCGCGGTCGCCGACCGCTTCCTGCCCACGGTCGGTCGGGCGATGGCGGCTCAACAGACCGAAATCCGCGGGTGCCCCCGCACCTGTGCGCTCGTCCCGTCGGCGCAGCCTGCCACCGAAGCCGATTTCCGGACCGAACACCTGGCCTTGGTCTTGAACATCAAGGTCGTCGCCGGCTTGGCCGAGGCGGTCGCGCACATCGAGACCTGCGGTTCGCACCATTCCGACGCCATCATCACCGCCGACGAAGCCGTGGCCCGCTCCTTCTTGGCTCAGGTCGACAGCGCCTGCGTCTACTGGAACGCCAGTACCCGGTTCACCGATGGGGGCGAATTTGGTTTCGGGGCCGAAGTCGGCATCAGCACCGACCGGCTGCATGCCCGTGGACCCATGGGAATCAGGGAATTAACCACCTGGAAGTTCGAAGTCGTGGGTAACGGGCAGATTCGTCGATAATTGACGAGGTTTTCCGTTTGACAGCCGGGGGTGCAGGGGGCTTTGTTCACCTTCCTTTTGGCTGTCCGGGGTGGTAGCTCAGTTGGTTAGAGCGCCTGCCTGTCACGTAGGAGGTCGCGGGTTCGAGTCCCGTCCATCCCGCCAGCCAAAAGGGTTCCCTTTCGCGGAAGCCCCTCGGGGTGCCCGCGGGCTGTCACGGCTTGTTCACCGGTTTGTGCATCCTTTTTTCTTTCCCCTCCCCCGCTTGTGGACAGGAATCATGCAACCTTATGAGCAAAAAAGTCCTGATCATCGGTGCCGGCGGCGTCGGCAACGTCGTGACCCACAAGTGCGCCATGCACCCCGAAGCCTTCTCCGAGGTGATGCTGGCCTCCCGCAACGAGAACAAGTGCAAGGCCATCGCCGCCGACGTGAAGAACGCGACGGGCCGCACGATCCGCACCGCGGCGGTCGACGCCGACGACGTCAAGGCCACCGTGGC
>DBCN01000154.1:17624-27972 GCA_002293065.1 Opitutia bacterium UBA957
AACTACGAACCGCCGCACCTCGCGAAGTTCGAATACTCCTGGCAGTGGGCCTACCGCGAACGCTTCGAGAAGGCCGGCCTCACCGCCCTGCTCGGCTCGGGCTTCGACCCCGGCGTGACCAACGTCTTCTGCGCCTACGCCCAGAAACACCTCTTCGATACCATCGAAACCGTCGACATCATGGACGCCAACGCCGGCGACCACGGCTATCCGTTCGCGACCAATTTCAACCCCGAGATCAACATCCGCGAGATCACGCAGCGCGGTCGTTTCTGGGAAAACGGGGAGTGGAAGGAAACCGAACCCCTCGACCCGAAGCTCCGCGTCGACTACAACTACCCGGTCATCGGCCCCAAGCCCAGCTACCTGCTCTTCCACGAGGAACTCGAGTCGCTCGCCAAGAACATCAAGGGCCTGAAGCGCATCCGCTTCTTCATGACCTTCTCCGACAACTACCTCAACCACCTCCGCGTGCTCCAGAACGTGGGCATGACCCGCATCGATCCGATCGAATTCCAAGGTCACCAGATCGTCCCGATCCAGTTCCTCAAGGCGCTCCTGCCGGACCCGGCCTCGCTGGGCCCGCGCACCAAGGGCAAGACCTGCATCGGCTGCGAGATCACCGGCATCAAGGACGGCAAGCCGCGCAAGGTCTTCATCTACAACGTCTGCGACCACCAAGAATGCTACGCCGAGGTCAAATCCCAGGCGATCAGCTACACCACCGGCGTCCCGGCGGCGATCGGCGGCGCCATGCTCGCCACGGGCAAGTGGCTCAAGCCGGGCGTCTGGAACATGGAAGAGTGCGATCCCGACCCTTTCATGGAAGAACTGAACAAGCGTGGCCTGCCTTGGCAGGTCCAAGAGCTGCCGGTCTAAGCGCCGACCAGCCCACCCGAAGCCCGCCCACCGGCGGGCTTTTTATTTGCCCCCTCTCTCCACGCCAGCACCTTGAAGCCGTGCACGAATCCGACGCCCTCACTGCCGCCTTCCGTCAGGTCGACCTCTCGCAGGTCCCGAGCCCTTGTCACGTCCTCCACCGCGGCTTGCTCGAAGGCAACCTGCGCATCCTCCGTTCCGTCATGGACCGCTCGGGCGCCAAGGTGCTGCTCGCGCTCAAGGGCTTCGCGCAGTTCAGCGAGGCCAAGTTGATCTCCAAGTACCTCGCCGGCACGACGGCGAGCGGCATCCACGAAGCGCTGCTGGGGCGCGAAGAATTCGGCGGCGAGGTCCACGCCTATTCACCGGCCTTCAAGGATGAGGAGTTCGCGCAGCTGCTCCGCGTGGCCGACCACATTTCGTTCAATTCGCCCGCCCAGTGGCAGCGTTACCGGGCCGCGGCCCAAGCGGCCAAACGCAAGATCTCCTTCGGCCTGCGCGTCAACCCCGAGCACGCCGAAGTCGAAGTCGAACTCTACAACCCCTGCGCCCGCGGCTCCCGCCTCGGCACGCTCCGCTCCGAGATCAAAGACGCGAGCGACCTCGAAGGTCTTGAAGGCCTGCACTTCCATACGATGTGCCAACAAGGCGCCGACGTCCTGCAACGCACCGTCGCCGCCTTCGAGAGCAAGTTCGGCGAATTCATCCCGCACCTCAAGTGGGTCAACTTCGGCGGCGGCCACCACATCACCCGCCCCGGTTACGACCTCGACCTGCTCGTCAAGATCATCACCGACTTCCGGGCCCGCTGGGGTCAGCACATTCAGGTCTACCTTGAACCCGGCGAAGCCATCGGCATCGGCACCGGCGTCCTCGTCGGCACCGTCCTCGACCTCGTCCACAACGGCGTCGACATCGCGATCATCGACGTCTCGGCCACTTGTCACATGCCTGACACCTTGGAGATGCCCTACCGGGCGGACATCCTCGACGGCGACCTCCCAGGCAAGCTTGCCCACACCTACCGCCTCGGCAGCGTCACCTGCTTGGCGGGCGATGTCATCGGCGACTACTCCTTCGCCGCACCGCTCCAAATCGGCCAGCGCCTCGTCTTCATGGACATGTCGCACTACACGTTCGTCAAGAATACCACCTTCAACGGCGTCCCCCTCCCGGCGATCGCCACCTTCGACCCCGCCGTCGGGCAAACTCGGGTTATTCGCCGTTTTGGATACGCGGACTACAAAAACCGCCTGTCATGAGCCCCCAGAGGGCGGTCCGCGTTGCCTAGGTTCTTGACCCAAGGGCTTTTTACGGCAATTCCTGTAGGCAACAGAATCCCATGAAGCCAACCACCATCATCCTCAGCTTGGTCTCCGCCGCCCTTGCCGGCGTTGCGATCGTCTGCGTCGTGACCGAAAACGACACCCGCACCGAGCTCGCCAAGGTCCAGGACGAAACCCGCGAACAGGTCCGCGCCGCCCGCGACAAGCAGACCGCCTCCGAGCGCAAGGCCGCCGAAGCCGAAGTGAAGGTCAAGGCCGCCGAAAAGGCCGCTGAAGCCGCCGCCGCCAAGGTCGCCGCCGCCGCCGACGCCCATAAGAAGACCGACGAAGACTACGCCGCCACCAAGGATGCCCTCGCCAAGAACGCGACGAAGATCGCCGAACTGGAAAAGGCGCGCTCCGAGTCCGCCGCCCGCGTGAACGAACTCACCGCCGAAGTCGCCAAGCTCCGCGACGGCTCCGAAGTGCGTGAAGCCAACGCCAAGTCGAAGAAGGCTGAAGCCGATCTGGAAGTCGCGTCCGCCGCCCTCCGCGAAGCCAACTCGAAGATGGCCGAAATCGAAAAGACCTTCGCGACCCTGACCGAAGAGAACAACCGCCTCAAGGCTCGCTCCCGCGAAATCGGTTCCGGCTCCACGCCTGACCACCGCCCGCTCTGAGCCTTAAACGGACTCCCCCCGAAAGGCCCGGCACCCGCCGGGCCTTTTTGTTGGCTGAGTTCAAGCCGCCGGGAAGAACCGGCGCAGTTTGCGGAGCAAGGCGGACCTGGCCTTCGGCTTGAGTTCATGCTCCCACAGCCGCACCACGCGCCAACCGGCGGCCCGGAGGTCGCGGCCATTGCGACCGTCGCGTTCCCGGTTTTGCCGGAACTTGCGGAGCCAGAAGGCCCGGTTGCCCTGCGGCCGCGTCGCATGGCGCGGACAGCCATGCCAGAAGCAACCGTCCACGAAGATGGCCAGGCGCCGCGCCGGGAACAGGAAATCCGGACGCACCCGCCAAGCCGCCCCACCGCGCCGCCGCCCCTGCACCGTCCGCTGCCGACGCCAGCCGACGTAGCCTTCACTCCGAAAGACCTGGGCGAGCGCGACCTCGGTGGTGACGTTGCCGCGGCCTCGGACCTTGGCCATGAGCGCGCTGCGGGCGGCGGGCGTGAGGCGATCGGTCATTGCATATCTATGATATAAAATAGGCCCGGCGCGCAAGCACCCGGCCTATCCACGGTGGACTCCACCAAAGGAAGAGGGCCGGCATCCCTGCCGGCCCTCGTGCTATGAAGACTAAATCCTAGGATTTAGAACAGAACCTGCGCCTGGACGCGGAAGATGTCCGCATCGGCGAAGTTGGCCTGATTGGTGCTGAAAGTTCCGTCACCATTATAGGTGATGGTGCCTTCAAGCTTGGCCTTCTCATAGCCGACTTGGATCTTCGCGTTGTTCTTATTGAAGTAATAATTGAACCCGATGAAGATGCTGTGCGACTTATCGTAGGTGGAGCCGGAGGTGCCGGTGGTCACGACATCACGGAAACCATCGCCGACCTGTTGACCGCGGCCATCGGTGTCGAGGGCGGAATAACGGGCTACCGCCTCAAGTTTCTCGGACAACTTGTAGGCAAGGGTGAGGTTGTAACCATTCGGGTCGCGATCCACGCCACCGCTGGAAGCGATGGTGCCGGAGGTGGCGTCAACGGCCGTGGTGATGTATTCACCCACGACGGTGAGGTCGCCGGTGACATATTTGAAGTAAGGATTCAAACCTTCGACCATGTCCGTGGAACCACCGACAGCGGTAAGGGTGCCGCCATGAGGGGTAATGCCGAAGTTGACACCAACCATGAGGCCGAGGGGCTTCCAGTCGAAGGAGGCGTTGGCATAGTAACCGTAATCATTGACACCGGTGGAGTTGTAACCCTGGACGGCATCGACGATGGCCGCACCGTAGGCAAAGGTACCGGGACCGCCTTCACCGACGACGATCTTGTTGGAATAATGGAGGCCGACGTGGCGGGCACCGAAACCAAGGCGACGACCATTGTTGGACTCGGCGAAGTAACGGGTGAGCATGGAACGCTCGACGGTGTAGAGGGCGGAGGAGGAGGTGTTCTCTTCCTGACCGAAGTTGACCTTCTGGTACCCGATGTCGAACTTGCCGAACTCGGCTTCGTACGTGAAGACGGCCTTGTCGGCGGCGCCGGCGCGGACGCCGGAAGTGCCCTGGGAGCTGTCACCGAAGTTCCAGACGAGTTCGCCGGAGAAGCCATAACCTACATCAACCTTGGCGCCGAGGTAGAGGCGACGCATCAGCACGTTGTTGAGGTCGGTCGCTTGGGTCTCGACGCCCGCAGCGGTCTGCGTGTAGTCGGCCATTTCCCACTGGCCTTGGATACGGCCGGAGAAGGTGAGGCGGTTGGCACCGGCTTCCTTGATGAAAACGCGGTCCATGCCAGACTCGGTCTTCGTGGCGGCGGCCGACTGAAGCGTCTTGGCACGCTCTTCAGCGGTGATGATGCCCTTCTTCACGAGAAGATCGAGCGTGGCTTTGTCTTGGGCGAAGGCCGGAACCGCGGAGAGGGCGGCAGCGGCAATCAACATGGACTGGAGGGTGCTTTTCATAGGTGTTGTGTGCGATGTGCAGGATCACTATCTCATTCGATTGTTACGGCTTGATGTCAAAACGGTGAACAGCCTGCCACTTGAGCCGACTTTCAGGACAAAAACGACCGTAAACCCGTGAAAACATCTTGGACGGTCGGTTTCCATCTCAATTCGCGGGCAATCAGACTCGCGTCGACGATGCGACTGGGCTGCACCTGGCCGCTCCGGCGCATCCGCGGACCCGCCGGGGCTTCGGCGTCGAAGATGGGCGCGGGCAACTGCAGCTGGGCGGAAATCCACAGAGCCAAGTCGGCTTTCGTGACGGGCTGGCCATCGGTGACATTGTAGAGGTGCGCCCCGCGCGCCGCACTTTCCGCAGCCGCCAACACCGCCCCGGCGGCGTCCGCCTGATGCAGGTAGTTGATGAAATGATCCACGCGGCCACCAATGACGTTCTCGCCACGCTTGAGCTGATCGAGGAGGTAATGGCGACCCGGTCCATACAGACCTCCGAAGCGCAGCACCGTCGCGGACGCGAGACCCGACGCGAGCACCGCACGCTCTCCGGCGAGCATGGCATCGGCCGTCGGGGTACCGCCGACTTCACTGGCTTCGGTGACGACGCTACCATCGTCTTGACGATAGACGCCCGTTGAGCTCGTGAAGATGAAATGTCGCGCCCCAGCCCCGCCGGCCCAAGCCAGCGCGCGCTTCACGCCGGCATCGTAGGTCCGAGCATAAGCATCCACCCCGGCTCCGCCAGTGCTGGCGGCGTAGACGACGACGTCAAAGGCCGCCGGCAAGGCCGTCCAATCGTCGGCTTGCAGGTCGCACGCCTGCGCGGAAACACCCAGCGCCTGCAACCGGGCGACGGACTCTCCCGAGCGCACCACGCCGAGGACGGCATGACCACGGGCTTGGGCCTGCAGCGCAAACGCGGTGCCGACGTAGCCGCAACCGAGGACAGCGATGCGCAGGGAGCCGCTCACCGTGGCAAGAAGCTAGCCATCCATTCGGCCGGCGTGGAGCCCGCGGTGGCCGCGAGGAGGCTCATGAGTTCACGGGCATCGGCGTCCGCCTGCCGCCGGGCTTGGCCATCGTCGACGCACGCCGCCAAGCGCGCGGCGAGGGCCCGCGGTTCGCAGGCCGACTGCAGGTACTCCGGCCAAGCCGGCCGCTTGAGGAGAATATTGGCGATGCCAAGGTGGTCGACGCGGCCCGCGATCAGGCGCCGGCCGACGATCCAGGTCAACGGGTTCGCCCGATAGACGACGGCCCCGGGAATCCCGGCCAACGCGACCGTCAGCGACATCGTGCCCGAACTGACGAGCGCGGCACAGCCGGCGACCGGCCCATCGGAAACCGGCCGCAGGTCGATGCCTTTGGCTTCTTCACCGTATTCGGCGCACAAGCGATAAAGCTCGGCATGCACTTCCCCACCCGTGTGCAGGACGAGCGCGCGACGCTTCGGATGGTCGCGCCGGAAACGGGCAAAGGCCTCGATCAGCGCCGGGAAGATCTTGCGGACGGGCTTGGGACGGCTACCGGGCAAGAGAAGGACCGGGCCTTCGGCGGCGTAGCTCAGCGCCGGAACGTGGTCGGCTTCCGCAAAGGGATGGCCGACGAAACGGGCGTCCAGTTTGGTATCGGCGTAGACCGCCGGCTCGAACGGGAAAATCGTCCCGACGGCATCGAGGTCGCGGGCCATCGTGAAGCGACGCTTCGGCTTCCACGCCCACAACTGGGGGCTGACATATTGGATGACGGCCGTCTCACCGCCACCCGCCCGGGAAAGTCCGGCCAAGCGGAGTTCGTTCGCCAAGCGCAGGTTGAGCCCGGGGTAATCGACGAGCACGACGAGCTTGGGCTTCCACTGCAGGGACCAAGCGGTCATCCGCGCGAAGAGGCGGCGGTAGAAAGGGTATGCCGAAAGGACCTCGACGATGCCGACGGCGGAGAAGCCGGTCATATCGAAGAGCAATTGCGCACCGGCCGCCTGCATCCGCGGGCCGCCGAAGGCCGCCACGCGCAAGTCCGGCCGAAGCTTCAGCAAATCTTGGATCGCCTTGGCGGCATGCTGATCGCCGGAATGTTCACCCGCCACGAAGAGGACATCGACCCCGCCCGTGCGGGGCCGCTCAAAGGCCGCCGGGATGGACGGGAAAGCGCTCATCGACGAGCCATGCCCGCGCGGATCTGCTCGGTGATGCGCAAGGCGACTTCAAGGGCCGTCCGCCCAAGTTCACCGCTGACCTTCGGGCTCTTACGGTCGCGGACGCAGGCCACAAACGAACCGAGCTCGACGGCCAACGGCTCCGCCTTCTCGATGGGAATCTCTTCCTTGGCGAAGCCGCCTTCGACCGTCGGGTCGACCCGGACGGTGTGGCCCTTCTGGCCCATGAAGTCGATGGAGGCGTACCCGCCGGTCTGGAAGACGCGGATCTCGCGGTTCTTCTTCAAGGAGACCCGGCTGGCGCTCAGGTTGGCGACGCAGCCATTGCGGAAGGCGATGCGGGCGTTGGCGATGTCCTCGGTCTTGGTGACGACGGAGACGCCGACCGCGTCGATCTTCTCGACCTCGGAGTTGGCGAGCTGCAGGACGATGCCGATGTCGTGGATCATGAGGTCCAAGACGACGCCCACCTCGGTCCCGCGCGGGGTGAAGGGAGCCAGCCGCTCGGCGGTGATGTAACGCGCGTCGGTGACGGCTTTCTCGAGATAGGACATCACCGGGTTATAATGTTCGATATGACCCACCTGCACGATGCGGTCGGCCTTGCGGGCGGCCGCGAGGATTTGCTCGGCTTCCTCGAGGGTGACGCACAGCGGCTTCTCAACCAGGAGGTGACAGCCCTTCTCCAGCAAGGGGATGGCCAGGGCGGCATGATAATTGGTCGGCACGACGACGCTGACGGCGTCGCAGGCGGCGGCCATCTCATCCAAGGTGGCGAAACGGGCGCAATGATGCCGGGCACAGATCTCGGCCGCCCGCTTGTCGTCGGGCTCGTAGATGCCGGCGAGCTCGGCCCCCGGGAGGGTCGAGTAGATGCGGGCGTGGTGCTGGCCGAGGGAACCCGTGCCGGCTACCCCACAACGAATGCGCGTGGCTGTCATGCCGGAAGGATTCAGCGGCCGCCCGTCTACTTCAACCCGAAAACCCGCCGGGCTGAGACTCGAAGGCCACCCCTTCCTTGGTCAACGTGACGCGGACGAGCGAGCCGTCGAGGACCGTGCCAGCCAGAAGTTGACGGGCCAGCGGCGTCTCGATCTCGCGTTGGATGAAGCGACGGAGCGGACGGGCCCCATACACGGGGTCCAGACCACGGTCGGCGAGCCAGCGGAGGACTTCCGGCGAGAGCACCAATTGGATGCGCTTGGCGGCCAAGCGGGCGTTGAGCCCCTGCAGGAGCAAGCCGGCGATGGCGGCGACCTGTTCGAGGCCAAGCGGATGGAAGAGCACGATGTCGTCCACGCGGTTGAGGAACTCGGGCCGGAAATGGGCCCGCAGGTCGGTCATGACCGCTTCGCGCACGTTCTCGGTGATCTCGCCGAGGCCCGCGCCGCTGGCGATATGCCGGCTGCCGATGTTCGAGGTCATGATGAAGATGGCGTTGCGGCAATCGACCGTGCGCCCCTGGGAGTCGGTCAGGCGACCGTCATCGAGCACTTGGAGGAGGATATTGAACACGTCGGGGTGGGCCTTCTCGACTTCATCGAGGAGCACCACCGTGTAAGGATGGCGACGAATCGCCTCGGTCAGCTGGCCACCTTCCTCATGGCCGACATAGCCGGGAGGGGCGCCGACGAGGCGCGAGACGGAGTGCTTCTCCATGTACTCGGACATGTCGAGGCGGACCATGGACTTCTCGCTGTCGAAGAGCTCGATGGCCAGGGCCTTGGCGAGTTCGGTCTTGCCGACGCCCGTCGGGCCGAGGAAGAGGAACGAACCGACCGGACGACGCGGGTCCTGCACGCCGGCGCGCGAACGTTGCACGGCATCAGCGACGGCCAAGACGGCCTCCTCCTGGCCGACCACGCGGGCCTTGAGGCTATTGGCGAGCTGCAGGAGCTTCTCGCGCTCACCGGAGAGCAGGCGCGCCACCGGCACGCCCGTCCAGCGGGCGACCACTTCGGCGACTTCTTCCGGGGTCACGGTTTCCCGGAAGAGACCCGTCCCCGATTTCGCCCCCTTCTCCAAGGCGGCGACGTCCTTCTCGAGTTGCGGGATGCGGCCGTGGCGAAGCGCGGCCATGGCGTTCAGGTCGCCGTTGCGTTCGGCCTCGGTCATCTCCCGCCGGGCCGCGTCGAGCTGCTCGCGGGCGGTGCGGACCTTCGTCACCGAAGCCTTATCGGATTCCCAGCGGCCGCGGACGGTACGCTGGGATTCACGGGCCTCGGCGAGTTCCTTCCGGAGGACGCCGAGCCGGGCCTTGGAACCATCGTCCTTCTCGTTCTTCAACGCCGATTCCTCGACCTCCAGCTGGAGGACGCGGCGGTTCAGCACATCGAGCTCGGCCGGAACGCTGTCGATTTCGGTGCGGATCTGCGCGCAAGCTTCATCGATGAGGTCGATGGCCTTGTCGGGCAGGAAGCGGGAAGTGATGTAGCGGTCCGAGAGCACGGCGGCCTCGACCAAGGCGGCATCTTCGATGCGGACGCCGTGGTGGACCTCGAAACGCTCGCGGAGTCCGCGCAGGATGGAGACCGTGTCGGGCACGCTGGGCGGCTCGACGAGGACCTGTTGGAAGCGGCGTTCGAGCGCGGCGTCCTTTTCGACGTGCTCGCGGAATTCATCCAAGGTCGTCGCGCCGATGCAATGGAGCTCACCGCGGGCGAGCATGGGCTTAAGCAGGTTGGCGGCATCGATCGCGCCTTCGGCCTTACCCGCGCCGACCAGCGTATGCATTTCGTCGATGAAGAGCAGGATGCCCCCTTCGGCGGACTTCACCTCCGCCAGGACGGCCTTCAGGCGTTCCTCGAATTCCCCGCGATACTTGGCCCCCGCGAGCAAAGCGCCCATGTCCAAGGAGAAGATGACCTTGTCGCGCAGGCCCTCCGGAACGTCGCCGTTGACGATGCGCTGGGCGAGGCCTTCGACCACGGCGGTCTTGCCGACCCCGGGTTCGCCGATGAGGACCGGATTGTTCTTGGTGCGGCGGGAAAGAATCCGGATCACCCGGCGGATCTCCTCGTCGCGACCGATCACCGGATCCATCTTGCCGGTGCGGGCCCGCGCCGTCAGGTCCATGCCGTACTTGGACAAGGCTTCATAGGTCGCCTCCGGGTTGGAGGTCGTGACGCGTTGCGAGCCCCGGACGGCCTTGAGGGCGCCCAGGATGTTCGTTCGGCCGAAATCGATGCCGCTGAAGGCCGCGCGCAAGGAGGGCGACTCGGAGAGCGCCAGCAGCACGTGCTCGGCGGAGACATAGTCGTCCTTCATCGCCGTCGCTTCCTCCTTCGCCTTCAGGAGGACATCGTGCGCCTCCCCCGAAAGCCCCGGCTGGCTCGGGGCCTGATTGAGCTTGGGCAGACGGGCGAGGATTCCCGCCAAGGTCGTAGCCAAGGCTTTGTCGTCCTTCGCCGCCCGGCG
>DBCN01000091.1 GCA_002293065.1 Opitutia bacterium UBA957
CGCCGTCATCCGCGCATCGACCGCTTTGCTGCTGACCACGAGGAGGCACTCGTGGCCTTCATCCGTGAGCCGCTGGGCCAGGGCGATGCCGGGGGCGAGATGGCCACCGGTCCCGCCACAGGCTAGCAGCACGCGGCTCATGCGCGCGCCTCCTTGGGCTTGAACGGGGGCTGCGCCGCCTCGCGGATGCAGTTCAAGATCAGCCCGACCATGCAGGACATGATCACCAGATTCGTGCCACCGTAGCTCAGGAAGGGCAAAGAGATGCCTTTGGTCGGCAACAAGCCGGTGACGACGCCCATGTTCACCAACGCCTGCAGCACGAGGAAGAGCGTGGCTCCCAGGCAGACGTTGAGGCGATAGAGGTCGTTCGAGAACTGCATCGCCCGGAAGGCCAACCAGAAGATGGTCAGGTAAGCCAACGCCACCAGGACCGTGCCGATCAGGCCGTGTTCTTCGCCGATGTTCGCCAAGACGAAGTCCGTATGCGCTTCGGGTAGGTAGGCGCGGACTTGGAGCCCGTTGGCGGCGCCCTTCCCCGTCACGCCACCGACGCCGAAGGCGATCATCCCTTCGAAGAGCTGGTAAGCTTCGTTTTCACGGTGTCCCCACGGATCCATGAACGAAGTAAACCGACGGAAGCGGTTGCCCCAATTCAGGATCAGGACCGTGAAGCCCGCGCTGCAGATCAAGAAAGTGGGGATGATGTATTTCCAGCGGACCCCCGCGACGTACATCATCGTACCGCCCACGGCCGCGCACAGCACGATGGTGCCCAAATCCGGCCCGAGCGCGATGCCGACGCAGATGCAACCGATGACGAGCGCGGGTTTGACGAAACCTTCGCGGCAATCCAACCAGCCGGCGGGGGTGAAGAAAAACGGCTCCCGGGTGCTCAGGCGGAAGACCGGCTTGCGCAGGTCGAGCGTATGCCGCTGGAGGCGCGCCAACATGTCGGCGAGCACGATGACGAGGGCGAGTTTGCCGAGGTCGGAGGCCTGCAGGCGGAAAAAACCGAAGTCGATCCAGCGCCAGGAACCGTTGACCGTGACGCCGATGCCGGGAATGCGCGCCGCCAGCATGGCGAGCATGGCCGCTCCCAGGATCCACCAGCGATACTCGCGGAGACGTTCGAGGTTGACGCGGAAGGCGAGCCAACCGGCCAAGAGCGCGAACGGCACGTACAACAGCTGGCGATCGAACGCGGCGGTCCGGTTCTTCGCGTTCAGCGAAATCCCGGCGCTGTATTGATTGACGAGGCCGAAGGCGATCAACGCCACCGCGATCACCGCGATCCAAAAGGCGTGGCTCCCGAGGAATCGGGGGCTCTCCTGTTTGGGCGCGATGATCATGGCGGCGGGACGAGACTAACCTAGGCCGATTACTTGGTCGGGGCCGGGGCCGGAGCGCCGGCATCCACCGCCGGAGCCGGAGCCGACTCCGCGGTGAAGCGGATGATCTTCATCGGCTCGATGGCTGGGCCAGCGGGGGCCGCCGGGGCGGTATTGTTGGACGGGGCCTTCGGAGCCGGCGTGGCCTTCGGGGCAGCCTTCTTCGCCGCACCCGGCGCCGGAATCTTCAGCTTCTGACCTTCACGAATGATCGCGTTGCGGGAAATGCCGTTGGCCGCGGCAAGGTCATCGATGGTGACTTTTTCGCGGGAAGCGATGAGGGACAGGGTTTCGCCCTTCAGCACGGCGTGCGTGCCACCGACGCCGACCGGCGTCACGGGGGTCACCTTGGCGGGCTTGGGCGTCGGCAGCGTGGCGACCGGCAGAGGCGCCGGGGTCAACGCCGGCGCGGGCGTGGCCGTACGGGCACCCGCGGAGTACGCGGTGAGGTCGGGTTCCTTCTCGTAGCCGCTGGTGCTGCGGCAGCCGTTGACTCCGACGAGGACGGCGATGACGCAGAGGTGCAGGAGCACGACGGCGCTGACGGTGATGATGGGTCGCATGATGTGTGTGTGGTTTGGTTTGGGTTGGAAGATTGGGTGAACGGAAAGTCAGACGCGGTTGGCCAAGGCGGTCGCCGCACGCTCGAAGACGATGCCGCGTTCGGCATAGCCCTTGAATTGGTCGAAGCTGGAGAAGCCGGGGCTCAGGAGGATGGCGACGGGGCCTTGGGCGTCCTTGGCGGCGGCGACGACGGCGTCCTGCAACGAGGGGAAATAACGGGCGGGCTTGCCCAAGGCTTCGAGGGCGCGCTGGAGTTCGACCCCGGTCTCACCAATCAGGTAAGCCGAATCGATGCGCGGCGCCAGGGTCGCGGCGAAGCGACCGAGGTCCCCACCCTTCCACTTGCCGCCGCCGACCCAACGGACCGGGATGGTGAACTGCTCCAACGCCGCATAGACGGCATGGAAATTCGTGCCCTTGGAGTCGTTCCAAAACTCGATGCCCCGCGCTTCCGCCACCTTGCGCAAACGGTGCGGCGCCGGGCGGAACAGTTTGGCGGATTCCTCGAGGTGCCGCAGCGGGATGCCGCGCGACTGCCAATAGCGGACCGCCAAGGCCCAGTTCTCGCGTTGCGGCCAGGACTCGAAGACGGAGCCCGCGGGGATGGAGGCGGCGACTTCGGCGCGCGTGGCGATCAACGTGCCTTCGGGCATCTCGATGCCGAACTGCTTGGCCGCGGCCTGGACCGACTCGCCCACGATGAGGGTGCCACCGACGACCATCCGCTCGACGAGCTTGAACTTGGCGCGGAAGTAACTCTCGAGGTCGCCATGGCGATCGAGGTGGTCTTCGTCGAAGTTCGTCCAAAGGACGGTCTCGGGCGTGAAGTGGCGCAGGTCCTCGGCTTGGAAGGAACTGACCTCGACGACGGCCAGAAACGCGGCGTTGGAGGAGGTGTTGGCCAAGGCGGTCAAGGGCAGGCCGACGTTGCCGCAGGCGATCGCGTTGAGGCCGGCCCGCTTGTGCGCGAAGGAGAGGAAATCGGTCAGCGTCGTCTTGCCGTTCGTCCCCGTGATGGCGATCGAGGCGCCCGACCAGAGCAAGGCGCCGAAATCCAGCTCCGCGAGGCAGAGCAAACCCGCGCGCCGGGCGGCCAACATCCACGGGTGCGGTTGCGCGAAACCCGGGCTGTAGACCATCAGGTCGTGACGCGCCGCTTCTTCCGGACCAAAGACGGCGTTGTCGCCTCTCTCGTCGTAGATGACGGAGGCGAAACCGGCCAACGCCAGCGCATCGGCGACCGCGCGACCGCTCACCCCAGCGCCCAAGATGGCGGCGGGGCGGGTCAGACGTCGACGAAGGCTGTCCGGGATCTCGGTCATCGGATCTTCAACGTGAGCAGGCCGAGGAGGCCGCAGAGGAAAGAGAGGATCCAGAAGCGCGCGACGACCTTGGTCGCCGGCCAGCCCTTCTTCTGGAAGTGATGATGGATGGGCGTCATCAAAAAGAGCCGCTGGCCGCCGGTACGCTTGAAATAGGCGACCTGCAGGATGACCGAGACGGCCTCGACGACGAACACCCCTCCGACGATCGCCAGCAGGAAGGGCTGGTGCATGAGGCAGGCGACGCAACCGAGCGCACCGCCGATGCCGAGCGCGCCCACGTCGCCCATGTAGACTTCCGCCGGGGCCGCGTTATGCCACAGGAAGACCAGGCTGCCTCCGACCAAGGCGGCGCAGAAGACGGCGAGTTCCCCCGCGCCCGGCACATAGCTGATGCGGAGGTACTGGGCGAAATCATGGTGTCCGGCCAGGTAGGCGACGGCGCCGAGGATCGTCGTCGTGATGAGGACGCAGCCGATGGCGAGGCCGTCCAAGCCATCCGTGAGGTTCACGGCATTGGAGCATCCCATGCAGACCAGCGCGATGAAGACGACGGCGACGGCCAGACAGACGGCGAAGGGCAAACCGAAGGAGTGGTCCGTCCAGATCGGACCATTCAGGATGGGCAGCCAGATTTCGCAGAGGGTGCTCCGATAGGCGGGATCCAGCAGGACGATCCCCAGCGCCAGCAACGCGACCACGGCCTGGCCACCGAGCTTGGTGCGGGCCGAGATGCCATCCGAGCTGCCGTGACGGACCTTCAGCCAATCGTCGACGAAACCCACGAGCCCCATGCCGAGGAGACAGAAGAGCGAAGCGAGGACGAGGACGTTGGGCTTGGCCCAGAGGAGCACCGAAGGAATCATGGCGGCGCCGATGAGCAGGCCGCCCATGGTCGGGATCTTCCCGCCTTCCTTGGCGAGGTCACCCATGAGCGCCTTCGAGCGCTCCGGCTGACGCAGTTGGCTGAGTTTCCGGATGATCGGCCCCGACAACAGCAGGCCGAGCGCCAACGAGGTGAAGCCAGCCAGGATGGCCCGGACGGAAATGTACTCGAAGAGACGGAAAGGTCCCCAGAAGGATTCGAGTTGGTTGAGCAGGTAAAGCATGTCCTAGTGGAACGAAAGTTGCGCGGAAAGGTCGGCCGGCAGGGCACGCTCCAAGGCGAACGAGCGGCTGCCCTTCACGAAGATGAAGCCCCGATGGGCGGAGACGGCGGCACGTACGTCCTCCAGCGTGGCGGCGGCGAAGCGGGGACCGGCGCCAACGGGCAAGCCCGCCAGGACTTGGGCGGCGTCGCCCCCGAACGTGACGACGCTATCGCCGGAGCGGACCGGCAGATCCGCCCCGCAGGCGCGGTGCATGGCGGCGGAATCAACCCCGAGTTCGGCCATGCCGCCGATCACCCAGAGACGCGGCGGCGCGGAGACCTGGCTGAGGCGATCAAAGCAATGGGCCGCATCGAGCAACGAAGCCGGACTGGAATTATAGCAGTCCAGGTAGAAAGTCTGTCCGGAGAGCGCGTGCAGGCTGCCCCGCCCCAGCGGCGG
>DBCN01000119.1:0-1587 GCA_002293065.1 Opitutia bacterium UBA957
GTTGAACTGCTTGGCGAGGGATTCGTTCTTGGCCTTGACCGCGGGGTCCTGCTGCTTGCCGCGCGGGAAATCGAGTTCGACAAAGACGAAGTCCTTGGCGGCGACCTCGAAGCCCTTCTGGTCGAAGACTTCCTTCTTCAGGCGGATGCACCAACTGCACCAATCACTCCCCGTGAAGTCGACGAGGATCGCTTTCTTTTCCTTGGCGGCGACGGCCTTGGCTTGGTCGAGGTCGGTGAGCCAGGTGATTTCGGCGTGAGCCGAGGCGGCGGCGACTAGGGCGACGACGGGAAACAGGAATCGGGGCAGGTTCATGGGAGTCAGATTAACTCCGAAGGTTACCCCTTTCGGCAAACCACAAATAGCCCAGACCTGCGTTGCCAAAGCCGACCAAACCCCCAAACCTTCGTGCCATGGCGGCAACCCGCATCCTGCTCGTGGATAATGGCTCCTTTCAACCGGCCGCCACCCTGCAGTTGCGCCTGCTTTCGAAGGAAGTCGGTCGTTTGCTCGACCAAGTCGTGCACCCGGTATCGGTGCTGCACTCGCACAAGGTCGACCCCGCCCTCCTCGATGGCCAGCCTGCGGTCATCTTCGAACACGCCGTTCGCCAAGCGAAGGCCGATGGCATTGCCGAGCTGATCATCCTGCCGCTCTTCATCGGCCCCAGCCGCGCCATCACCGAATACTTACCGCAGGTCTTCGCCGATGCGCAGGCCGGCGAGATGAAGCTGACGATCAAGCCCACCCTCTACGGTGAGAACGGCGATGGCTTGCGGCAAATCCTCACGGAGAACCTATACGAGGCTGGTTGGGATCCCGACCTCGATACCATCCTGCTCTGTGACCACGGCTCGCCCGCCCCGGAAGTCACCGTGTGCCGCAATGCGCTTGCGCACGACCTCGCCAAGGAACTCAACCTCCCCGCTGAGCGCGTCATCGCCTGCTCGATGGAACGTCGTGAAGGCCCGGAGTACGCGTTCAATGAACCGCTGCTGGAAACCGCCCTACGCGGCTGCAACAGCAACGTCACAATCCTCATGCTCTTCGTCCTACCTGGTCGGCATGCCGGCCCCGGTGGCGACGTCGAGACCATCGCTAAGGCCCATGCGCCTCAGTCCATCCAGGTCCGCATCAGCCCTTTGCTCAATAACCCCAAGCACGGCTTATTGCCTGAGTTGATTGCCCAGCAATCAGGCCTCCCCCTGCGCAAGCCGCCGCATGATTGGCGCGTCTGGCCGGTCGGTTGCTTTGTCCTCTTCGCCATCCTCATCGCCGGCAGCATGACTGTCGAACTGGTCGAACGAGGCTTCCTGGATGACCTGACGGGGCAGATCGCCATCGGGGCAGCCACGGTGTTCTTCATCGCCCTGGGCTACATCATTTTCGCGTCACGCCGCCGCTGAGCTGGGCTTAGGCGAACGCCGCGATACGTCCCATCAAGCCAGCGTGGCGGGGCGGAGCGACGACGGCACCAACGACCGCGATGAGCGGCGTCGGGAGCACCGACACGTCGACTTTACCTGAAGCGAGGTCGGTCAAAGTCGTGAGCACATCGGATGCCCCATCCTGCGAGACCTTGGAAAG
>DBCN01000119.1:1666-4919 GCA_002293065.1 Opitutia bacterium UBA957
AGCGCCTTCGCGCCCATGTAAAGACAGAGCGTAGCGCCCGTCTCGACATGGGCCTTCCAATTCTGATCCGTACCGTCCGCGCAGTGACCGGTGAGGAATGTCACCGAAGCCGCCTTGCCACGATGCGTGAGCGGAAAAGCCGCATCGGCGCCGGCGGCGGTCGCGGCGGTGACGCCGGGCACGACTTCAAAATTGATTCCATGCGCGGCGAGGTGGTCCATCTCTTCGCCCAGACGACCGAAGACGCCGGGATCGCCACCCTTGAGGCGGACAATCAGACCACCCTGACGCACTTCGCGCACGAGGACGGCATTGATCTCGTCCTGGGTCATGGAGTGAACCCCACAACGCTTGCCGACCGGCACGATCTTGGTCGTGACCGGAATCTCCGCCAACAAGGCATCACCGGGGAGGGCGTCATGGATGACGACATCCGCGCGCTGGAGCAGACGGAGCCCCCGTACGGTGATCAGATCGGGAGCCCCCGGTCCGGCACCGACGAAGACCACCCGGCCTATGTCGCAATTTACCATTTATTTAAACTTGACCCGATTTATGTAATCTTGGGTAATCTTATCAAGTATTAATTCATACGAACCTTTACCTATGGAAAAGCCTACCGAGAAGCCCCTGACGAAGAATGAAGTGATGAAGTCCGAAAAGCCTGACCTTTCGGGCACCATTCGGGAGACCCTGGCCAACCCGGAAGCCGACCGCTTCAGCGGCGACGACGAGCAGTTCATCAAGTTCCACGGCATCTACCAGCAAGACGACCGCGATAAGCGCAAGACGGGCAAAGAATACTCCGTCATGGTGCGCACGCGTCAGACCGGGGGCATCGTCCCCGCCGCGCAGTACCTGGTGTACGACGAGCTCTCCGGCCGTTTCGCCAACGGCACCCTGCGCATCACCTCGCGCCAGACGTTCCAATTCCACGGCGTCGCCCAACGAGGCATCGGCAGCCTGATCAAGGGAATCAACGAGGCGCTCTCCTCCACCCTCGCCACCTGCGGCGACGTGAACCGCAACGTCACGGCGCCGTCCAATCCGCCGATTGACGCCATCACGCAAGCGGTCGAAGACGATGCGTTCACGCTGACCCGCGCGTTGCTGCCGAAGACCACCTCCTACCACTCCATCTGGGTGGACGGCGTGCAGGTCGACCTCGGCCTCGGCGAGAAGATCGCGAAAGCCCGCGCTTCCGTCGACCAGACCAACCCTTACCTCCCCCCGCCCGCCGACCACGACGACAGCGGCGCGCCTGTCGACAAACTCTACGGCAAGACCTACCTGCCGCGTAAGTTCAAGACCGGCTTCGCCATCCCGCCGAACAACGACGTGGACATCTTCACCAACGACATGGGCTACGTCGCCGTGATCGAAGGCGGCAAGCTCGTCGGCTACAACCTCCTCGTCGGTGGCGGCCTCGGCACCTCGCACGGCAACAAAGCCACCTACCCGCGCCTTGCGGATGTCATTGGCTACATCACCCGCGACCAGGTCGTGACCGTCGGCGAAGCCGTCATCCGCATCCATCGCGACTGGGGTGACCGCACCGACCGCAAGCACGCCCGCATCAAGTATGTCCTCCAGGAAAAGGGCGTGGAATGGTTCCGTGCCGAACTCGCGAAGGAACTCGGCGCGCCCCTCCCGGCCGCCAAGCCGTTCCTCTTCAAGGGCCAGGGCGACGCCTTCGGCTGGACCAAGCAGACCGACGGCAACTGGTTCCTCGGCCTCTTCATCGAGACCGGTCGCGTCAAGGATGCCGGCACCTACCAACTGAAGACCGCGCTCCGCAAGATCGCCGAACAGTTCGGCCCGGTCTACCGCCTCACCGCGACGCAGAACCTCATCCTCTCGGACATCAAGGAAGCCGACAAGGCCGCCATCGAAAAGCTCCTGCACGACCACGGTTGCGGCATCGTCTTCAACCCCGGCCTCGTCAAGGGCCGCGGCATGGCTTGCCCTGCCCTCCCGACCTGCGGCCTCTCCCTCGCGGAATCCGAACGCGTCTTCCCGGCCATCCTCGGCAAGATCGAAGACGCCCAGGACGCGGCTGGTTTTGGCGGCGAAGAACTCGTCGTCCGCATGACCGGTTGCCCCAACGGTTGCGCCCGTCCGTACAACGCCGAAATCGGTTTCGTCGGCAAAGCCCCCGGCAAGTACAACCTCATGCTCGGCGGTAACCGCGAAGGCACGCGCCTCGCCCGTCTCTTCAAGGAATCCGTCCCGGCGGACGAGATCCCCGTCGTCATCGGCGCGCTCTTCAACCAGTACGCCAAGGAACGCACCGCGGGCCAAGCCTTCGGTGATTGGGTCGACGGCGCCGCCGTCTGGCCGGTCGCCGCTCCGCAGGCCTAAGCCCGTTCCTGGACGTCGCCGATGTCTAACCTCGACCCTGACCGCATTCCTGCGCTCGATGAGCAGCTCACCAAGCTCGCTCCGGTCGACCGTCTGCGCTGGGCCTACGAGACCTTCGGCGACCGTGCCGGCATCGGCACCAGCTTCCAACCGGCCGGCGTGGTGATCCTTCACTTAGCGAAGTCCGCCGATCTACCCATCCGCGCCTTCACCTTGGACACGGGCCTGCTCTTCCCCGAAACGCTGGCCTTCAAAGCGCAGCTCGAGGCGAAGCTGGGCATCCAAGTGGAATCCGTGCTCCCGGCCTTGACCGTGGAACAGCAGGCCGCCGCGCATGGCGCCGAACTCTGGAAGCGCGACCCCGAAAAGTGCTGCGAAATCCGCAAGGTCGATTCGCTCGGCAAGAAGCTCTTCGAACTCGACCTCTGGATCGCCGGCATGCGTCGCGACCAAAGCAACGAACGCTCGTCCACGCCTCTCCTCAGCCTCGCCGCCCGTCCCGACAATTCCGACGTCTGGAAACTCAATCCGCTCGTCGACTGGAGCCGCGACCAGGTCTGGGCCTACCTTAAGGAGCACGACCTCCCGCACAACGTCCTGCACGACCGCGGTTACCGCTCGATCGGTTGCTGGCCCTGCACGCAGCCGACCTCCGGCGGCGACGAACGCGGCGGCCGTTGGCCGGGCTTCGACAAGAAAGAATGCGGTCTGCATACCCGCACGAAGAAGGCCTAACCCGCGACGGAGTACGGATGACTGATTACCGAGTTCAGTACATACGCCTCCAGCCCATCCTTCCTTAACCCTCTCATCCTCTAATCATCAGTCCGTAATCTGTACTCCGTAATCCGAACTCTTTTTTAGCCACATGTCCCGCAACGCCCAAAACGAC
>DBCN01000046.1 GCA_002293065.1 Opitutia bacterium UBA957
AGCGTGGCGCGCGGGTAAGCGCCAAAGCGGGCATAGTCGCGGTAGGCCGACCACTTGGTGCCACGGGGATTCGTCGGGGCGTCCAGCTGCACGACGCCGTAGCTCTTTTCCCCCAAGGTGTAGTTCATGCCGACCCAAGGGTAATCGAGGTCCTTGTGCGGGAGGGGCTTCGCGACGGGAAAGAAGTACTCGGTCTTGGACGCATCGACTTCCTGCGGGGCGCGGTAATGGACGCCGCCATGCTCGGGGTCCGCTTCGAGTTGCAGGTCGCCCGCCTCGGCCTTGACGGTGGTCCGGAAGTCGACGCGCAGGAAACCCGGAGCCGCCGGCTGGCTGAGCTCCATGGTGCGTTCTTCGGAAAGGATGAGCAGGCCTTTCTTGTCGTTCCAGTTGATCGATGACACGAGCGTGGCAATTCCTTGCGCAGCGGTCTGCTGCTTGAAGCCGGTATGGACTTGGCGGCCGGAACCCATCGACCAGAGGTCGAGCTTCTGCTGCTCGAAGCCGATGCGCATCCAACCGAAGAAGATGCCCCGATGATGCGTGTACGTTCCGCCGGGGCCCTTGGTGATCGCTTGGCCAGTGGTCGGATCGACGATGCGAAGGTACGGCTTGTAGGTCTCGTTGGCGCGTGCCGGGGTCGAGACGTCGTTCGCGGTCAAGTAAGCGGCGACGGTCTTGCCATCAAACTGCACCTCGACGGCCCCCTCGATGGGCTTGAGCGTCACCACCGGACCGGGCGAAGTCTGGGCAAAGCCAGCGACAGCGAGGAAGAGACCGGCGATTGGGGCGAAGCGCATCAAGGGACCTTGAACGTGTTAGCGATAGAGGGCAAGGCTAGGTCGGCACGCAGCACCGACCCTACCACGATGCCCTTACCCTTCACTCCACAATCAACACGCCACGCATGATCTGCGCGTGGCCAGGGAAGGTGCAGAGATACGGGTAGCGGCCAGGGACCTTCGGGGCGTCGAAAAAGACGATGGTCTTCTTGCCCGCATCGAGCAGTCGGGTGTGACAAAGGATGTCCGTGGTTTCCGGAACGTAATGGCGGAAATAGGCATCGGGCTCAGCCGCCATCTTGGCGGAAAGAAGCGTCACGGTCTCCAACGCGTCGGGCTTCGTGAGCACCCAGTTGTGCGGCATGCTGTCGGGATTGACCACGGTGAGGGCGACACCCTGCCCTGCCTTCACGCGGAGTTCCTTCTGGGCGAACTGCAACCCGGTCGCGGTCTCCAGGGTGATCTCCTGCGGGGGCTTCCCGCAAACTTCCGTTTCCCAACGGACCGGTCGCATCTGCGTCGAGCCCACCGGCGCAGGGGCGGCGTGCGCATGCGCGGCCTTCGGAATCGCCGTATACCCAGGGAAGTCGGTGAACGGAGCGGCCAAAGCATGGGCGGTCAGGAAGATGTCCGTCGAGCGCTGTGCGACCAGGCGCACACTGAGGTGCACTTGATGGGCGATGGTGAGCTGCGGGATCTCCAGGAAGAGCGAGCGGCCATCGGCCAACACATGCGCACTGCGGACCGCCAAGGGGTCGTGCCCAACGACGCCCGGATGGGCGACCGAGAACTCCGGCGAACCGTAGGCCGCGGCATAACGGTAATTCCAGCATTGGGCGAAGTGGCCCGCCGCCTGAGCGGCGATGGACGCGTCGAGTTTTTCGTTGAAGCGCAGCAGCACGCCGTTGTCGCGGACTTCGTGGCCGACGAGGACGGGCGCACCCCCGACGTGACGGACGCGTTGCAGGCAACCGTCGTCCGTGGTGTAGGTCTGCCAGCCAGCGATGCCGCTGACGTACAGATGCCCGTCCTGCGGATTGAATCGTCCCTGCTGCGAACCCGACAGGAAGTCGGCCGCGATGCGCTGCGCGGCGCCCTGCCACTGTCCGGCGACGTCCTGACGGGTGACGATGAGGGCTGACCCGGCGCCAAACGAGAGGTGCACGAGATTCCCCGCGCCGCGCAAGGCCGGCCAAGCGGACTCGGAGAGGAAGACCTGCCCGGCGCTGGAGTTATCTTCGCCGCGGGGAAGGTAGAGCAACGGGGCCTTCGGGGCAGCGCCGTTCTTCGGGCCGCCGTAACCGAAGTGCACGCCTTGGTCCTTGCCGACCTCGACCTGCACGATGGCCGAAGCGGGCGTCCAATTGCCTTCCTGCAGGCTCGAGGTGAAGAACCGTCCATCCACCGACAGGCCCGTGCCGTTCGGATTGCGTAAGCCGGTCGCGAGGACCTCGACGCCCTGCCGGCCGCTGAGCCGCAGCATGCCCTGGTTGCCCGAAGAGGTGTAGAAGTTGCCGCGGGCGTCCGCCTCGAGGCCGATGACGTAATCATGGCCGCCGTTGGAGGTCGCATAGCCATTCGTCACGCACTCATAGAAGTCCGCTTCATCGTCGCCATTGAGGTCATGCAGGCGCGTGACTTGGTCGCGCCCGAGGACGTAGAGCCGGCCATCGATGATCCGTACGCCCAAGGGTTGGTGGAGGCCCGTCGCAAAGCGCTTCCAGCGGACGTTCTTGAGGTCGGCGTCGAGTCCACGGACGAGCCAGACTTCGCCGGTCATCGTGCAGACCGCCGCGGTGCCGTCGGCGAAGAAATCCAAGCCGCTCAAGAACATGAGCGCACCGTAAGGATTCTGGAACGGCACGGTGATGGTGTCGGTCGCGAACGGCTTCCCCTGGCCGACCGTGCCCTTGGTCTCGATCCACTGCGGCCACTGCGCGGGTCCGCCCTTCGTTAAGTCCGTCAGCTTGGTCGCGTCCTGCGGTCCGCTCCAAGCCGTGGTGAGCACCGCCTGACCGCCGCGCGTATAGCTGAAGATGGTCTGCGTGCCGTGACGGTAAAAGCCGTGATAGACGGCATCCTTGGCTGGTTCACCGAGGGCTTGCTTGCGCACGACCGTTCCTTGGACGCGCCCGCCGTCATTGAAGCCGTGGCGCATCTCGCCCAACTGCACGAAGCCACCCTGCCACTCGAGCGGGAACGACAAGGTCACCGGATCGAAGCACGCGCTGCGATCGCCTTCATGCACCGCCACCGCTTTCGGGATGGTGAGTCCTTCCCCACGGATGACCCCGCTAAACAGCGACCCCTTGTCCGCCAACTCCCAGCGCTTGTCGCGCCACGTGACCTGGTCGTTCTGGTTTCCTTGGTGACCATAGCGGCCGGCGTCGAGCCCGGGGTATTCCGGCAACAAGGCCGGCATCGGTTTACCACCGAAGGCCAAGGCCTGCTTGGCATAGAAGTCGTAGATCCGATCGCGGTTGACGTACGCCTTCCAGAGACGCGTCTCGTCGGGATGCAGCGGGGGCAGCGCGTAGCGGAACTCCGCTGGCGTGGGCGCGGCGGCCGCGGCCGCCGCGGACAACTGGCCGTCGAAGTTCCAATTGCCCAAGGTGTCTTGGTCGCGCTTCAGGCGCGGCATCGGCTGGGCGGACTTTTCCGGCGGTAGCTCACCCCGTGAGAGGCGGACGTCATCCACGAGGCCGTCGCAACCGATGGAGCCATCCACGAGTCGCCCGAAGGCCAACTTCTCTTCCGCGGCGGCGGGGCGGATTTTCTCGGCGGCGATGGGCTTATCCAAGACGAGTTCGCCGTCGATCCACACGCGTACGCGTTCCTTGCCGATGGCGGCCACGTAATCGTGCCACTTCCCATCGGTCACGACGCGGCCCGTGGGGAATTCGCCGCCACGGCCCGGGATGTATAAACCAAAGGCGCCCGTCCCGCGATCGGTCTTCAGCTCCCAATGGCCGAGGTCGGGCTTATTGTTGCAGGCGACGATGACGTTATAGTTGGCCTTGCCGTCCAAGCGGGCGCGCACTTCGACGGTGATGGGCCATTCATGGAACGACGGCTTCCCCTTGGTCACGTAACCGCCCGACAGCGCATACCCGAACTCGGGCGCGAACGAAGGCACCGGCTCGGCGGGCGGACGCTTCTGCTTCGGGGTGGGCGCGATCCAGGTCCGATACTTAGGCGCGGCCGGGGCCACGGGGCTATCGAGCTGCGCGACCAACCAAGCGAGCCCATCGAGGTTATCTTGGAGGCGACCTTCGGCGTCGAGGTTGGCGTGGTTAAGGATGCCAAGCGGACCGCGGTAGCCGCTCGCCTGGATCTGCCTAAGGATGGCGAGGTCGAGGTGACCGGACCCCAGCGGCTTGATCTGTTGGCCCTTGGCCACGCCATCGGCATCCATGCCGTTCAGATTCAGGCACAAGAGATAAGGCCGCAGGTTCGGCAGGAACTTGTCGAATTGCTCAACCTTCCCATGGCCGTGGTGCAGGTTATAGACGATGCCGACGTTCTTCACGCCCTGAGCCTGCAAGGCTTGCACCACCGCGAGCAGGTTCTCGGGTTCACCGAACCAATTCCCGTGGTTATACAAACCTACTTGGCAACCTTGCGCGGCGCCGGCCTCGCAGATGGGCTTGAGCCGTGCCACTTCCGCGGCGATGCGAGCCTGTTGATCCGCGGCGTTCTTCACCGGCAGGGAACCGCCATTCCCCATCACCCAAAGTTGTGGGCGCACTCCGTGCTTACGGAAAAGCGCCAAGGCCTGCTTGGCCTCATCGTTCAGGGTTGTCGGAAACCACCAACCCGTGAGTTGGATGCCATGCTTCTTCAAGGCGACAAGCTCGGCGTCCCACTGCGGAATATGCTCCGCCCGGTAATCATAGACGAATTGCCTGAAGCCGAGCTTCGCCAGCATCTCCGCCCGCGCCTCCGGGCCGCGCTGCTTCGCATCGAACGGGACGATGCACCAAGCGGCCAAGTTATCCCGAGCGAACAACGGCTCCTCGGCCGCCCTGGTAGGAATCAGCCCGACAACCAGCAAAACTGCCGCGAGGATGGATTTCAGGAATGAATACATAGGGCAGCCGGGGGTAGGGGCTAAGATGCAGACCTGTGTTCGCTTGGCGAGTTCCACCTCCCTGCCTTGCCAAGCGCGATGGGCACCGCCAACTTGGCGGCATGTCCACACCGCGCCCAGTCGCCGTCGTTGGCGGTGGGGCCGCCGGCTTCTTCGCCGCGATCGCCTGCGCGGAGAAGCTGGGCCGGCGCGGGGTGGTGACGCTCTTTGAGGCCACGCCGCACCTCCTCGCCAAGGTGAGGGTCTCCGGCGGGGGGCGTTGCAACGTGACCCATAACTGCTTCGAGCCGACCGAGTTGGTAAAGAAATACCCGCGCGGGGGCCGGGAGCTCCTCGGCGCGTTCCACCGTTTCCAACCGCGCGACACCATCGCCTGGTTCGCCGAACGGGGGGTCGGCACGAAGACCGAAGAGGATGGCCGCATGTTCCCGGTGACCGATGACTCCGGCACGATCGTCGACTGCCTGCAAGCGGCGGCCAACCGTTCCTTCGTGCGCATCCGCGTCCAGACCGCGGTCAAGAAAGTCGAGCGCACCGACGCCGGTTTCACGCTCCACCTCGGCGACGGCACCACCCACCTTGCGGAGAAGCTGATCATCGCGACCGGCGGCAACAAGGCTTCCGGCGGCTTGGCCATCGCCGAAGCCTTTGGCCACTCGATCGTCGCGCCAGTCCCTTCCCTCTTCACGTTCCACATCAAGGACCCCCGCCTCACGGACCTCTCCGGTGTCTCGGTGGAGCACGTCGCCGTCACCGCACCCGGCACGAAACTCAAGACCGACGGCCCAATTCTCGTCACCCACTGGGGACTCAGCGGACCCGCGATCCTCAAGCTCTCGGCTTGGGGGGCGCGCGGCTTCGCCGAAGCCGGCTACAAATTCCCCATTCAAGTCAACTGGGTCCCTCCGCACACGCGCGAGACGCTGCTCAAGGAACTCGGGCACGTCCGTGAACAAAACGCCCGTAAGCAGCTCACCACCTTCAGCCCCGTCGCGATGCCGCAACGCCTCTGGGAACGTTTTGTCGCGGCCGCGGGCATCGCCGCCACCACGCCGTGGGCGCACGTCAGCAATCCCGCCCTGCAGGCGCTGGCCACGCAATTGACCGCGGCCACCTTCGAGGTCGACGGCAAGAGCCTCTTCAAGGACGAGTTCGTCACCTGTGGCGGGGTAAAGCTGTCCGAGGTCGATTTCAAGACCATGGAAAGCCGCCTCTGCCCCGGACTCCATTTCGCCGGCGAGGTGCTCGACGTGGATGGCGTGACGGGCGGCTTCAACTTCCAGAATGCTTGGACGACGGGCTGGTTGGCCGGTCACGCGGCCGCGGAGTAAGCGGTTCTTCGGTATCGCCTTTCGGGCCGAGCCCCGCACGCTTCCCGACATGAGCGCAGACGCCAATGCTGAAGGCCCCCAGTTGGGCGATATCCTCGAAGGTCAGCAGCTCGTGGCTGTCGGCTTAGATTTCACGTTCACCGAGATCCACGCTTCGCACGAAAAACTCTTCAAGGAGCTCGACATGTGGCTGACCGGCATCCGCACCTACAGTTTGGAAGACGACTTCGAGACCGACGCCGGGCTCTGGGACGAACTGGAAGACTGCGGCTACGCCATCGGGGAAGGCGAGGTCGACGGCGAACAACCCGGCACCACGCTCAAACTCTACGACGTCTGGGTCGACGCCGACCAGGTCGCGGCCACGCTCAAGGAAGTCGAAGAGCTCGTCGCCGACTTCCAGCAGCAAGCCATCGCCTTGCTCCCGCCCGGACTGCACGGCGCCGCCTCCACGCACGAGACCCCGCTCGAGACCCTCAAACTCATCGCGCAGCTGAAGGAGTAAGCGAGGAAGGGGTTGGGGGTTGAGCCCCTGTGCAAAGGTGCAAACGTGCAAAGGTGGAAAAGTGCAAAATAGATAAAGGGACAGCACTGCGTGCTAACTTCCCGGTCCCCGGTTCCCCTTTGCCTTCGCCTGCATAGAGGTAGGGGCGCGACTGCGTCGCGTCCGTTCGCAGAGCAACGGAGGATTACCGCCAACACCTACCCACGGAGGACGCGGCAAAGCCACGCCCCTGCCTAAGAAGGACAGCACGTGGTGCTGTCCCTACCTCGCCACCGCATCCACCAACAACCACGCCCAGGTGGCGACGACGGCGTCGCCCTTGCGATAGAGGCGGTCGTAATCACGGATGAGGTTGCGGAGTTCACCGGGGCTCAGCCGCGGGGATCCCGTAACGCCACTACCGTGCAAGGCGCGCATTAAATCGATCGCCGAGGGATAGGTTTCCGTGGACTCGAGGACGCCGTGTGCCCGGACATCAAAACCAGCGTGGTCCAAAACCTGCAACCACTGGGCTTCATCGCGCCAACGGATCGGGCCTTCACCAGTGAGGTCACGGAGTTCGTTCAGGCATGGGTCGCACGGAACGCCCAAGAGGAGTCGGCCTGACTTCGGCAAGGCGTCGCGCCAGTGCTTGAGCACGAGCACGGGATCCGCCGCCCAATGGAGCAAGCCCGACGAGGCGATGGCCTTGGTCTTGGGCTGATGGCCAAAGGCTTCCCGCTGTTTCCACACCGCGGTGGGCGCGGCGGCTTGGCCGACCTCGATCATCGCGGGCGAGGCATCCGTGGCTTCGACGAATACGCCCTGGGCGAGCAAGGCGTTGGTGAGAAATCCGGTACCGGCGCCGAGCTCAGTCACCTGCGCTCCGCGATGGAACGGGGCGAAAGCGGCCAAGGCTTCCGCAAAACGGCGCTGCGGAGCGGCGTGCTCTTCGTAACTGCCGGCTCGTTCATCGAAACGCATCAGGCGGTGGGGCTGCCGAGGAAATCGGTCAGGGCGTGGCCGGCTTCATCAACGATCTGCGCACCGACGATGGCCTGCGTCACGCCCTGAGGGTTCAGGAGTTTATCCTCCGCACCGACATACGCTTCCCAGCCTTGGGGCAAGCCTTGGCGTCCGAAGGTGACGAGTGAGATGCCCGCCGGTTCGGCCAAGATATCCAAGCCCGCCGAGAGGTGCTCGAGTTCATACGGGAGCTCCATGCTGCTAACCGGCGCCAAACCCGCGCGGGTCCGGAAGTCAGCCAACGCGGCCAGGGGTTCCTTTTCCAACCAACGCTTGAGCCAGCGGACCTGTGTCTCGCTGACGCGGCCACACTTACCATGCTCGGAACAGAACGAGGTAAACGGAGCGATGAGCAAAGCCTTGGTGGGCAACTGTACGCCGCGTGCGGCGGCTTCGAGCAGGAGGTGCGCCCCCAAGGACCAGCCGATGATGGCGTCGCATCTGACGAGGTTCTCGGCCGCGCCCACCACGGGTGGATAGATGACGTGCTCGGCATCGGGCGCATGCGCGACCGCCAGCGGCCCCATCTCGGCCAAAGAGATTCCCCAACCGCCGATCCAGCCGATCTTCATCGGGAAATTCCTTTCAGGACGGAGAGGAAGGACGCGAGCGCGGAGGCGTCGAGTCCACGGCGCAAGGAGATGCGGATGCGTCCGGTCCGGACGGGGACGGTGGGCGGGCGGATGGCGGAGACCATGAATCCAGCGGAGCGGAGGGCTTCGGCGTAACGCAACGTGACGTCCGAATCGCCCAAGATGAGCGGGATGATCGGCGAATCACCCGTGGGTACGGCAAAGTCGGCGGCGCACAGCGCGTCCCGCCATTCGACGGACATCGCCTGCAAGCGGGGGCGTTCCGCGACCATTTCGCGGACACGTCCGATGGCGGCGAGGGCCGTGGCGGCGCTCACGGGGGCGAGATAGGTGGAGTAGACGAACTCCCCGGCGAAGTTGACCAAGGCATCCCGGACTTCCGACGCGTGCGAAAGCACATAGGCGCCTTGCGAGCCCAAGCCCTTGCCCAACGTACCGACGACGATATCCGCCCCGGCGAGGACGCCTTGATGCTCCTGCATGCCCGAACCGGTCTCGCCGTACCAACCCGTGGCATGGGCTTCATCCAGCACCCAGCAAAAGCCAAAGCGCTTCCGCAACGAGGCCAGACGGCGGAGATCCGGGCCGTCGCCGTCCATCGAGTACACGCTCTCCGTGACGACGAAGATGACGCCACCGAGGGCCGGCTCCTCGTGCAGCATGAGCTCGAGGGCATCGAGGTCATTGTGCGGGAAGCGCCGTAGGCGCGCACCGGAGGCCATGATACCTTCCAGCATGCTCGCGTGCACCAAGCGGTCGGCGAGGACGAGGTCTCCCGCCTTGGGCAGGCCGCCGAGCACGGCGGAGTTCGCCGCGAAGCCCGTATTCAAGACCAAGCCATGCGCATAGCCCTGCCACGC
>DBCN01000082.1 GCA_002293065.1 Opitutia bacterium UBA957
GCGCGCGTTTTGGCCGAACGCGTGAGCAAGGAGCAGGCGACCGATGACGCCCGCCTCGCCCGGGCCTACGCGTTGATCCTGAGCCGCCCGCCCACCGAGCGCGAACAGGCTCTGCTGCGCCACTTGCTCGCCCGCCAACGCACCGTCTACGCGAACGACGCCAAGTCCGCCGATGCCTTGCTGGCCATCGGCGAAAGCAAGCGCGACCTGACGCTCCCGAACACCGAGCAGGCCGCCTTGACGGCGGCTTGCCTCGCCCTCCTCAACCTCGACGCCGCGCAGACGCGCGAATAAGCCATGGACCAAGACCCCCTCTCCCCCGCCGAATGGCGCTCGCGACTCACGCGCCGCAGCTTCCTCAACGCCTCCGTCCAAGGCATCGGCGCCGTCGCCCTCTCCTCGCTGCTCTCCCGGGACCTCCGCGCGGCTCCCAGCCCCGCGGCGAAGGGTGGCCTGCCGGCGTTGCCGCACTTCGCCCCCAAGGCCAAGCGCATGATCTGCCTCTGGCAAGGCGGCGGGCCTTCGCACATCGACCTCTTCGACCACAAACCCAAGATGGTCGACTTCGCCGGCCAGGACATCCCGGCGAGCATCCGCGGGGACACGCGCCTCTCCACGATGTCGAGCGGTTACGCCAAGTGGCCGTGCGTGCCGGCCATCAAACCCTTCAAGAAGTACGGCTCCAGCGGGATCGAGATGAGCACGCTGTTGCCGCATATCGGCTCCATCGCCGATGAACTCTGCGTCGTCCGCTCGATGAACACCGAGGCCGTCAACCACGCCCCCGGCGTCACCTTCTTCATGACCGGCTCGCAGATCCCGGGCCGCCCCGCGATGGGCGCGTGGCTCGCCTACGGCCTCGGCACGATGAACGAGGACCTCCCGGACTTCGTCGTGATGACCTCGTCGGACAAGACCAAGACCTGCGGCCAGCTCTTCTTCGAGCATTATTGGAGCAACGGCTTCCTCCCGGGCAAGCACCAGGGCGTGCGTTTCCGCGGCACGGGCGACCCCGTGCCCTACGTCGGCAACCCCGCCGGGATCAGCCGCGACGCGCGCCGCGCGATGCTCGACGACGTGCAAGCCTTCAACCGCGAACACCTCGGCGCCGTCGGCGACCCCGAGATCGACACGCGCATCTCGCAGTACGAAATGGCGTTCCGCATGCAGGCCTCCGTGCCCGACCTCCTGGACTTCCGCAACGAACCCAAGGCCGTCCTCGAGATGTATGGGCCGGACGTCCTCACCCCCGGCACGTTCGCGAACAACTGCCTCATCGCCCGGCGCCTGGCCGAGCGCGGGGTGCGCTTCACGCAACTCATGCACGCGGGCTGGGATCAGCACAACAACCTCACCACCGGCCAGCTCGCGGCCCAGTGCCAAGACACCGACCAACCCAGCGCCGCGCTCGTGAAGGACCTCAAGCAACGCGGCCTCCTCGACGACACCCTCGTCGTCTGGGGCGGCGAGTTCGGGCGCACCCCGTTCGGCCAGAACCAGCAAGGCCAGGGCTACAAGGGCCGCGACCACTTCGGCAAAGCCTACAGCTGGTGGCTCGCCGGCGGGGGCATCAAGAAAGGCCACGTCTACGGCGAGACCGACGAGTTCGGCTGGAACATCACCAAGGACTCCATGCATGTCCACGACATGCAGGCCTCGCTCATGCACCTCTTCGGGATCAACCACGAGGCCCTCACGTACCGCTACCAAGGCCGCCAATTCCGCCTCACGGACGTGCACGGCAAGGTCGCCAAGGGTATCTTGGCCTAAGTCGGGGGTGGAGAAGGCCTAAACCGAGGGCTTAACCCCCCTGAACCGAACTTTTCGGCTTTTTCCCCTTGCCCCCCGCCCTCCCTGCCCTTTTCTCCACCTTTCCTCCCCTTCACGGTCATGACCCAGCACAACAGTTTCAAGTCCAGCGCCTCCTCTTCCGGCGCCAAGCGTAACGTCCTCAAGCGCTTCGAGCGCGTGGAGCTGCTGAAGAAGCGTGGTGCCCTCAAGGACATCAAGCGCGTGACCAAGCTTCCGAAGACCAAGCCAGACGCCTAAGTCCGGGTCTCGCCCCTTTGCGAAAGCCCGCCCGGACCTTCCGGGCGGGCTTTTTGCTTTGGGGTACCCCAAACCACGCTCGCCTCATTCCGACCTCCCCTTAACCTCTCACCTTCCCGTCCCTCTTTCCGCGCATGCAACCCACCGGCCAGAAATACCGCCCCTTCAAGGTCGTCAGCCTCCCGGACCGCCGTTGGCCCGACGCGACGATCGCGTCCGCCCCCCGCTGGTGCTCGGTCGACCTTCGCGATGGCAACCAGGCCTTGGCCATCCCCATGAACGTGGCGGAGAAGCATGAGCTCTTCCAGGAACTGTGCCGGATCGGCTTCAAGGAAATCGAAATCGGCTTCCCTTCGGCCTCCGATACCGAGTTCGCCTTCACGCGCGAGCTGATCGAAAAGAACCTGATCCCCGCCGACGTGTCCGTGCAGGTCTTGGTCCAAGCCCGCGAGCACCTCATCCGCCGCACCGTCGAATCGCTCAAGGGCGCCCGCCGCGCGATCGTCCACCTCTACACGCCGACCAACCCGGCCCAGCGCGAAATCGTCTTCGGTCTCTCCAAGGAGAAGGTCCTCGAGATGGCCGTCGCCGGCACCAAGCTCATCCGCGAGCTCACCGATGCCCTGCCCGAGACGCAGTGGCAGCTGGAATTCAGCCCCGAGACCTTCGTGCTGACCGAGGCCGACTACGCCCTGGAGGTCTGCGAAGCCGTTTCCGCCGCATGGGGTGCCACCGCGCAGCGGCGCATCATCCTCAACCTCCCGCTGACCGTCGAAGCCGGCACGCCGAACACGCACGCCGACCAGATCGAATGGTTCTGCCGTCACCTCAAGGACCGCGCCAGCGCCATCGTTTCCCTGCACACGCACAATGACCGCGGCACGGGCGTCGCGGCCACGGAGCTTGGCCTCATGGCGGGCGCCGACCGCGTGGAAGGCACCCTCTTCGGCAACGGCGAGCGCACCGGCAACCTGGACATCGTCACCGTCGCGCTGAACATGTTCTCGCACGGCGTCGACCCGCAGCTCGACTTCCGCAACCTCGGCCGCATCCGCGAGGTCTACGAGCGCGTGACCCGCATGAGCGTGCATGAACGTCACCCCTACGGGGGCGACCTCGTCTTCACGGCCTTCTCGGGCTCCCACCAGGACGCCATCAAGAAAGGCATGGACCGCCGCGGCAAGATCGGCGCCGACGCCCCATGGGACGTCCCCTACCTCACCATCGACCCGATGGACATCGGCCGTTCGTACGAGGCCATCATCCGCATCAACTCGCAGAGCGGCAAGGGCGGCGTGGCCTACATCCTCGACCGCGAGTTCGGCTTCGATCTCCCGAAGCTCATGCACCCCGAAGTCGGCAACCTCATCGGCAAGCACGCCGACAAACTCGGCAAGGAGCTCTCGCCGGCGGAAATCCATGAGTGCTTCCGGGCGAACTTCGTGAATGTCGCGCGGCCGATCGAGCTCCTGAACTTCACCTCACAGGCCACCGGCAAGGAAGCCTTCACCTGCTCCGCGGAAGTCATCTACCAAGGCGCCAAGCAGACCATCGTCGGCCAAGGCAACGGCCCGATCAGCGCGCTCGTGCATGCCCTCGCCGCCAAGGGCTGGGCGAAGTTCACCCTACGCGACTACCGTTCGCACGCGCTCACCGCGGGCGAGCAATCCGCCGCGGCCGCCTACGTCTCCCTGCAGTCCGCGGACGGCCGCACCATCTGGGGTTGCGGCGTCGACGCGAACATCGAGCTCGCCGGCCTCAAGGCCCTCGTCAGCGCGGTGAATCGCCTCGGCTGAAGCCCAGCCAGAGTCGATGGCTGAGTCGATGGCTGCAGCGAGGACGGAGTCGGTTTGAAGCCATGACCCTTTTGCGACTTGACGACCGGATAAAAACATTCAAACTATTGAATATGTCAAAGGCGACCACGCTCGACCCGAAAGTCCTCCGGCACTGCGCCGCGGCCTTGCGCACCCTTTCCCACCCGGAACGGCTCCGCATCGTGGAAGCCTTGGAAGCTGGCCCGCTCGAGGTCTCCGACCTCACCACTAAACTGAAGCGCCCACAGGCGACCGTCAGTCAGCACCTGATGCGCCTCCGCGCCCACGGACTGGTCGCCGCCGAGCGTAGCGGTCGCATTGCCCGCTACCGCGTGGCCCATGCGGGCTGCCTTACGATCCTCGGCTGCATCCGTTCTCATTTCGCCAAATAATCTCATGACCCCCTCCCCCAAGATTCTCATCGTCGGTGGCGTCGCCGGAGGCGCCTCCGCCGCCACCCGT
>DBCN01000049.1:0-245 GCA_002293065.1 Opitutia bacterium UBA957
CTCGTCGGTGGCTTCCAGTGGAGCGCCAATGGTGCCGACGTGCATGGCCCGTGGTTGCACCCGGATGGTCGCCTCTACTGGACGCATGGTCGCAAGGGACATGAAGTGAAGCAGCAGGACGGCACCCTGGTGCACAAAGGCATGGCCAGCGGGGTATGGTCGATGCGCCTCGATGGCGCGGACGTCCGCTGGCATTCGCTCATCTGCGGGGATAATCCGACTGGCTTAGCGTTCGCCCCGACCGG
>DBCN01000049.1:297-825 GCA_002293065.1 Opitutia bacterium UBA957
CATGACACCATCGGCCAGTGGCAATTAGGCGGCATCTACACCCGCCCTGATTTTTTGCACATCGTCGCCGATCAGCTCCGCACGCACGAGAAGATGCCCTTGGTCGCCAACCTTGGCCATATTGTTCCCAGCGGTTGTGCCTTGTGGTCACGGGGTAATGAGCTCGCTCCCGCCCTCGCCGCTTCCCCTGAAAATCTCCACCTGATGGTCTCGCTCTACAACTCGCAGAAGGTCATCCGTCTTGAACTCCAGAAGGAAGGCGCCGGTTACCGCGCCTCCGAACACGAATTTCTTAGCCTCACCAAGACGGGCGCCCACCTCACCGACGTTGTCGAAGCCCCCGACGGTTCGCTCCTCGTGTTGGATACCGGCACGTGGTATCCGCATTGCCCCTCCAGTCTCCTGAACTCGGCGAACGTCCCGGGCGGCATCTACCGCGTTCGTCCCATCAAGCCGGTCGCCTTGGCCCCCGCGAAGCCTTCCCCTTATCGCGAGCTGACCGATGACGATATTGCCCGTGACCTCGGC
>DBCN01000049.1:925-15511 GCA_002293065.1 Opitutia bacterium UBA957
GCTATTGGATAAGCCCCTCGATGCCTTTCTCGAACATGCGGCCGAATACGCCGCGATGAAGACGCAGGCCTTCGGGGTGAAGGAACTCCAAGCCTCGACCTCTCCGCGGCAGCAGGCCCGCCTCCTGCGCATCCTTTCGCAAGTCACGACGAAGTCGGACGACCTGGCGACGGTCTACGATTTCGCGGCGACCGCTTTAGATGCGGCGGAGCCCGCGCTGGCCGCGAATGCCGTCGCGGCGCTCGGTATGGCTCCCGATGCCGATGCCCGCGTCGGCAAAGTTTTCACGGATTGGCTGGCGGCATCGGCGCCGTCCGACCGTCGCCTCCGGGCTTTTGAACAGTTGGGGACCACGCTCGCCGGCGGTCCCAGGGTGGCGGAGGCCTTGGCGGTGGCCTTGTCCAAGCAAGGGCCCGTGCGACAGGTGGCCCTGAAGGCCATCGCCAACTCTACCGGCAAATTACCCGACCAGCAATGGCGGCCAGCCTTGCGCGGCCTCCTCGACACGGACGTGAGTCCGACGCTGTTCGAGGCCATCACCCGCGTGAAGCATCGCAGCTTTGACGCACGCATTAACGCCATCGCTGCGGACAAGGCCCGCCCCGCCGCCTTGCGGCTGCGCGCGCTCCTGGCGTTGTCGGATGCCGGCAGCAAATTGAGCCCCGCGGCCTTCGATCTCCTCTTGGAGCTACTCGCGGATGCCGGTCAGGCCGGTCCGCGGATCGAGGCGGCGCGCCGCCTGGCGGAGGCCCAGCTCAGCGATGCGCAGCTGGATCGCTTCCTGCCTGTACTCATGCAGGCGGGGCCGATCGAGCAGGCCGATTTTCTCCGGAACCAGCGGAAGTATACCCCGGAGCAAGGTAAGCGGATTGCGAAGGCTTTCGCCCAGTCGCCGCAACTCGGCACCTTGCAGCCGGACGAAGTCCGCGTGGCCTTCGCCAAGTGGCCGCGACCTGTTTTTGAGGTCATGGAGCCCGCGTTCAACGCCGCCTTGGCCGCGACCGAAGCCAAAAAGTCGAAGCTCGATGCCTTGGCCCAGGAAGCCGTGCGTAGCGGCCGTCCGGAAGCCGGTGCGAAGCTCTTCGCTGCGGGTCAAGGGGCCTGCCTGGCCTGTCACCAAGTCGGCGAAGTCGGTCGAGCCATCGGGCCGAACCTCTCACGGATCGGGGCGATCCGGACCGAGCGTGAACTCATCGAAAGCATCCTTTTCCCCAGCAATACCTTGGCGCGGGATTATGAGCTCCATGCCGTCGTCACCGCAGATGCGCGGAACCACGTCGGCCTGATCAAGTCCCGCGGGCCCGACGGCCTTGTGCTGATGGACGCGGCCGGCCAGCTCCAGACCCTACCGCCCACCACGGTGGTGAGTGAGACCCAATTGGAGACCAGCCTGATGCCGGGTGGCTTGGACGCCGCCTTCACGCCCACAGAGTTGGCTGACCTGGTCGCGTGGCTGCGGTCCCTGCGGTAAGGGGATACGCTCTATAAGTCTATAATACGAGGGGCTTGACCTCGGCGAAGGGGTGGGTAGTTTCGGGAGCGTCGCCACCCCGCGACAACCCCTATGATTCAGGATGTGCTCATCCTTGGCGGAGGAACCGCGGGCTTCTTCATGGCTGCCAGCCTGAAGACGCACCACCCACGCTTGCGTGTGCGGGTCGTGCGCAGTCCGACGTTGGGCATCATCGGGGTGGGCGAGGGGAGTACCACGGATCTGCTGCGGTTCATCCATGGATTTTTAAATGTCCCGCCCGCTGAATTTTATCGGGCGGTCCAGCCCTCGCTCAAGCTCGGCATCAAATTCCTGTGGGGCAAGGAAGACTATCACTACACCTTCTCGGGCGCCTTGCGGCAAAAGTTGGAGCCCTCCGGGGTCCCGATTGGCTTCGCCTGCGGAGGGACCTTGGCCGATGCCGATGCGGTCACCTCGCTCATGGCCGCCGGCAAGGTCTTTCCGCGGAGCCCCGATGGCCCTTGGCCGGTGGTGAACCCCACCGTGGGTTATCATATCGAGAACGCCGAACTCGTCGCTTGGTTGGAAGGCCACGCCGCCAAGCTGGGCATCGAAGTGATCGACGGTGACCTCGCCTCGGTCGAGCAGGCCGGTGGGGAGATCCAGGCCTTGCACCTGAATGACGGTCAACGCCTCGCGGCTGATTTCTTCGTCGATGCCTCGGGTTTCCGCGCCGAGTTGATCGGCAAGGCCCTCGGCACGCCCTTCAGCAGTTACGCCGATTCGCTTTTTTGCGACAAAGCCGTCGTCGGTGGTTGGACGCGTACGTCCGAGCCCATCCTGCCCTATACGACCGCCGAGACCATGGACGCCGGCTGGGCTTGGCAAATCGAGCACCCGCGGCGGATCAACCGCGGTTACGTCTATTGCTCGAAGTTCATTTCCGATGCGGAAGCCGAAGCGGAATTCCGGGCCAAGAATCCCAAGGTGGGCCCCACCCGCGTCGTCCCCTTCGTGCCTGGTCGTTACGCGCACCAATGGGTCGGCAACGTCTTCGCCGTCGGGAACGCGGCTGGTTTCGTGGAGCCGCTCGAGGCGACCTCCTTGCTTTGCATCGCGCACGAGTGTCGCTTCCTCACGATCGCGTTCACGGAGGGCGGCTTGAGGAGGAATAACAGCATGCGCGAAACCACCGACCGCCTCTGTGGCCGCTTATGGGATGAGATCCGCGACTTCCTGGCGGTGCATTACCGTTTCAACCGCCGCGCCGATACCCCGTTCTGGCGGCATTGTCGCGACCACGTCGCTTTGCATGGGGCTCAGCGCCTCGTTGAGTTCTACCAAGAGAACGGTCCGACCTTCTGTCTGGAGGTCGAGCTCTTGAGTCCGGCCCAGAGCATTTTCCAACTCGAAGGCTTCTGGCTGCACCTGTTGGCGATGGGCGTACCGCATGGACGAGCCGATCGCCTCACGCCGGCGGAGCAAGCCCAGTGGTCGGCCCTCCGGGCGACCCACCGTGCCGTCGCCGAGCGGGGTATGACCGTCGAGGAAACCTTGCAGGTCCTGCATGACCCCCGCTGGCGTTGGACGCCTGGGTTTTATAAGGACGTCGTGTAGGCGAGCCTCTTACCAGCCTAGGAGAAGGCCGGCTCCCGCAGGCAGGGCCAAGAGCAGGAGTAAGCAGCTCCCCCGGCGGGATTCACCGACTTCGCGGTCGATCTTATCCCAAGCATGCTGCTCCTCGTAGAAACTGCCGTCCTTGTCGGTGTGGTCGTGGTCGCTACCGTCGTCCGGGGTGTAGTCGTCGTCGCTCATGCCCGCCACTTTACCCAAGGGTTGGTGGCCTGCAAGGGGCGGAAAGCTCGGTTGAGGGAGCGGTTTGCTCTGGAGGGCGGGCGATTCCTCGCCCACGATGTGGCTCTCGCATGGCTACCGTCCTTTGCATGAAGTGGGGCACCAAGTATGGTCCCGAATACGTCAACCGCCTCCACTCCATGGTGCAGCGGCATCTGACGATCCCGCATCGCTTCGTTTGCCTCACCGATAACAAGGATGGCTTGAATCCGGGGATTGAGACTTTCCCGATCCCGAGCCTCAAGCTCCCGGCCGGCGCTCCCGAGCGCGGCTGGACCAAACTCGTCTCTTTCTCGCCCGACCTCAGTGCTCCGGGTGGCCCGGAGCTCAAGGGCGAAGTCCTCTTCCTCGACATCGACATCGTCATCGTCGGCAATATGGATTCCTTCTTCCAGCAGCCGGGGGAATTCCTGATCATCCGCGATTGGCAGAAGGGCGACTACACCGGCAACTCCTCCGTCTACCGCTGGACCGCCGGCGCGCATCCCGACGTCCTGGAGTATTTCCGCGCCAACCTCGAAGCCGTCCGCAAGCGCCACCGCAACGAACAGGAGTTCCTCACCGCGCACCTGAGCGCGCAGGGTAAGGTCGGCTATTGGCCGGAGACCTGGTGCCGCAGCTTCAAGCGCCACTGCGTGAAGTATTTTCCGTTTTCGTTCTTCCACACCCCGACGATTCCCGCAGGCGCCAAGATCATCGTCTTCCATGGCGTGCCCAATCCGCCGGATGCCTTGGTCGGCCGCAGCGGTAAGTGGTATCGTCGGGTTCTGCCGACCCCTTGGATTGCGGAGAATTGGAAGTAAGGGAGAGTCGGAGGAGAGTCGGAGGAGAGTCGGGGGAGAGTCGGAGGAGAGTCGGGGAAGAGTCGGTAAGAGTCGGTAAGAGTCGGGAAGGGTCGGAGGAGAGTCGGTAAGAGTCGGATGAGAGTAGGAGAAGTATCGGGTAGGGGAGCGACTGCGTCGCGTCCGTTGTCATCCAGCGGTGTGGGTTCTTGTGGCAGAGCTAAATCCCGATGAGTGCCGTCTACGGTTTCGAGCGGACGCCACGTCGTGGCGCCCCTATCTCGAGGCATAGCTGACCAAGGCAAGAAACAAGAAGGGCAGCACTTGGTGCTGCCCTTTCGTTTCGAAAGCTCGCCGCGCTCGCGCTTACTTCTCTTCGGACGCGTCCTCGTTGGCCGCTTCTTCCTTGGCTTGGGCCTGCGTGCTGAGCACCGGCTGGGCAAAGAGACGACCATCGTGGAGCTTGGCGATGTAGCCTTCGCCGATGAGGAAGTTCAGGTCGGCCAGCACGCGGCCCTTGGCGGCGTCGTCGGACGCCTCGCCGGCGACGGCGACAGCGACGTCCTTGCCTTGGATGCCCGACGTCTTGTCGAGGCAGTCGAAGATCTTCTGCATCGAATCGCTGAAGCTGGACTTCGGGTCGCGGCACTTGCGGCGCACGCCGCAAGCGTAGGTGATGCCCTTGGAGCCCTTCTTGTAGAGGTGGAAGCCTTCCTTGCGGAGGCGGCCGCGGATGCCGTTGGCGGTGTCGAGCGGGAAGTCGCGCTGGCGGTCGAGGGCGTAACGCACGCAATCACGGAGCGGGCCAGGGGGCATCTCGGCGAGGAGACGGCCCGGGAAGCGGACTTGGTTGCGGGAGATGACGGTGGCTTCGCGGCGGAAGGCCAGCAGGAAGCCGCGGGCGGCGTCCATGCTTTCGAGACGCTCGGGTTCGCCTTCCTGACGGTCCTTCGGCGCGTATTCCGTGCGCGTGGACATGGACTTCTTCCAAGCCTCGATGGCTTCGGGTTCGCGGACCATTTCGAGGTCGGCCTTGAAGCGGTCGAACGGGGCGTTGGGGCAGGTGCGCGCGTGGTGTTCGCGCAGGGTCTTCTGGTAGCTGTGGTGGGTCGGCGAGCCGAGGATCGCGCCGGTGCGCTTGCAGCGGGCCACCATCAAGAAGGAACCCTTCGGGGCTTCGGTTTCGACCTCAACCGTATCGAAGAACTTGTCGAGGTGGCGGTTGAGCACGTGGCTGACCGCTTCGGCTTCAGTGAGGAACGGCACGCTGTCCGGAACGGAGATCGAGAGCGTCGCATCGGGGCGCTTTTCGGCATCCGCTGGCTTGATGACGATCGAAAGACGGTCTTCCTTGTCCAAGATCAAGAGCGCGACGCTGAAGAGCTCGTAGGTGATTTGGCTCTTCTTCATGGCGTCGCCGAGCAATTCGAACTTGGCGTCGTCAGGAAAGAAGCCGGAGGTGACCACCATCTGTGGGATGGCCGGTTCGGACTCGAAGCGGTCGCCGCGGTCGTCACGGCTCGGACCACGACGGTCATCGCGTGGGCCACGCGAAGGGCCGCCCGGACCGCGGGAAGGACCACCAGGTCCACGCGACGGACCACCGGGACCACGGGAGGGGCCGCCCGGACCGCGGGCAGGACCACGGTTGCCGCCATCACGGAAGGAAGGACGGTCGCCGCCTTCGCGGCGGGAACCCCGGCTGGCGCCGATGTTTTCGTTCGGGCCGTCGACCCAAGAAGGGCCAAAACCGAGCGAAGAAAGGTCTATCGGCTTGATAGAATCTTCGGGAGGGCGGGACGAATCGGCCGGATCGGGAGACATTGCGGGTCGAGAGTTGGCAAAGATGCCTCGCTTGGCAAGCGTGGGCACAAACGCTTTTTTCTTGCACTGATGCCCGGGTGTTCCACTTTCCACCTTCCTTAGATTGCTCAGGTGGTGGAATGGCAGACACGCATGCTTGAGGTGCATGTGCCGTAAGGTGTCCGGGTTCAAGTCCCGGCCTGAGCACCAATTTAAAGCTGGCCCGGTTCAATTTTGAGCCGGGCCTCTTTTTTATTCCCTTAAGGCGGCTCCGCGGCAGGAATAGGGGCATGGCACCGCAGGACAAGATCGACGTTCTCATCCTTGGTTCAGGCGGCCGTGAGCATGCGCTGCTCAAGGCCTGCCTCCGGAGCCCCCGCGTCGGGAAGGTTCGCGTGGCTCCCGGTAACGGCGGCATGGCGCTTGAAGCCGAATGCCTCGAGGTCGACATCAACAGCGGCGCCGCGGTCCTCGACCTCGTCCGCCGCACGGGCACGCAGTTCGTCATCGTCGGCCCCGAAGTGCCCTTAGCCCATGGCGTTGTGGACGTCCTCGAAGCCGCCGGCGTGAAGGCCTATGGTCCTTTGCAGGCCGGGGCGCGCCTCGAAGCCAGCAAGGCCTTCAGCAAGGACTTCCTGTTCCGGCATAAGATCCCCACCGCGGCGGCCGAGACCTTCCGCTCCCTGGAGCCCGCCTTGGCTTACGTCCGGCGGCAGCCCGTCCCCATCGTGATCAAGGCCTCGGGCCTGGCGGCAGGGAAGGGCGTCGTCATCGCGATGAACCACGCCGAGGCCGAAGCGGCCTTGCGCGACATGATGGAGACCAAGGTCTTTGGGAGTTCGGGCGACGAAGTCGTCATCGAGGAATTCATGCAGGGTGAGGAAGCCTCGATCATGCTCATGGTCTGCGGCGAAGAGTACCTCATGCTCCCGCCGAGCCAGGACCATAAACGCGTCGGCGAAGGCGATACCGGCCTGAATACGGGCGGTATGGGTGCTTATGCACCGACGACGGTCGTCACCCCGGAAGTCGAGCGCCGTCTCCGCGAAGAGATCATCGTGCCCACCTTGCGTGGCTTGAAAGCCGATGGCATCGATTACCGCGGGACGCTTTACGTCGGCATCATGGTGACTGCGATCGGCCCGCGCGTGGTCGAATTCAACGTGCGCTTCGGCGACCCGGAGTGCCAGGTCCTCATGCCCTCGTTGGAGACCGATCCGGTCGAAATCATGGAAGCCATCGCCGCCGGCACCTTCCGTTCGGCCTCGGTGCGCTTGCGTCCGGGCTCGACGATCATCGTCGTCCTCGCCGCGGGCGGGTACCCGGGTGACATCCGCAAGGGCGACGTCATCACTTTGCCTACGCAGCTCCCGGCGGGCGTGGATATCGTCCATGGCGGCACCAAGCGCCTGGCCAATGGCGAGGTCGTGACCTCCGGCGGCCGCGTCCTCGGTGTGGTGGCCCATGGTGCGACGCTGGCGGAAGCGGCGAAAAAGGCCTATGCCGTGGTCCCGCAGATCCAGTTCACCGGCTGTCATTACCGCCGGGATATCGGCTATCGCCAGCTCCGTCGCGACGGGGCGGTCTGATTACGGGTTGAACCGCCCGACCGCCTCGACACCCTTTCGTCCATGCCTGTCGAACGCGATACCGTGACGTTTGTCTGCACAGGGAATACCTGTCGCAGTCCGATGGCGGAGGCGTTGTTGCGGGCGGCCTTGGCGAAGCGGGCAGGGGGGCTGGAAGCGCTGAAAGTCGCTTCGTTCGGCTTGGCGGCGCATCCGGGTGATCCCGCTTCGCCTAATTCGGTCAAGACCATGCAACGCATCGGCCAGGACCTCAAAAGCCATCGGAGCCGTTTGCTCACGCAGGCGGATCTGGATCGCAGCCTCGTCGTCTTCGGGATGACGGAGTCGCACCTGGCCGCCCTCCGCCAGCGCTTCGATGTTTTGCCTGAGCACGTCCTGCTCCTCCGCGACGTTCTTCCCGAAGGCGCGGACCGTAATATCCCCGATCCCTTTGGCGGCGGTTACCGCGACTACGAAGAATGTCGGGACTCGATGGTGGAAGCCATCCCGGCGCTGTTGGCCTACCTCAAACACCACTTTATCCGACCATGACCATTCCCTTGACCCTTTCCTTCGGCAGCGACCACGGCGGCTTGGCCTTGCGCCGGGACCTCATGGCCGCCTTGCGCGCCAAAGGCTACACCATCCTCGATCGCGGGACCGAGACCGAGGCCTCCTGTGATTATCCCGACTACGCGCATGCCGTGGGGGCCGACGTGACCTCGGGTCGCGCGCGTTTCGGTTTCCTGGTCTGCACGACGGGCATCGGCATCTCCATCGCCGCGAACAAAGTCCCCGGTATCCGGGCCGCCCTGGTCCAGAGCGCCGACGCCGCCGAGCTGAGCCGGCGCCACAATGACGCAAACGTCCTTTGTTTCGGGGCGAAATATGTCGATCTCCCCTTGGCGGTCGCTTGTGCCGAGGCCTTCTTGGCGGCCCAGTTCGAGGGCGGTCGCCATGACCGTCGCGTCGCCAAGATGGAGGCCTGTGGATAATTGCCTGCCTTTTCCGTTGTCACGCTTGCCTCCCCTTCTTTCACCTATCTCCCTATTCCCATGACTGCCATCAGCCGCACTCCTCTCGCCCAGCTCGACCCGGAAATCGATGCCCTCATCAAGGCCGAGCTCAAGCGCCAGCAGACGCACATCGAACTGATTGCTTCCGAGAACTTCACGTTGCCGGCGATCATGGAAGCGCAGGGCAGCGTCCTGACCAACAAGTATGCCGAAGGCTACCCCGGCAAGCGCTGGTACGGCGGTTGCGAACAGGTCGATAAGATCGAGCAATTGGCGATTGATCGCGCCAAGGCCCTCTTCGGTGCCGACCATGCGAACGTCCAGCCGCACTCGGGCAGCCAAGCCAACGCCGCCGTTTACTTCGCCAGCATCAAGCCCGGTGATAAGATCCTGACGATGAACCTGTCGCACGGCGGGCACCTCACGCACGGCAACTCCGCCAACTTCTCGGGTAAGCTTTATACCGCCGTCCATTACGGCGTCGGCGCCGATGGCCGCATCAACTACGACGAAGTCGCCGAGATGGCGGCGCGCGAAAAGCCGAAGATGATCACCGTCGGTGCTTCTGCTTACGCCCGCGAAATCGACTTCGCGCGCTTCGGTCAGATCGCCAAGGAAAACGGCGCGCTGCTCCTCGCGGACATCGCGCACATCGCTGGCCTCGTCGCGGCGGGCGTGCATCCTTCGCCCGTGCCGTATGCCGACTTCGTCACCACCACCACGCACAAGACCCTTCGTGGACCGCGCGGCGGCCTCATCCTTTGCAAGGCCGAGCATGCGAAGGCGGTCGACTCGGCTGTCTTCCCAGGTGCCCAAGGCGGCCCGCTGGAGCACGTCATCGCCGCCAAGGCCGTCTGCTTCGCGCAGTGTGCTAGCCAGGACTTTAAGGACTACGCTCGCCAAGTGGTGGCCAATTCCAAGGCCCTCGCCGACGCCCTCGTGGCGCTTGGCTTCGGCCTGATCAGCGGTGGTACCGATAACCACTTGAGCCTCATTGACTTGCGTAAGAGTCACCCGAATGTATCCGGTAAGGATGCCCAGTTGGCACTCGATGCGGCGCACATCACCACGAACAAGAACACCGTGCCTGATGAGACCCGCAGCCCCTTCCAGGCCAGCGGTATCCGTGTTGGCACGCCTGCCGTCACCTCCCGTGGCATGAAGGAAGCCGAGATGAAGGAAATCGCCAAGGCCATCGCCGTGGTGCTTTCGGACCCCTCAAATCCCGCCAAAATCGAGGAAGGTAAGGCGATTGCCTCGGCCTTGTGTGCTCGTTTCCCCTTGCCCTATTGAGTTTGTTCCCTTCTTTTTCGCTTTCATTCCCTTTTAACCCACCTATCCTTAATAGCCTACCCCAATCACCCCATGAATACCCCTACCCGTAACCGTAAAGGCTTCACGCTCATTGAGCTGCTGACCGTTATCGCGATCATCGGCATCCTAGCCGCCGTCCTTTTCCCTGGCGTTCAGGGCGTCATGAAGCGCGCCAAGCAGTCCACCGCCCAGACCAAGGTGCGTAATATCGCTCAGGCCTACATCGCCTTCGCTTCCACCGGCAACAAGTTCGTCAAGCAGGGTGCTTGGAGCCTCACCGCTCCGACCCAGGCCAACTCGGTCGCCGATTTCGGTGCCGTGCTCTCCTACAACGCCAACCTCAACGCCGCTGAACTCTGGTACGTCGAAGCCGACCAGCTCAATGAATCCGCTTCCTTCCCGAAGCAGGTCCTCATCGGCGCCACCGGTAGCCAGACGGTTGACCCGAACTTCGCCACCGGCTCCGTCCAGTACGGTTACCACTCCTGGACCACCTTCGTCCCGACCCCTCGCAACATCGACGAAAAGATCCCTCTCTTCTGGTCGCGCGGTCTGACCACCGCCGGTAAGTGGGACAACACTACGGGCGTCTGGGGTGCTGAAGGCGGCCACATCGCCTTCGGTGACTCGCACGTCACCTGGTTCCAAGACACCGCTTCGGACGACACCAAGTTCGTCTCCAAGAAGTCCGCTGGTACGATGTCCGCCAACTGGCAGGACGCCGTCTCGGTCGGCACGGTGACCGAACTGAAGTCCAAGTAAGCGACTTCGGTTTCTGCGAAAAGCCCCGGGCCACCGGGGCTTTTTTGTTTTCGGACCTCTCCCGTTAGGCATTGTTGGCACTTCATGACGGCCCTGCGCACATGGATCGACGCTTGTCGGCCGAAGACTTTGGTCGCGGCGGCCGTGCCCGTCGCGGTCGGAGGCGCGGTGGTCTGGGCCTACGGCGAGCAGGTCAACGGTCTCAACCTAGGTCTCGTGTTGGGATTCTGCCTGGCCTTCGCCCTCTGCGTGCAGGTCGCCTGTAATTTCGCCAATGACCTCGGGGATACCTTGCGCGGGGCCGACACCTCCGCGCGGGTCGGGCCCCGTCGGGCCGTCGCCAACGGTGACATCACGCCGGCGCAGATGAAGCGCGGCATCTGGATCGCCTGTCTCCTGGCGCTGGTCGTCGGCAGCCCCGTCGGCCTTATATCTCCTTGGTTGGCGTTGGCGGGCGTGCTCGCGATCGCCTGCGCCTTGGGGTACACCTTGGGGCCTTACCCGCTGGCTTATAATGGACTCGGGGACGTGTTCGTCGTCGCTTGCTTCGGCGTCCAAGCGACGGCGTTGACCACTTGGGCGGCTTGGTTGGTCGCGGCTCCCGACTGCGGCTGTTTTTCTCCCATGCCTTGGATGCCGGCCCTAGTCGCGGGTTTGGGGCTGGGCCTACTGGCGGACAACATCCTCGTCGCGAACAACGCCCGCGATTACGAAACCGACCAGGTAGCCGGGAAGCGCACGACCGTGGTCCGCTTCGGTCGGGGCTTTGCGCGTGGTTTGCATGCGGTCAATTTATTCGGTGGCTTGGGCTGCCTGGCGCTCGTCTTCGGTTGGCTGCCGTTGCTGGTCTTGCCGTGGGCGGTCTGGCAGCATGTCGGCTTCCGTAAAGCCGCGGGGCCGGCGGATTTCGTGCCTTTCCTTGGCCAAGCGGCGGGGCTGTTGCTGGTGGCCGGTGCCCTGTGCGTAACTGCCTCTTGCCTTGGCCTGACTCCTGCGGGAATCTCCTTCCTGCGATGAAAGCCCCCGAGTCACTCGCCAGCCAGCTTGAGGCCCTCGTCAACGCGGGCGCCCGCCCATCGTGGGACGAGTATTTCATGGCCACCGCCGTCTTGGTCAGCTCGCGCTCCAGTTGCGAGCGCCTGCACGTCGGTTGCGTCGTCGTCTCCACCGGCAAGCATCCCAATCGACTCGTCGCCGCGGGCTACAATGGATTCCTGCCGGGCACGCCGCACGACTCCAAGATTCGCGACGGCCACGAGCAGGCTACCGTGCATGCCGAGCAGAACGCCGTGGCGGATGCCGCCAAGCGTGGCGTCTCGCTGCAGGGCACGGTCTGCTACGTCACCCATTTCCCGTGCGTGAACTGCGCCAAGATCCTGGCCGCCGCCGGCATCACCGAGGTGCGTTACCGGCACGACTACAAGAATGACCCGCTCGTCGCGGAGTTGTTCGCGCAGGCGGGGGTCGCCGTCACGAAGTTGGTGGGCTGATGGCCGGCAAGTTCCAGTCGATCGCGGGACGCGTGCTGGTCTCGCACCCCTTGCAGCGCGACGAAAACTTCTGCGAGACCGTTGTCCTGATCCATACGCACACCGCGAAAGATGGCGCCATGGGCGTGATCTTGAATCGGCCGATGGGCCAATACCTCGGTCAAGTGCAGGCGGAGTTCTGCGCGGGGCCGCTCACGGGCGTGCCGATCCACGTCGGTGGACCCTGCTCCGCCGATCGCCTCGCCTTGGGTGGGTGGAAATTCGCCGCGCGCGGGCCGGCGGCGATCCGCTTCGGCATCAGCCGCGAAGAGGCCGAAGTCTTGGCGGAGCGGGGCGAGTACCGCCTATTTGCCTATGTGGGCTATGCGGGGTGGTCGCCGGGTCAACTGGAGCGTGAACTCCGCCTGAATGCCTGGGTGGTGTGCCCGTTTGAACGCGCCACCGCGCAACTCACCGAGCAGGCCTATTGGAAGGGCTTGCTGGCGCGGCATCGGCCGGACCTCCGACTCGTGCTCGATTCGCCCGAAAACCCAGGGAACAACTGATCAGCGCGTCCCCGTCAGCAAGATGTCCACGTTGCGGATCAGCGTTTCGCTGGGCATCTTGGCGTCGGCGGTGATCATCTTACGCTGGACCAGTTGCGGCCGAAATTTGTGGTCGAGGGCCACGTAGCTCCAGACGCCTTTCGGGAGCTGCTTGCTCTCGGGCGGGAGAGCCGTCCAGCGTTTGGGCAGGCCATGCCAAGTGAACTCCACGTACCAACCGGCGGCCTTGGCCGGGTCGCTGCCGGGCGCGAGCAGGCCGGGGTAGCGTTGGACGAAGTCGGGCGGGCGCTTGGTGCGCATGGTCACGGCGAGGGCCGTGGGCAATTGCCGGACCGTGTCGAGGAGGTTGACCGACGAGCGGGCGAGGACGGGCACCGGGTCGAAGCCGGCGAGGTTCTGGCCGTTCCAGATTCCATGTTGGTTCGGGGTGCCGCGGTGGTCGGGTTGGGCGTTGTACCAATTGCCGAAATTCGCGGAGAGCATCACGCCGATCTCGAAATGCAGGTGGGAGCGCTCCTTCGGGATGGCGTTCGGGCTGGTGGACGTGTGGCCCATCGTCGCGAACGCCGTGCCCTTGGGCAGCTTGTCGCCGACCTTCAGCGTTTTCTCGATGGATGCGAGATGGGCGTAGAGCGTGTAGACGGGCAGTTCGGCTTCGGGGTGATAAAGGATGACGTATTTGCCGTACGGGCCGTTGAGTTCTTGGTTGATGTAGGCGACGGTCCCTTTCATCGCGGAGAAGACGCGGTCGAGCGGTTCGCCGTTCGGGCCGCGGGCGCTGGGGCGGATATCGACGCCTTCGTGGAAGCGCTGTTGGTCGTCGCGGACCATGCCGAAAAGCGCCGACTCGGGCTTGCCGGAAACCGTGGGTTGGGCGTAGTCCTCGAAGGAACGGAGCGACGTCCGATCCATCGAAGTGGGCCAGACGATTTCGGTGGCCCCGAGCGGGCCCATCAGGAACAGGCAGAGGAGCGTACGGAGACCGCGACTCACTTTTGCTCGAGTTCCTTGCGGATGATGAGCGTGGAGGCGTTCAGCTTGTCGCTCAGGAAGAGGGCCGCTTCGCGGCTGGTCATGCCCTTTTGCTCGACGGCGAACATGAGCTTGCCGTCGTTGATCTGCTGTTCGATGGGCAGGATGCCCACGGCGGTGTCGTTCACCACGAGGACGAGGTTCTTGCCGCGTGCTTGGCGGGAGATATCCATGATGTTGCGGGCCGCGGAGGTATTCACATGGACGAGCAGGTACACTTGCCGCAAGTCGCTGGGGCCGGCTTCGACCACGGTCGTGCTCAGGAGGTCCTCCGCGAGGGTGAGCTCCTTCGTCATGATCGGAATGGAGATGCCGCTGACGGGCAGCTTGACGTTCTTGCGCATCGTCAAGGTCGTCGAGGCCGGGGCCTCGATGTAGATGGAGGCGATGTGCGTGACCTTTTCGGTGGCGCAACCCACGAGGGTGAGGACGGCCAGCAGGAGGCCAGCGGGACGGAGGAATGACATAAAATTAGCCGACGAGCATTTCCAAGGCCGTGCCGACCTGCAGGAGGTGGCTCGGTTGGAGGTCCAAGGCGGGGACGAGGAAGGTCTGCTTGGAGGAAGCGTGTTGATAGGGGATCAGGCCCTTGTCCGCCGGACCCATGGCGCGGATGATGCGCTTGCGTTCGAGGAGCATGGCGAGGATGTGCTTGAGCACGGCCTTGTCTCCGCTGGGGTCCGCGGCGTCGTCGTAGAGCGACAGGAAGAACTCCTCGCGCGAGGCGAGCAACTGGGCGCGGTGGGCTTGTTCCTCCTCATTGCGTTCCTTGACCTCGCGGGTCCAGCGACCGAGCAGGAGACCGTTCGGGGTGTAGTTGCTGGCGTGGTCCTTGAGGACGTCAGCCCGCTCGATGTTGCCGCCGAGAGGCTTGTAGACCACGCACACGACGCTGTCGCCGACATGAAGTTCCTGGCCGGAGGCGGCACAGGTGCGAGCAATAGGTTTAACCTGCCAATCCATGCCG
>DBCN01000049.1:15608-17220 GCA_002293065.1 Opitutia bacterium UBA957
GCCTGCTGGGCGGCGATGATTTGGGCTTGGGCGGCCGTGAGGTTCGCCGGTGCGCCCGGGGTGGTCAGCGAGGCGATGCCATAGCCGAGGCCTTTTAAGGGGTTATGCCAGAGGAGGCGCCCGGTGGAAAGTTCGAGGCAGTAGAGTTCGCCGCCGGCATGGGCGAAGACCTGCAGCCCGTCGACGTGCAGCGTGACGAATGAGACGCCTAAGCCCGAACCTTTGAGCTGCGTCGTCCAAACGATGCTGCCGTTCTGGCGGTGGATGGCGCTGACGGAGTTTTTGGCGCCGAGCAGCAGCAAGTGGGCCGGGTTCATGGCCCTACCTTACGGGTCCATCCCGCCGGGGAAAGACGGAAGCGTGGGTTTACGGCTGACTCGCAGGCATCCTTGGCCAAGGTGTTCCCCATGTCCGAAAGCCCCGTCCCGCACTTGGCCCTGCTCGTCGTCGATGTGCAGCCGACCTTCCTCAAGGCGATGCCCGACGCGGAGGCGTTCTTGCGCCGGTGCGCCTTGGCGGTGGGGGCGGCCAAGTTGCTCGGCATCCCGGTGTTCTTCACCGAACAGGTGCCCGCCAAACTGGGTGGGACGCACCCCGACCTCCGGCAGGCGGCGGGCGAGTCCGCGGTGGTCGTCGGCAAGTCGGCCTTCTCCGCGTTGGCGGGGCCCGAGCTCGGGGCGGCCTTGTCCGATCGGGGCATCAACAATCTGCTCATCTGTGGATTGGAAGGGCCGGTCTGCGTGTACCAAACCGCGGTCGATGCGCTCCGTTTGGAGATGGGCGTGACGTTGTTGGCCGACGCCATCACGGCCCGTCGTCCGGTCGATCAGGAAACCTGTTTCTCGATGCTGCGTCAGCACGGCGTGACGATCCTGCCGGTCGAAACGGTCTTCTACGCGATGGTCCGCGATGCGCAGGCGCCCCACTTCAAGGCCTTCACGGAACTCGTGAAGCAAGGTTGAGCCCTTCGGCTTAGGTTTCTTCCACCGTCAACGATGGCGCGGGCGCTGCCGCGGTCCCGGTCGGCAAGTCGCGGTCGGCCCAAGCGGCGAAGGCGATCATGCCGGCGTTATCCCCGCAATGTTTCGGCTCGGCGATCAGCATCGGCAGGCCGCGTTGCAGCGCGACGTTCGTCAGCCGTTGCCGGAGCGTCCGGTTATTGGCCACGCCCCCGGAGAGGCCAACGGACCTGTAAACCCCGCGGTCGAGCGCGGCCCCGGCCTTGGCGACCAGCTGTTCGATGATGGCGTGTTGGTAGCCGGCGCAGAGGTCGGGCAGGTCGGCGGCGAGTTCCGCGTCGGACATCTTTTCGAGCTGGTAACGCAGGGCGGTCTTCAGGCCGGAGAAACTCATGCGGAGATCCGCCTTCTCGGGGATGCCGCGCGGGAAGACATACTTGCGCACGTCGCCACGGGTAGCGTGTTGTTCGATGAGGGCGCCGCCCGGGTAGGGAAGTCCCAGGAGTTTTGCTCCCTTGTCGAAGGCTTCGCCGGCCGCATCGTCGACCGTGCGGGCGACGACGGTGACCTTGAGGTCGGTGTCGAGTCGCACGAGCAAGGTGTTGCCGCCGGAGATGATGATGCCGAGGTGCGGGAGCAGGGCGGCCCGGGCG
>DBCN01000049.1:17323-20540 GCA_002293065.1 Opitutia bacterium UBA957
AGGGCCAAGGCGCGCGCCAGGCTGACGCCCATGGAAAGGCAGGGCAGGAGGCCCGGCCCGCGCGTCACGGCGATCGTCGACACGGCGGCGAGTTCGCTCCGGTAATCCGCGAGCAGCAAGGGCAAGGCCGACAGGTGCATCCGGCTGGCGAGCTCGGGCACGACCCCGCCGAAGCGGACGTGGGCTTCGGCCTGCGAGCTGATGACTTCCCGGCGCAGGCCCGCGGCCGGCTCGAACAAGGCGAGCGCGGATTCGTCGCAGGAACTCTCGATCGCGAGGATCATCGGGTTGGAGTCAGGCCATTTCCGGGGTTGGCTCAACCTCGTTTCGTCTGGCGCTCAGGAAAAGAGCCTTCCACGCTGGGGACATGGACGCCCTGGCCCGCCATGCCGCGATCGTGGACGTGCTTCGCCGCGAAGCCCGCGGTGGGGTCGTGCCGTTCGTTCGCTTGGTGGAGGCGGCGCTGTATGCGCCCGGGCTGGGCTATTATGTCAGCGACCGCCCGCGCGTCGGCAAGGCCGCCGGCACGGACTTCACCACCGCGGCGGCGCTGGGCCCGATGTTCGGCGAATTGATCGCGGCGGCGGCGCGGACCTTGGTCGGGGATCTCGCGACACACACGCTTGTGGAGGTCGGGGCCGAGCCCGGGCAGGCCCATTTCGCCGGTGTGGCCCGCGACTTCGCTGAAGTCCGGACCTTCCGCGTCGGTGATTCGCCCGCGTTGCCGGCGTCGACGGTGCTCATCGCCAACGAACTCCTCGATGCGCAGCCCTTCCATCGCTTCATCGTGCAAGGCGGCGCGTGGCGCGAACTCGGCGTCCGCGTGGATGGAGCCGCGCTCACGGTGGAGCCCTTGGCGGATTTCTCGAGTCCCGCCGCGGCTGCCTTTGCGGCGTCGTTGCCTTTGGCTTCCGAGGGGTGGTTGCTCGACGTGCCGTTGGCGGCGGAAACTTTGCTGGAGCGCTTACTCGGCGGTGGTTGGCGCGGCGCGGTGATCCTCTTGGATTACGGCAAGACCCTCGCCCAGTGCCTCGAGGGTTCGCCGGCCGGCACGGCCCGGGCTTACCGCAGCCATCAACTCTCGGGCGCGATCCTTGAGGACCTTGGGTCGCAGGACTTGACCTGCCACGTCCTCTGGGACCGACTGGAGCCGATCTTGGTGACCCACGGCTTCCGCTCGGTTCGCCTGGAACGGCAGGAGGCCTTTTTCGTGAAGCACGCCGGTGCGGCGATGGAACGCATCATGACCACGGGAGACAGCGAGGCGACGGGCCGCTTGCGGGCCTTGACGCATCCGGCCCATTTCGGGGGTAAATTCCAAGTCCTTTCGGGAATTCGCTGATTTTGGAGCCCGGCGGGCAAGTTTTTTGAAGCCATCCTCGACCTCGGGGGAACAACCCTTTTTCTGGAGTGACTCCCCGTTATCTCCATGAGGTCCCCATCGTTTCTTCTCGCATCCCTTTTGGTCGGCGCCGCTGCCTTGCAGGCCGACGTCAAGGTCATCCAAGCCTTCGAAGGGGACGGCTTCGATAGCTGGCAGACCACTGGCACGGCCTTCGGCCTGGCGCCGGTGGCGGGCAAGGTCGATGGCGTGAATGGCGAATTCCGCAACTATGGCGGCAACGCCTTGGTCACCTCCGGTCACGGCGGCGATGCCGCGACCGGCACCCTCACTTCGCCTGACATCCTGCTCACGCACCCATTCCTCGGGTTCCTGGTCGCGGGCGGTAATCATCCCGGCAAGACCGCCGTGCAACTGCTCATCAACGGCAAGGTCGTCCGCGAGGCCGTCGGCAAGAATGGCCTGACGCTGGCGGAAGTCATCTGGGACATCGCCGAGTTCAAGGGGAAGAAAGGGGTCATCCGCATGGTTGACGCCGAAGTGGGTGCTTGGGGCTTCATCTCCGCCGACCACTTCCTGTTCTCCACCGACAACAAGCCGAAGTTCTCTACGGGGGGCCGTCCCAAGCCCAAGGCCGCCAACAATCTCGTTCGCGTGGCGGGCGAGGGCAGCGCCGCCGTCGTGCCCGGCGTGACCTTCAAGGTCACCGCCGGCCACAAGGAAACCGGCGTGACCTCGCCGACGGCGATCGCTTTCGCCAACGACGGCAGCCTGTACGTCGCGGAGACGCATCGCTTCCGCTTTGGCGTCGAGGACGACCGCAACAATCTCTTCTGGTATCACGACGACCTGGCGGCCAAGACCACGGCCGATCGCTTGGCGCTCCACCAGAAATGGGCGGGCAAGAAATCCCTCGAATGGATGACCGCGAAGTCGGAGAAGATCCGCTTCCTCACCGACGAGCAGGGTGACGGCGTCTTCGCCAAGTCGAAGATGTTCGATGACCAGTTTAACGACGTGCTCGACGGCACGGGTGCCGGGGTGATGGCGTGGGACGATAATGTCTACTTCGCCTGTATCCCGCGCATCTGGATGCTGCAGGACCCGAAGCAGGACGGTACGGAAGGCCAGCGCAAGGTCCTGCAGGATGGCTTTGGGGTGCGGATCTCCCTTTCGGGCCACGATATGAACGGCTTTGCCATCGGCTACGACGGCCGCGTGTGGGGTACCATCGGCGACCGTGGTTTCAATATCGTCACGAAGGAAGGTAAGAAATACGACTCGCGTAATCGCGGTGCCGTTTTCCGCTTTGAGCCGGATGGATCCAATTTCGAAGTCGTGCACTTCGGCCTGCGGAACCCGAAGGAGATCGCCTTCGACGATTTCGGCAACGGCATCTCCGTCGACAACAACTCCGACCAAGGCGACCAAGCCCGTGTCGTCTATGTCGTCGAAGGCGCGGACTCCGGCTGGGAAATGGAGCATCAGGCGATGCACACCTTCCACCGCGAGATCGGCCTCGAGCAGCGTCCGCCGTCCCGCTGGATGACGGAAAAGGTCTGGGAGTTGCAGAACCCCGTGCAGCCGGCCTTCATCATCCCGCCGACCGCTTACCTGAGCTCGGGTCCCTCTGGCCTAACCTACCACCCGGGTGCCGGCTACCTCGAAGCCGAGGCCAAGCACTTCCATATCTGCGATTACCGTGGTTCCGCGGGCGCCTCCGGTATTTGGTCCTTCAAGGTCGAGCCTGCGGGCGCCGGCATGAAGATGACCAGTTCCCACCAGCTGCTCTGGGGCGTCGCGGCGACCGACATCGAGTACGACTGGAAGGGTCGCCTCGTGGTGTCCGACTTCATCACCGGTTGGGAATCCCAC
>DBCN01000049.1:20684-20923 GCA_002293065.1 Opitutia bacterium UBA957
GACCAGCGCATCCGCCTCCGCGCCCAGATCGAACTGACCCGCCGTCCCGACGCCGCGGACCGCTTTGAAGCCGCTACGAAGTCCGCCAATCCCCTGGAGCGCGTCCACGGCATTTGGGGCCTGGGCATCCTCGCTCGTCGTGGTGCGGCGATTTCGCCCAGCGAAGCCTTCAACGGCAAATCCACGCCAGTCGCGCCCTTGGCTGACCGCGTCGCCGCCGCCCAGCGCCTCGTGCCCTT
>DBCN01000049.1:20949-21214 GCA_002293065.1 Opitutia bacterium UBA957
CTGAGCCATGCCGACGCCGAAGTCCGCGCCCAAGCCATCCGCGTCCTCCAGGAAAGCCCGCTGAAGGGCAACGACCTCCCGCTCGGTAAGCTCATTCTCGATCCATCGCTCCGCGTGCGTTCGTTCGCCGCCATCGCCGCAGGCCGGCTCGCGGCCGACAAGCACCTGCCTGAAGTCCTGACCATGCTCCGCGAAAACGCCGATAAGGATCCGGTACTCCGCCATGCCGGGTCTTTCGCCATCGACCTGATTTGCCAGACCCCGG
>DBCN01000015.1:0-949 GCA_002293065.1 Opitutia bacterium UBA957
GAAGCACGACCTCAAGGGCCAGGGGCTCATGGCGTTCGTCATCCTCAAGACGGCCGCCGCCAAGAACGTCAACGAAGCCGAACTGGCCAAGACGCTGAACGGCATGGTCGACGCCAAGATCGGCAAGTTCGCCCGCCCCGAACGCATCGTCTTCGTGCCCGACCTCCCCAAGACCCGCTCCGGCAAGATCATGCGTCGCCTCCTGCGCGATGTCTCCGAAGGCCGCGAGCTCGGCAACATCGCCACGCTGGCCGACCCGGCGGTGGTCGAGGCCATCCGCAACAAGTTCAACGCCAAGTCCGCCTAAGCCGCGCCTCCCGGCCGGTGGCACCCGCCCCCTCTCCCCGCGAGCAGGGGGCTTTTTGTTGATGGAATCGCCCGAACCGGGCTTTTCCGGGTTGAGCGGTCGGGCGGATCGGCAAGGATGATCCCATCATGCGCGCTTTCCTGCTGCTCCTGCTGACCGCCACCCTTTCCGCCGCCGGCCTCAAGGTGGGCGACGAAGTCCCGGCGACCCGCCCGGCGACGCAGCTCCAAGGCGAGGCCGTGAAGGATTTCGAGAAAGGCAAGGTCTACGTCTTCGAGTGCTGGGCCACCTGGTGCGGTCCCTGCATCGGCGCGATTCCGCACCTCAATGAACTCCACAAGAAGCTGGGCCCGAAGGGCGTCGTCTTCACGGGCGTCAACGTCTGGGACGGCGAGAAGGATGCCGCGTCCGCCGACAAGGTGAAGGCTTTCGTCAAACAGCAAGGGGAGAAGATGGCTTACGCCGTCGCGATCGGCGGCGACGTCTTCATCAAGGATTGGCTCGAGGCCGCGCGCGTGAACGGCATCCCCCACGCCTTCGTCGTCAGCGAGGGCAAACTGGTCTGGGCCGGCCACCCGATGGAGATGAACGAGGAGATGCTGGGCGATATCTTGACGGGGACGTTCGACCCGAAGAAGAGCG
>DBCN01000015.1:1053-4649 GCA_002293065.1 Opitutia bacterium UBA957
CGCAAGGATTGGAAGGCCGCCGAGGCCGCGTTGCCCGACGCCGCTTCCGTCCTGCCGCCCGAGGAACGCCAGGACCTGATCGACTCCGTCGGCGCGACCATCGCGCTGGCCAAGGGCGACCCCTCCAAACTCTACAAGATGCTCGAGAAGGTGGCCGAGGCCGAAGCCGACGACGCCGAATCCCTCAATGAGCTGGCCTGGGACCTCGTGACCAACCCGCAATACGAGAAGCACCTCAACCTGAAGCTCGCCGATCTGTGCGCCGCCCGGGCGGTCGAACTCACGAAGGGCGAAGAGGCCGACAAGCTCGATACGCTCGCCCGCGTCCGCTGGCTCCAAGGCAAGCGCGAGGAAGCGGTCCAGCTGCAGCAGAAGGCCGTGGCCAAGAGCGCCGACGCCGAGATGCGCGCCGAGACGCAGAAGACCCTCGACTCGCTCCGCAAGGGCGTCCTGCCCAAGGCCGACCAGCCGGAAGAGCGCTGAGCCATGGATCGTCGCGGCTTCTTGACCTGCGGCGTCGGCCTCCTCGGCACCTCCCTCCTCGCCGGCTGTCGCACGCCGGCGAACGCGGGCCCATCCATCCGCGCCATCACGCGCGGACCCAAGTTCCACTGGCGCGGCTACTACGACAAACTACTCTATTCGCCCGACGACCGCTTCGTGCTCGCCAACGAAGTCGACTTCGAGGGCCGCTCCCCGACGGTCGCCGACGCGATCCGCGTCGGGATGGTCGACACGCACGACGGCGACCGCTGGATCGACCTCGGCGGCTCCCGCGCCTGGAATTGGCAACAAGGGTGCATGCTGCAATGGGTGCCTGGCTCGACCAGCGAAGTCGCCTGGAACGACCGCGTGGAGGGCCGCTTCATCACGCGCCTGCTCGACGTGAAATCCGGCCGCGCGCGCACGCTGCCGCATCCGTCCTACACGTTCAGCCCCGATGGCCGGACCGCCTTCGCGCCCGACTTCGCCCGCCTCGATGTGACCCGCCCGGGCTACGGCTACGCGACGGGCGCGGACCGCGACATCTGGAAACTGGCGAAGACGCCCGCCGACACCGGCATCTGGCGGATGGACCTGGCGACGGGCCAACGGCGTCTGCTCTTCTCCGTGGCCGAGGCGGCCCAGTTGCCGTTCACCGGCCCCGCCGCCAGCGCCTTCCGGCCCGGGGCGGTGCATTGGTTCAACCACCTCCTCTGCAACACGGACGGCACGCGCCTCTTCTTCCTGCACCGCTGGCGCAACCCCGGCGACAAGGCCGCGTTCCGCACCCGTGCGCTGACGATCGGGGTCGATGGCGGCCGCGTCCACGTGCTCGACCCCAACGGCGGGACCTCGCATTTCGTCTGGCGCGACCCGCAACACGTCTTCGCCTTCGCATGGCATCCCTCGCACGGCGAACGCTTCTACTTGTTCAAGGACCTCTCGGACGAAGTCACCGTCATCGGAAAAAACGCGATGCCCGCGAACGGCCACAACACGTATCTGCCGCACACGGATAACGCTTGGGTGCTCAATGACACCTATCCGCAAGGCAAGGACCGCCTGCAACGCCCGTACGTCTACCACATCCCGACCGACCGCAAGGTTGAGGTCGGCGCCTTCCCGGCACCCCCGGCCTACGCCGGTGAATGGCGCTGCGATACGCACCCTGCGGCCAGCCGGAGCGGTCGGCAATTCTGCTTTGATTCCGCCCATGCGGGTGGCCGCCAAGTCTACGTGGCGGACATCGGCGATCTTCTGGGTTAAGCCGTCACCGAGCCGTCACGGAGTCCTCGCTTCCCTTCCGGTCCGAAGGGGGTAAGGTAACGCCTTCCCCCCGATGGTCTCCCGCTCCGCCCTTGAACGCGCCCGCTCCGCGCTCCACCTCCGCCTCCTCGCCGCCCAACGCCGGCTCGCGACCACGGGCCGAGGCGCGGTCATCCTGCTCGGCGGCAACGACCGCCTCGGGGCCTCGGAACTCGCCAACCAGCTGACGGAATGGTTCGACTCGCGCCGCGTCCGCATCTGCGCGCCCGACGCGGCTTCGGCCGAACTGCGCGGGCGCCCCTTCCTCTGGCCTTACTGGCAGATGATGCCGGCCAAAGGGAACATCACCGTCGTCGTCGGGGATTGGGTGACGCGCACGGCGCAAGCCGCCGCCAAGGATGAACTCACCGGCGAAAAACTTCGGCAGCGGGGACGGTCGCTCAAGCAATTCGAAGAGATGCTCGCCGCCGACGGCAACTCCGTGGTGAAGGTCTGGATCGAGACGCCCGAAAAATCCCTCCGCAAACGCCTCCGCGAGGTCGATGACACCGACGCCCAAGACTGGGTGGTCGGCGAAGGGGACTGGTTGCTCACCAAAAGTCGCGGCCACGCGCTCGCCCGCACCCTCCGGACGACGGCCGCCGGCCGCAACCTTCCCTGGAAGGTCATCCTCGGCGGCGAAACCAAGTCCCGCGACCTCCATGCGGGCCTGGCAATCGTCCATCAACTGGGCTTGGCCTCCCGGCGCCGCGCGGCGGTCAAACACAAGAAGCCCAGCGGGCGCCCGCGCGGCCTGCTCGAAAGCGTCGCCGCCCACCCTACGCTGGACCGCAAAGACTACTCGGCGCAAATCGCCAAGCTGCAGGCGCGTCTTGGTCGGCTCACCCGCCTCGCCGCCGCCAAGGGCCTCAGCACCGTGGTCGCCCTCGAGGGCCCCGACGCCGCCGGCAAGGGCGGCGCCATCCGCCGGCTCTGCGGCATGATCGACGCGGCGCACTATCAGGTCCACCCGACGCCCGCGCCGACGCCCGAAGAGAAAGCCCGCCACTACCTCTGGCGCTTCTGGAACAAGACCCCCACGCCGGGACACCTCGCCATCTTCGACCGCTCCTGGTACGGCCGCGTCATGGTCGAGCGCGTGGAGGGTTTCGCCACCGACGCGGAATGGGCCCGGGCTTACTCCGAGATCAACGACTACGAGGCGCGCCTGGCGGAGACCGGCATGATCGTGCTCAAGGTCTGGATCAACATCTCCAAGGAAGAGCAGATGCGCCGCTTCCACGCCCGCGAGGACTCGCCGCACAAGCGCCATAAGATGACGTCCGAGGACTACCGGAACCGCAAGAAGTGGGACGACAACCTGCGCGCCGCGGAGGACATGATCGCCCGCACGGATACGCCCCACGCGCCGTGGCATGTGATCCTCGGCGACGACAAGCGCCACGCCCGCGTGGCGGTGCTCAAAGCGGTTTGCCGCGCGCTGGCCGATCGCTTGGACTGAGCCACTCGCGGACCCAACGCAGGTGCGGTCCGGTCAAGGCCACGTCATCAAGGTCCGCGACGGCGACCCACTCCAACTCGGCGTCCCGCGACCAGGCGCGGACCGCCGCGGCCGTGACGACGACTTCGAGCAGGGTCTCCGCATAGGTGACGTTGCCGATGGTGCGGCGGCGGACCAACGCTGGCCGGCCGGCCACCGCATCGGGCAAGGTCGCCAACTCCGGCAGCTCCGCCATGCCCGCCAAGCGACGGGCGGTGCCCGGATTGCGCCGCACGAGGAGCCGGCCACGATGGCGCACCAACGCGCGCGTCACTTCCGCCGTCTTCCGCGCCTTGGGCTCGAAGCG
>DBCN01000015.1:4711-6017 GCA_002293065.1 Opitutia bacterium UBA957
CGCACAGTCCGGCGCCGCCTTGCGGCAGACGGTCGCACCGAGCTCCATCATGGCCTGATTGTGGTCCCCGGGGCGCTTCGGGTCGACGAGCGCGTTCGCCAAGGCGGTGAAGGACTTGGCGGCCGTGGTGGTGTCCTTGAATTGCTCCTTCACGCCACCAACGCGCGCGAGCACGCGGACGACGTTGCCATCGACGACCGCCACGGGTTCGCGGAAAGCGATGCTGGCGATCGCGGCGGCGGTGTAGGGGCCGACGCCCTTGAAGGCCTGCCACTCGGCGGCGGTGCGCGGCTCCGGACGACCCGCCACCTGCTGCGCGAGGGCGAGGAGGTTCCGCGCGCGCGTATAATATCCGAGGCCCGCCCAAGCGGCGAGGACGTCGGCTTCCTTGGCCCGCGCCAAGGACGGGAAGTCGGGCCAACGGCCCACCCAGCGCTCGAAATACGGCCGCGCCGTCGCCACCTGCGTCTGCTGGCACATGAGCTCCGAAACGACGGTCCGGTAGGCCGAGACCTCGGTCCGCCAAGGCAAGGGGCGCTGGTGACGGGCAAACCACGCCAACAAGGCCTTCCGGAACGCCGCGGCGGCCGGAATCAGCTTTTGTTCGTGGGGCGTCATGGGATGGGGCTGGATTCGAGGGCCAACTCGGCTAAACCTTGGTGCCCATGGCACGAAAGGCAAAGCAGGACTCCGACGATGCGCCCAAGAAGGTGGCCATGCACACCCTGAAACTCGACGCGGGCCAGGCGGAGAAGCTGCGCCAAATCGTCGTCGGCAAGGGCTGGGTCTCCTTTCCCGTCGACCATGCGGCCTTCGCCTTCAAGGGGCCCGACGTGAATGTGGTCCATTACAAGTCGGGTAAGTGCGTCATCTCCGGCCGCGGGACGGAGGAATTCGTGAAGTTCAGCGTGGAGCCCGACGTCACCGGCCAGGCGACCTTGGGGTACGAGGAGGAACTGAACCCCGATTGGTTCGAGGAACACGCGGGGCTCGATGAATCGGGCAAAGGCGACCTCTTCGGCCCCGTGGTCTCGGCGTGCGTCATCGCGACCGGCGAGATGACCCGCGAATGGATCAGCCTGGGGATCAAGGATTCCAAGAAACTGACCGACCCGAAGATCGCCGAGCTCGACCGCATCATCCGCGCGACGCCCGGGGTATCCGTGAAGACGACCTTCGCGCGGATGGCGAAGTACAACGAGCTCCACTCCCGCTTCGGCAAGAACCTCAATCGCCTGCTCGGCTGGATGCACGCGACGTCGTGCGAGGAAGCCCTCAAGGACTTCGAACTGCAGCACCAGCGTCG
>DBCN01000160.1:0-3939 GCA_002293065.1 Opitutia bacterium UBA957
CTCGCCAACTAGCTGATAGGCCGCAAGCTCCTCCTGAAGCGCCGTTACAAGCTTTGGAAAGAATCAGATGCCTGACTCTTCACCATCCGGTATTAATCCTAGTTTCCCAGGGCTATTCCAGACTTCAGGGCAGATTGCTCACGTGTTACGCACCCGTTTGCCGCTCTAGTATTGCTACTATCGCTCGACTTGCATGTCTTAACCACGCCGCCAGCGTTCACTCTGAGCCAGGATCAAACTCTCCAAAAATCCACCCGAAGGTGGCATTTGAAGGTTCGGATCCTGGGATCCGAACTATTTTTACTTCTCAAGTTCCTTAGTGAACACCGGAGATATTGAAAATCGCGTTTTCTAATTTTGGTAGAACCCGCGACATAATATCGCCGGGTTCACCAGGTGTAAGGTTTGACTAATACGATAGGCCGTATTGTCGCACAAAATGAACTCTCAAAGAACCGAAAGGGATCACCTCGTGATGAGGTGGGAGGGCGGACGGTGAGGGCGCTGAATGTTTCGTCAACGTCTTTTTTTAGTTTCAGCTCACTTTTTTAAGCGGCCTCGCTAAACACCGGTCGATCCAAGGAACAGCCTCCCGCTAGGGGGAGAAGAGTTCCGACAGTGAAGACTTTGGTGTAGGAATTCAAGCGGATTTTTGTCTTTTTTCACACAATCATCACGCATGTTAAGTCTCTAATAATCAAAGACTTACAATGCGTATTTGTGGATTTTACACTTTTTTGACCATCATCTTGTTCCTCTTGGGTGCCCGAAAGTCTCCTCTGTTGCCTCTTTCTGTCCTCCCTGGGGCTTGGGCTTCCCGACTTCTCCCCTCTCCTCGGCCCCGTAGGGGTCGCCTCCGACGCTCCCTGGGCGCACCGGGCGGCGCCCCGGCCGATCACCCCGCCCCTCCATGTATGTGCGTGACGGATACGCCACAAGCGCGGTGCGATTTGCTCGTCAGCGCCCTATTCTTCGGGCTTAATCACGGCATGCTCCTCGCCCCGCTGCTCTGCTTCCTCGGCGCCGCCTTCACGCCGCCCGGTCAAACGGTCGATGCCGCCGCCGACGATCGTGCGCTTTTCACGCAAGCCGAGACGGCCACCACCAACCTCGCGGAAGGCAATAAGTCGCCGCTCAAGAAGGAAGCTCGCTTGGCCCAAGTCAAACGCACCTCAACCGACGCGGTCCGCCTGCGCGCTCCGATACGCGACAAGCAGCTCGACGGGGAAGAGGCCTACCGCGTGGCGGCGGCCGCCTCCGTCCTGATCACCGGCGCCTATAAGTGCGACAAGTGCCCGCGCTGGCATTGCACGCTCGCGAGCGGTGTCGTCGTCGATCCCAGCGGGGTCATCGCGACCAACCATCACGTCGTTGCAGGCGAGTCAGCGGAAGCCATGGGCGTGATGACCGCCGATGGTCGTTTCTTCCCGGTGACGGAGGTGTTGGCCGCCAACAAGGCGACCGATGTCGCCTTGTTGCGGGTGGACGCCAAAGGGCTCACCGCGCTCCCCGTCCGCGATGACCTGGGGGCGGGCGCGCCCATCTACTGCTACAGCCACCCGGCCAACTCCTTCGGCTGCTTCACGGATGGGATCGTGACGCGCTACTGCCGGCTCGGCGGCGCGGACCGCAACGGCGCGATCTTCATGCAGATCACCGCGGACTATGCGCGTGGTTCCAGCGGTGGTCCGATCATCGATCAGGCCGGCAATCTGGTCGGCCTCGTCTCCTCGACTTCCCCGGTTCTCTATACGGAGAACGCGGCCGCCAAAGGCACGCCCACGGGCCAAGGCAACCTGCAGATGGTGCGGCACAACTGCGTGACCGGACGAGCCATCCTCGACCTCACCCGCATCCCCGCTAAGCCCGCTGGCGCCAAATAAAGGCCTTAGGCGTGGCCCGGGGTCCGGGGATAGGCGATGACATCGCGGATATTGCCTTCCCCGGTCACGAACATCAACAGGCGCTCGAACCCGAGTCCGAAGCCCGCGTGCGGGACGGACCCGAAGCGGCGCGTGTCGATGTACCAGCCGTAGGACGCCAAGTCGAGGCCGTGGGCCTGCATGGCCGCCACCAGACGGTCGAGCCGCTCTTCGCGCTGGCTGCCACCGACGATTTCACCGACGCCAGGCACCAGCAGATCCATGGCCGCGACGGTCTTGCCGTCATCGTTCTGTCGCATGTAGAAAGGCTTCGCCGCCTTGGGATAGTTGTAGACGGTCAACGGACTCTTGAAATGGACCTCGGTGAGGTAGCGTTCGTGCTCGGACTGCAGGTTCTCGCCCCAGACGACGGGAAACTCGAACGTCCGACCGCACCGCAGGAGGATCTCCACCGCTTCGGTGTAGGAGACCCGCGCGAAGGGGCGTTCCGCGACAAAACGCAGGCGCTCGAGGAGGCCCTTGTCGACGTACGCATTGAAGAATTCGAGTTCATCGGAACATTCTTCCAAGGCCGTCTTTACTAGGTGTTTAACGAGTTCCTCGGCGCAGCGCATATCGCCCTCGAGGTCGCAGAAGGCCATCTCCGGCTCGATCATCCAGAACTCGCTGGCATGGCGGCTGGTGTTGGAGTTTTCGGCCCGGAAAGTCGGTCCGAACGTGTACACGTCACCCAAGGCACAGGCCAAGGTCTCGCCCTCCAACTGACCGGAAACGGTGAGGTAGGACTGGCGCGCGAAAAAATCCGCCGACCAATCAATGGCGCCGTCCGGCCCCTTGGGAGGTGACGCGGGATCGAGGGTGGTGACGCGGAAAAGTTCGCCGGCGCCTTCGCAGTCGCTCGCGGTGATGATCGGGGTGTGGACGTAGGCGAAGTCGCGCTGCTGGAAAAAGCCGTGGACGGCCATCGCCATGCGGCTGCGCACGCGCATCAGGGAACCGAGCCGGTTCGTCCGGGCACGCAGGTGCGGAATCGTCCGCAGGAACTCCACGGTGTGTCCCTTCTTCTGCAGCGGAAAGGACTCGTCGGCTCGGCCGACCAACCGGAAAGCGGTGGCCTTCAGCTCCCACTTCTGGCCCTTGGCGGGCGAAGGCACGAGTTCACCCTCGATCGAGACGGAGGACCCCGTCAGGGCGTCCTTAAGGTCGTCGGCGCCCGGCAGCGCATGGTCAACGACGGCTTGGAGGTTCTTGAAGCAAGAACCGTCGTTCACTTCGACGAAGGAAAAGCCTTTGGAGTCGCGCCGCGTCCGGACCCAGCCGGAAACCGTCACGCCCACGAGGGGCTGCTCCGCCGACAATGCCTGCCTGACCTTGATGCGCATGCCGGCACTGTGGAGGAGTCCGGCCGCGGAAACAAGCGAGAGATGCCCGACCGAGCTGCCCACGTGGCGCTTCTCTGGCTGGACAACGCAACGGGCATCGACCACGCTGAAGCCCTCTTATTTATGAACGCACTCGAGCAACTCCGCCAGCACACCAAGGTCGTCGCCGACACGGGCGACTTCGCCGCCATGAAGGCTTTCAAGCCTTTGGACGCCACGACCAACCCCAGCCTCATCCTTAAGGCCGTCCAGATGCCGGAATACCAGGCCCTACTGGTGAAGGCCGCGCAGGACAACAAGAGCAAGGGCGTCCAGGCCGCCGTCGACGCGCTCCTCATCTCTTTCGGCACCGAGATCCTCAAGATCGTCCCGGGCCGCGTCTCCACCGAAGTCGATGCCCGCCTATCCTTCGATAAGGCCGCCACCGTGGCCAAGGCCCGCGAACTCATCGCACTCTATAAGGCCGCCGGCATCCCCAAGGAACGCATCCTCGTGAAGATGGCTTCCACCTGGGAAGGCATCCAGGCCGCCGCGGAGCTCGAAAAGGAAGGCATCCGCTGCAACCTCACCCTGCTCTTCTCGTTCGCCCAAGCCGTCGCCTGCGCCGACGCCAAGGTCCAGTTGATCTCCCCGTTCGTGGGCCGCATCTACGACTGGCACAAGAAGGCCCAGGG
>DBCN01000160.1:4048-5705 GCA_002293065.1 Opitutia bacterium UBA957
AACGGCATCAAGACCGAAGTCATGGGCGCCTCCTTCCGTAACGTCGGCCAGATCAAGGCCCTCTGCGGTTGCGACCTCCTGACCATCGCCCCGAACCTCCTCGACGAGCTCTCCAAGGACGCGGCCGCCGTGCCGAAGGTCCTCGACGAAGCCGCCGCCAAGGCCGAAGGCGAGGCCGCCAAGGCGTGGGGCGAGAAGGAATTCCGCTGGCACCACAACGAAGACGCCATGGCCACGGAAAAGACCGCCGAAGGCATCCGCGCCTTCGCCGTCGACGGCAAGAAGCTCGACGACCTGGTCGCCAAGGCCATCGGCTAAGCGGATCGTCAGTCCTGCAAGCAAGGCCGGGCCCCACGCCCGGCCTTTTTATTGGCGGCGGAGCATCGCGAGCAGGAGCAGCAGAGCGCCCACAAAGCCGAACAACCAGCCCACGGGGAGCAGCCCAAAAGGCTCATGCAGGAAGCCTTGGGCATCCAACGTGGCCGGGGTCGCCTGAAAGACCAAGAAGCATGCGGCTGAAACCAGTGCACAAAGGACCGCCGCGAAGAGGTAAGTCCGGCGCATGCTTACTTGCGGCGTTGCCGGACGGCCTCAAACAGCACGATGCCCGCCGCCATCGACACGTTCAGGGAATCCGATAGACCCGCCTGCGGGATGGAAATCTTCTCGTTCGCCGAACCGAGCATGAAGTCGCTGAGGCCGTCCTTCTCCGAACCGAGCAGCAGGGCGCTCGGACCGCGGCAATCGACATCCCAGAAGGTCTTCGTGGCGGCCGGCGAGGTCGCCAGCGAGTGGATCCCCTTCGATTGCATCCAAGCGACGGCTTCGGCCGAGGAGCAAACCGCCACTGGGATCGAGAACACGGCCCCCTGGGAGGAGCGCACGACATTAGGGTTAAAAAGGTCGGTAATGGGGTCGCAAACGATCAGGGCATCGCAACCGGCCGAATCCGCCGTGCGCAATAAAGCACCGAGATTACCGGGCTTTTCGACCGATTCGGCAACCAGCAGCAAAGGGTTTGCGGTGAGCTTTAGGCGCTCCAGCGAGCAATCCCAGGTCTTAGCGATGCCGAGGAGCCCATCGGGGCCTTCCCGTCCGCTGATCTTCTCGAAGGCCGAACGACCGACTTCACAGCAATCGATGCCGGCGGCGCGGCAGCCCGAGACCAGCTCGGCCGCCTCGACTCCCCGGAACAACTCCGGGCAGAAATAGACCTCCGCGACCGCCACCTTCCGTTCCAGCGCACGGCTGAGTTCACGGAGTCCTTCGGCAATGAAGAGCCCGCGGGCTTCCCGCTCGGGGCGGTCGCGCAGACGGGCGACCGCTTGGATGCGGGGGTTTTGGCGGCTTTGGATGACCTCGTCTGGCACGGGCGGGATGAAGCAGGATTCTCGAGCAAAGGGCAAGGAAAGCCGTTCACCACCACCCAGGGCAGGGTTAAGGCTCGACCTTCCGGGCGGGTAACAGAGTTTGCTGACATGTCCGAAGAAGAAGCCACCGATGCACCGCAGGGCCGCAAGCCCGACTCCTCCAAGTTCCGCGAGGGTAAGTTCACCTATCATCAAGAGGTGGAAGTCGACATCGCGACCATCACGAACCTCGGCGACGGCCTTGGCCGCATCGACGGCTGGGTCGTCTTCGTGCCAGGCGCCCTGCC
>DBCN01000160.1:5822-11842 GCA_002293065.1 Opitutia bacterium UBA957
GAACTCTTCGGCGAATGCGGCGGCTGCCAGTACCAGAACATGGCCTACGCCGAACAGCTCGTCTGGAAGCGCAAGCAGGTCGCGGAAGTCTACGAACGCCTCGGTGGCCTGACGGTCGAGGTCGAACCGACCCACCCTTCGCCGAAGCAGTACGGCTACCGCTCGAAGATCACCCCGCACTTCATGACCCCGCGCCGGGCCGATTTCCCGATCGGCTTCCTCGCCGCCGGCACGTCCCGCCGCGTCGTCGACGTGGCCAAGTGCCCCATCGCGACGGACGCGATCAACGCCGCCTACGCGCGTTCGCGCAAGGACATCCGGGCCAACCCCGGCCGTTTCGAACGCGGCGCCACCCTGCTCTTCCGCGACTGCCAAGAAGGCGTCGTCTCCGACCCTCGCCAAACGGTCACCGAACAGGTCGGCCGCGTGAAGATGAAGTTCCTCGCCGGGGAGTTCTTCCAGAACAACCCGTCGGTGCTCGAAGACTTCGTCGGCCACGCCATCCGCCTCGCCAAAGCCTCCGGCGCCAAGCACCTCGTCGACACCTATTGCGGCTCCGGCCTGTTCGCGCTCTCCGGCGCCCGCGAGTTCGAATCCGTCAACGGCGTCGAAGTCAGCGCCGAAGCCGCCCGCAAGGCCGCGGAGAACGCGACCCTCAACGGCTTCCTCAACTGCCGCTTCATCGCCGGCTCGGCCGAATCGATCTTCGCCAACGTCCCGGTCCGCGGTCCCGAGACCGCGGTCATCGTCGACCCGCCCCGCCGCGGTTGCGACGAGCCGTTCCTCGAACAGCTGCACGCCTTCAACCCGCGCCGCATCGTCTACATCAGCTGCGCGCCGGACACCCAGGCCCGCGACCTCAAGTACCTCTGCAGCCGGGGCTGGAAGGTCATCTCGGCCAAGCCCTTCGACCTCTTCCCGCAGACCCGCCACGTGGAGTGCATCGCGGCGCTGGAAAAGGCCTGAGGCACCGCCGCAACGGGCACAAAAAAGGGGCGCCGCGCGGCGCCCCTTCTGCTTTTCCGGTCGGGCCGCTTAGGCCTGCGGCTTGGCGGCGTTTTCTTCCTCTTCGTCCGAGCGCTCCACCTTGGAGATGCCCAGCAGCGACTCGCCTTCCTTGAGGCGCATGACGCGGACGCCCTTGGTGTTGCGGCCCGCCGTGCAGCGGATGTCGGACACCTTGGTGCGGATGGACTGGCCGCCCTTCGTGAGGAGCATGACTTCGTCGGCTTCCTGGACGCTGAGGGCGCCGGCCACACCGACGTCGGTGCTGATGGCGATGACGCCCTTGCCGCCGCGGGACTGCTTGCGGTAGATGGGCTCCTTGGTTTCGGGATCGTCGAAGGGCGTGCGCTTGCCGATGCCGTCGATGCCGACGACGAGGAGCGTGCAGGTTTCGTCGACGACCTCCATCGCCTTCACCTGGTCGCCGCTGTCGAGCCGCATGCCGGAGACACCGGTGGTGTCGCGGCCCATCGAACGGACGTCCGACTCATGGAAGCGGATGGACATGCCCGACTGGGAGATCATCACGACCTCGTTGTCGCCGTTGGTCAGCTTGGTGGAGATGAGGCGATCGCCGTGCTCGATGTTGATGCCGATGATGCCGCCCTTGCGGTAGTTGGCGTACTTGGAGATCTCGGTCTTCTTGATCGTGCCGTTGGCCGTGCACATCATCAGGAACTTGCCTTCCTCGAAGTTGGAGACGCAGACCATGGCGGCCAGCTTCTCGTCATCCTTCAGTTCCAGCAAACGGGCGATGGACTTGCCGCGCGAAGCGCGGTTGGCCTCCTCGATCTCGTAGACCTTCTCCACGTACACGCGACCGTTGTTCATGAAGAACAGGATATGGTCGTGCGTGTTGGCGGTGAAGAGGTGCTCGATGAAGTCGCTGTCCTCGTCCGACGCGGCCTTGGAGAGCTCGGCGCCCTTGGTGCCCTTGCCGCCGCGCTTCTGCAGGCGGTATTGGGCGACCGGCGTGCGCTTGATGAAGCCCGCGTGCGAGACGGTGACCACGCAACCCTCGTTGGCCACGATGTCCTCCATGGACAGGTCGCCTTCCTGGGCCGTCACCTTCGTCTTGCGTGGGCCGATGTGCTTCTTGGCGGCTTCGCGCAGCTCCTTCTTGATGAGGGACAGCAGCTTGGACTCGCTCGACAGGATGCTGCGGAGCTCTTCGACGAGCGCCATCAGTTCGCGGTATTCGGCCTCGATCTTGTCGCGCTCCAAACCGGTCAGCTGGTAGAGGCGGAGGTCGAGGATGGCCACGGCTTGGCGTTCGCTGAGGCCGTACTTGGCCATGAGCTTGACGCGGGCCTCGTCGCGGTTGGAGGCCGCGCGGATGATCTTCACGAAGTCGTCCAGGTTGCGGAGGGCGATCTTGAAGCCTTCGAGGATGTGGGCGCGGTCTTCGGCCTTGCGGAGGCGGAAGCGCGTACGGCGGGTGACCACGTCGCGGCGGTGCTCGACGAAGCATTCGAGCAGCTCGCGGATGTTCATCTGCTTGGGGCGACGCTTGTCGAGGGCCAGCAGGATGACGCCGAACGAGTTCTCGAAGTTGGTGTGCTTGTAGAGCTTGTTGATGACGACCTTCGGGTTCTCGTTGCGCTTGAGCTCGATGACCACGCGGGTGTTCTCGTCGGACTCGTCGCGGAGATCGGAGACTTCATCGAGGACCTTCTCGGAGCAGAGTTCGGCGATGTGCTTGACGAGGGACGAGCGGTTGACGTTGTACGGCAGCTCGGTGAGGACGATCTGTTCCTTGCCGTTCTTCATCTCCTCGGTGTGGGCGACGCCGCGGACCCGGATGATGCCACGGCCGGTGCGGAGGTACTGCTTGATGCCCTCCTTGCCGTTGATCACGCCGCCGGTCGGGAAGTCCGGACCGATGATGATCTTCTCGAGGTCTTCGACCGTGGCGCTGGGCTTGTCGATGATCAGGCAGGTGGCCTCGACGAGTTCGTTGAGGTTATGCGGCGGGATGTTGGTCGTCATGCCGACCGCGATGCCGGTCGAACCGTTCATCAACAGGTGCGGCAAGGCGCACGGCAGGACGGTCGGCTCGGTGGTCGACTCCTTGTAGTTCGGGATGAAGTCGACCGTATCCTCGTCGATGTCGGCGAGGAGTTCGGCCGAGACTTCGGAGAGACGGCACTCCGTGTAACGGTAGGCCGCGGGCGGATCGCCGTCGACGGAACCGAAGTTGCCCTGCGGTTCGATCAGTTGGTAGCGCATGACCCAGTTCTGGGCCAGGCGGACGAGCGTGTCGTAGACCGAGCTGTCGCCGTGCGGGTGGTAGTTCTTCAGCACTTCGCCGACGACGCCGGCGCACTTGTCGAACGGGCGGTTGTGGACGAGGCCTTCCCGCAGCATCGCGTACAGGATGCGGCGTTGGACGGGCTTCAGGCCATCGCGAGCGTCCGGGAGGGCGCGGGAGACGATGACCGACATCGAGTAATCGATGTAGGCCGTCTGCATGATGTCCGTGATGTTGGCGGACGTGAGCTTTTCTTTGTCGGAATACATTGTCGAAGAGGTCTAGGGTGAGGCTGGGTGGGGGCTTAGACGTCGAGGTTCGAGGTGTTGAGCGCGTTGTCCTCGATGAAGGCTCGGCGGGAAGGCACATCCTCGCCCATGAGCATGGCGAAGACGCGGTTGGCTTCGGCGGCATCCGCGATGTCGACCTTAAGGAAGCGGCGCTTGGCCGGATCCATCGTGGTCTCGAAGAGCTGCTTGGGGTTCATTTCACCCAGACCCTTGTATCGCTGGATGGTCAGTCCCTTGCGGCCGAACTGGCGGATCTGGCCGATGAGTTCGAGGATGGAACCGAGCGGGATCGGTTCGGCCTTCTTCACGACCTTCTTGGCGGGCTTCTCCTCGCCCTTGGGCTCCTCTTCGCCTTCGGTCGCCGGCACCTCTTCGGCCGTCGAGCCATCGATGAGGTTGTACCGCGGCTCTTCACCGGGCGAGAACTGCTTCACGTCCATCCCCTGGGTTTCCAGTTCCTTGAGCACCTTGGTGATGGAATCATTCTCGAAGATCTCGATCACGTTGACGCGCTCCTGGACGACGGTGCCGTCCTTGAGCCTCTTTTCGCGGTCGATCTTGTCGGCGAGGAAATCTTCGACGCCGGCCTTGCGCAGGTAGGCCTGCTTGGCGTCCGTATCGGCGAGGAACTCGTAGGTCTCCTCGTTGCCGGTGCGGGTGCGGACGATGAAGCGCGGGAGCGCGTGCGTCTTGTGGTCCTGCTGGTCGAGGTAGGCGCCGAGTTGGCAGCCGGTCCGACCGATGGCGGAGCCGAGGGACTCCAACCGCGCGAGGGACTCGACAATCTTGTCGAGCTTCTGGCCGGGGAAGACGTGCTTGTCGCGCAGACGGAGCAGGTTCACGTCCTCGGAGCCGAGCTCCAGGAGGATGCGGTTCAGTTCCGGGTCGTTGTCGACGTACTGCTCGCGCTTCTTGCGCTTGATGCGGTAAAGGGGCGGCTGGGCGATGTAAACGTAGCCCGCCTCGATCAAGCCGGGCATCTGGCGGTAAAGGAACGTCAGCAGCAGCGTGCGGATGTGCGAGCCGTCGACGTCGGCGTCCGTCATGATGACGAGCTTGTGGTAGCGGCACTTCGTGACGTCGAAGGCGCCGTCGCCCTCGTGCTTGCCGATGCCCGTACCGCAGGCCGTGATGATCGTGCGGATTTCCTCGTTGGAGAGGATCTTGTCGATGCGGGCCTTCTCGACGTTGAGGATCTTGCCCTTGATCGGCAGGATCGCCTGGTAACGGCGATCGCGGCCTTGCTTGGCGGAACCACCGGCGGAGTCGCCTTCGACGATGTAGAGCTCGCAGACGGATGGGTCGCTTTCGGAACAGTCGGCCAGCTTGCCGGGGAGGCCGCCGGAGGACATGGCGGACTTGCGGACCGTTTCGCGCGCCTTGCGGGCGGCTTCACGGGCGCGGGCGGCGTTGAGGCACTTGTCGACGATGCGCCGACCCGTCTTGGGGTCGCGCTCGAGGTAATACTTCAGCTGTTCGCCGACGACGGATGTCACGATGCCTTCGACCTCGGGGTTCGTCAGGCGCGTCTTGTTCTGCGACTGGAACTTCGGGTCGGGGTGCTTGACGGAGATCACGGCCACGAGGCCTTCGCGCATGTCGTCGCCGTTCAGCTTGGCGTCCTTGTCCTTGATGAGGTTGTTGGACTTCGCGTAGTGGTTGATGACGCGGGTCAACGCGGAACGGAAACCCGACAAGTGGGTGCCGCCTTCGGGCTGGTTGATCAGGTTGGCGTAGCTGAAGACCATCTCGTCGTAGCGGTCGTTATACTGCAGGGCCACGTCGAGGGTCATGCGGCGCATCCCCGGCTTGGGCTTCTCGCCGTCGGCCATCACGCGCGGGTTGGAAAGGTCGGTGAAGTCGACCTCGGCCGAGATCAGGATCGGCTTCTCGAAGAGGCGCTCTTCGTTCGCGTTGAGGAACGAGACGTATTCGGCGATGCCTTCCTTGAACTCGAACTTGTCGGCGCGGTTGGAGCGATGGTCCTTCATGTCGACCGTGATGCCCGGGACGAGGAACGCCAGCTCGCGCATGCGGCGCACGAGCGTGTCGTACTTGAACTCCTGCGTGGCGATGAAGATCTCCGGGTCCGGATGGAAGGTGATCTTCGTGCCGGTGCGCTTCGTCTTGCCGATGACCTTGATGGACTGCGTGACTTCGCCGCGGCAGAACTTCATCTGGTGCACTTCGCCTTCGCGGCTGACTTCCGCGATGAAGCTGTCGGAGAGGGCGTTGACGCACTTCGCGCCGACGCCGTTCAGGCCGCCGGAGACCTGGTAGGCGCCCTTGTCGAACTTGCCGCCGGCGTGCAGGTTGGTGAGCACGAGCTCGAGGGTCGGCACCTTTTCTTCCGGGTGCATCGCGACGGGGATGCCGCGGCCGTCGTCCTCGACGGAGAGCGAGCCATCCGCATGGATCTCGACCTTGATGCTCTTGCAATAGCCGGCGAGGGCTTCGTCGATCGAGTTGTCGAC
>DBCN01000062.1 GCA_002293065.1 Opitutia bacterium UBA957
TCCGTTGAGTTCCTGCACGAGCTCGGGCTTCTCTTTGGCGAGGTTACGGCGTTCGCCGAGGTCGTTCTTCAGGTCGTAGAGTTCGAGGTCATCCGATCCGTCTTCATTGCGCGCGTAGAAGCGGAGGAGCTTCCAGTCGCCCTTGCGCACGTACGTGCCGGCGTAGAAGCCGTCCATGACGGAGTCGCGGGTGGCGTTGCCGTGCGGGAAGTGGCAGAAGACGCGGTCGCGGGGCGAAGCGCCGCCGAGGAGGGCGTCCGTCTGGTCGAGGCCATCGACCTTCTGGTCGGGCTTGGTCGTCGCGCCGCCGGCGCGCAGGAGCGTCGGGTAGAGGTCGATCGATTGCATCAGGAAGTCGGCGGTCGCGCCGGCCTTCACCTTACCGGGCCAGACGACGATGCCGGGCTCGCGGGTGCCGCCTTCATAGAGCGAGGCCTTGCCGCTGCGGTAGGGCAGGTTGCTCGTCGCAGGGATCTCAGCGTAGCCGTCGGGGTCGGTCTTCTTGGGCGGGTAGGCGTAGCCGCCGTTGTCGGACCAGAAGACGATGATCGTGTTGTCGGCTTCGCCGGAATCATCGAGGTGCTTCAGCAGGCGGCCCACGGAATCGTCGAGGCTCTTCACCATCGCGGCGTAGAGAGGGTTCTGCTGCGGGTTCGCGGAATCGGTCTTCTGCTTGAAGTGCTCGATGTAGTCCTTGCGCGCATTCCACGGGGAGTGCACGGAGAAGAGCCAGAAGTTGACGAAGAACGGACGGCCTTTGCTGGCGCGGATGAACTTGCCCGCCTCGTCGGCCATGCGCTCGTCGACGTGACGGCCGGCGTCGTCCTTGATCGCGGGGTCGGTGATGAACTGCCAAGGCGCGAGGTAGCCGCCGCCGGGGCCGGGAGCCTTGGGCGTGTGCGGCCAGTCCAGGTCGAAGCCTTGGTCGCGCGGTTCGAAGGCGTCGCCCGCTTTCAGGTTATGGCCGAGGTGCCACTTGCCGAAGTGAGCCGTCGCATAGCCGGAAGCCTTCAGCGCCTCGGCGAGCGTGTGGTAGTCGGGCTTGAGGCGGGTGACCGAACTCGCCACGAGCACACGGCCGTTCGGGCCAACGTTTTCCAGTCGCTTCTCGAGCTGGATCGTCGGGAGGTGACAGACGGGCGCGGTAATGCCGGTGCGCGCCGGGTATTGGCCGGTCAGGATGCTGGAGCGCGTCGGTGAACAAAGCGGACTGGCGGCGTAGGCCTGCGTCAGACGGACGCCGCGGGAGGCCAGGCGGTCGAGGTTGGGCGTCTCATGATACTTGCTGCCGAAGCAGGCGAGGTCGCGGCCGCCGAGGTCATCGGCCAGGATCAGGATGATGTTCGGTTTATCCGCGGCGACGGCCGCAAGCGGGGCGAGGAGCAATGGGAGGAGGCGCATTTGTGAAGGGGTAGGGGTAGGGTGGGGTGATCAGTGGGGAAGGCCCTTGAGGTCGGCGGGCATCACTTTGTCGTCCTTGGCCAGTTGAGCGTCGAGCAGGGTGAGCAGCTCCTTGAGCTTGTCGGCGTGGGTGGCGGCAAGGTCGGTCTTCTCGTAGGGATCCTTCGATAGGTCGAAGAGCTGCGGGGCGCCTTTCTTCATGCGGATGACTTTCCAGTCGCCATGCAGGAGGGCCTGGCCCTGCGGGTGGGCGATGTAGACCGTACGGGTGTCCGGGACGGCATCTTCGCCGCGGATGACTTTCCAACGGTCGAGTCCGTCCCACTGCGGATCTTTCTCGGGGCGGAAGCCGGCGAGTCCGGCGAGCGTCGGCAGCCAGTCGCCGACGTAAAGCGGGGCGGAGACCTTGCCCGCCTTCAGCGTGCCGGGCTGGTTGGCGAAGGCGCACACGCGGATGCCGCCCTCGAAGAGCGTGTTCTTCTGGCCGCGGAGAGGGTCGTTTTCGCTGTTGAAAGGCGAATCGGGGACCGTGCCGGCATAGGCGTTCTTCAGGCCTTCGATGCCGCCGTTGTCGGACGTGAAGACGATGAGGGTCTTTTCGCGCTGGCCGGTGCGCTCCAGCGCGGCGACGAACGCGCCGACCTTGGCGTCGAGCTGCGAGACCATCGCGGCCATGCGGAGGCGGGACTCATGCTTCGCCGGGTCGGAGTGGAACTTCACGCCGTCGTAGGTCTGCTTGTATTCGGCGGGGGCGTCGACGGGCGTGTGGACGGCGTGGAAGGGGACGTACATGAACCAAGGCTGGTCCCCGCCCTGGGTGATGCGCTTCAAGGCCTCGGCGGCGATGAGTTCGGTGGCGTTGCCTTCTTCGCGGAAGAGTTTCCCGTCACGGTGCCAGGTGTCCTCATAAGGATTACCCTTGCGATATTTGTGCGTCCACGGATCCGCCGCGCCGGTCAGCGTGCCGTAGCTGGTGTCGAAGCCGTAGGCGTTGGGGATCCATTCCGGTCGGGCGCCGAGGTGCCACTTGCCGGCGAGGTGCGTACGATAGCCGGCGGCCTTGAGGGCCGAGGCGAGCGTGGTCGTGCCGAGGGGCATCGCGCGCAGGTTGCTCGGGCTGAGCGCCTGCGGTCCGAAGCGGCCGGGGCAGCGCCCGCTCAGGAGCGCGGCGCGGGTGGGCGTGCAGACGGGCTGCACATAGTGACGGTCGAGTTCGCGGCCTTCGCGGACGAGCTTGTCCATGTGCGGGGTCTTGCCGAACCCTCCGTGCCAGCCGACGTCGGACCAACCGAGGTCGTCGGCGACGATGAGCAGGATGTTCGGACGGTCCGCGGCGGCGAGGGGCGACAGCGCGAGGATGCAGGCGAGGAGGGCGCGAGCGTTCATGGGGTCGGGACAACTTAGGCCCCTGACGCCGTCTGGACAGGCTTTTTATATGAGGGGATACGAATCAGCGGCCGAAGTCCGCGATATCGGCCTCGCCCTTGGCGGGACGCAGTTCGATCGAGCGGAGGCGTAGGCCCTCGGTCTGGTCGCCGAGATTGAAGCGAACGTGAATGGCTTGGCCGTCGACGGGCAGGGCGATGGTCTGCTCGGAGGGGCCGGCGGGAATCTCGAACCGCACGAGATTCGCGGGCAGGAAGTCGGGCTGGTCCTTCGTGCGCCAGCTGAGCGAGCCTTGGGTCGCGACCTTGGCGTCGGCCTTGATGAGCGCCGTCACGGGCCCTTTCAGCGTGAGGCCGGTCTTGGTGAGGAAGGGTTTGGCGTTCTTGGCGGCCTTGGAGTCGACGGCGATGAGCAGGGCGCCGTCCTTGGTCGCGATGGTTCCGTTGCGGCAGAACCAGCCTTGGACCGCGCCAGCGGGCTCGTTCTTACGCGGCGCGGCGGAGGGGGCGGTGATGACGCCGTGTTCGGCGAACATGCCTTCATGATGCGGGTCCAGGCTCGTCGGCAGGCCGGGCGGCGTGAGGGTGTCGCTCCATGCCTTGAGCGCCGTGCGCAGGCGGGCGACGATCTCCGGACGTGCCTTCGCCTGATTCTTGGCGAGGTTCTCGCCGTCGGGCAGCGTCACGTCGAAAAGCATTTCCTCGCGGTCGCCAAGGCGGACGAGTTTCCAGGGGTGCTCCAGCACCGCAGCCTGTGAGCCCCAGCGCCAGAAAAGGCGTTCGTGCGGCGTGCCTTGATTCTTACCAGAGAGGAAAGGGGTGAGGTCCTTGCCGTCGAGCACGGGGTCCGCAGGGAGTCCAGCGAGTGCGATGGCGGTGGCGGCGACGTCGAGGGCGATGACCGGCTTGTCGAAGACTTGCCCGGCAGGCAGTTGGCCCGGCCATGCGGCCACGAAGGGCGTGCGGATGCCGCCTTCGCTCAGCATGCCTTTCTGGCCGATGAGCGGCGTGTTGAGCGAGCCATCCCAGGATTTGCCGAGAGGGGCGCCGTTGTCGCCGATGAAGAAGATCAGGGTATTCTTATCCTGGCCCATCGCCTTGAGCTTCGCGCGCAGCTGGCCGATGCCTTCGTCCATCGCCGCCATCATCGCCAAGGCTTGCCGGCGTTCCTTGGGCAGGTGGACCGGTGTCTTCGAGAACCATGGCTCCGGGGACTCCAGCGGGACGTGCGGGGCGTAGTAAGCGAGGTAGAGGAAGAACGGCTGCTCGGGCTTGGCGGTGCGGCGATCGAGGAAGGACAGGGCGGCTTCGGTCTGCACGACCACGCGGAAACGGTTATCGGCTACAAGGTGAGGCGCGTCGGCGAAAGGTTTCCCTGACAGGTCATGCGACGCCAGATACTGGCGGAGTTCGCCGCGGAAGTATTCGTCGAAGCCCTGCGCGTGCGGCATGAATTCTTTGGACGAGCGCAGGAGCTTGTCGCCCTTCTTGCCGCCGACGAGGTCGAGGTGCCATTTACCGACT
>DBCN01000130.1:0-29685 GCA_002293065.1 Opitutia bacterium UBA957
CGTGGCACCGGCGCCCGTGGCGGCGATGCGCGCGAGTTCGCCGGCGGGAGCGGCGAGCTGGGCGGCTTGGGCGAGATCGATGGTCGGGCGTCCTGAGGCCGGGCCCACGGCCCAATCAAACCCATCGGCGCCCGTCTTGGCGGCGTTGGTCGTGAACGTGGCCGACCAAGCGGCGCGGCCCAGCAGGGCGGCGGATTCCGCCAGCAGCCGGAGCACCTGCGCGGACTCGGGCGGGTTGAGCAACGACACCGCAGCGGCGCCGGAGGCGTTGACCAGCCAAGCGGCCTTGGCGCCGGTGCCGGCGAATTCGCGCCAGCCGGCGGCGGGCGTCAGCACGGGATGCGCCGAGAGTGGGAGCGGGCGGGCGTCTTCCTTGAGCCAGGTGGGCTCTTCGGTCCATGCGTCCTTCCAGCCATTCCAGCGGAGGGCCAAGGCGGCGGGCGGCGGGAGCACCGCGGCTTCCTCGGCGGTGAAGACCAAGTGGTGGGCCAGGCGGTTGTCCCGTTGCGAATAGTCGAGTCCCCGCGCGACGAAGCGCGACAGCACGTACCAAGCCTGGCTACCGGCTTCGAGCCGACGGAAGGTAAACGTTGCGCCGACGACGTCGTCATGGGGGGTGCCGAGGGCTTCGAGCTGTTGCGTGAGCCGTTCCGAAAGCGAGGCATGCCGAGCGACGGTGCAGAAGCCGGAACGTCCGGCGACGAGTCCGCGGGGGGCGGAGGTGAAGATCAGTTGCAGGGGCATGGAGAAGGTCAGCGGCTGGGGAGCAATGCGGGGGACGAGCGATGGAGGAGCCAGTAGACAGGCTCCTCGACGTGGGCGGGGGCGAGGCGTTGCGGGTCGGGGGCGATGCGTCCCTTGTTCGGCCCGGCGGAGAGGACCGTCGGTTGGTGACCGAAGGAAGTGACGGCGAAGTAGCTGATCTCGCTGGCGAGCGATTCGGCGGTCGCCACGAGGCCCGGGCAAAGGCTGACGAGGACGGTGCGCACGCGGTCCGAGTTGCGGCGAATCGCGTCGAGGTCGAGTTTGCCGGCGCTCAGCACGGGCTCGAGCGGGGAAGACAGCAGGAACTGCCAAGTGTCGCATTTGCCCACGACGAAGGCGAGCGGCGTCGCGATGCGTTGCCCGGGGGCGAGGCCAAGCACGCGCTTGATGCGGGTTTCCATTTCGGCCAAGATGCTGTCCTGTTGGTCGACGCGCCCTTTGATCGCCAGTTGCGGGTCATCGACGCCGATCAGCTTCGCCTTGAAGCGCGCGTTGGCGGTCGGGTCGAACAGGAAGAGCAGGCCGGCGGAGTTGGCGACGTGCATCGCGCCCGGCGAGTCGTGGATGTCGATGCCCGGTTCGAAGTGCTCGCCGGCGTTGTCGTAGAGCACGATGGACGTCTCGTCGCGGTTGGCGCCCGGCCGGGCCAGCGAATAGATGAACGGGCGGGGCAGGGAGACCATGCGTCCGAGGCGGGGCAGCTTTTCGTAGGTCGCGCCCTCCAAGGCGGTCTTGCCGAGCAAGGCGTCTTCCGGCGTGGCGGCCGAGAAGAGGGTGTTGCGCATTTGGTTGAGCAGCATGTTGCCGCTCGGATCGCCGTCCTTGAAGGCTAGGCCGAAGTCGTTGGGCAGACGGTCTTGCAGTACATGTGTGAGCACCGCGAGGTAGTAGGATTTGCCGGCGCTCGGTGCACCGATCACCGAAAGGATGCGGTGGGGCATGTCCAAGTAGCCAGGCGGCAGTTGGCGGCGACAGTGCGGACAAGCGAGGTCGGTGCACGCCAAGCCCATCGGGTCGAGCGCCAGGCCTTGGTCGTTGAAGCGCGTGGGTTGGAAGCGCAGGCGGGCGTCGATCCCCAGGATGGGGTCCCCGCGGAGGTCTTCGTGGACGGCGACGCTCAAGGCATCGCCCGCGTCGAAACGGGTCCAGCAGACCGGACAGAGGTGGGCGCCTTTATTCTGTTCGGCGGCGAGGGCGGACGTAGCCGTCAGCGGGGTGGCGCTCTCTTCCCGCGGTGTCAGGAGCGAGGCGATCTGCGAAAGCTTGAAGCCGACCTCGAGGCCGACGGGGGTGCAGGCGAGCGTGTCGGTCGCGCGTCCGAGGCGGGCGGCGTGCTCGAGCAATTCTTGCGGCGGCAGCTCGCCCAGCAGGTCGCCCGTGGCGGCATCGAAGAGGACCCATGAAGCCGTTTGCACGGACTCGAAAGGATTCGTTTCGTTCGCCGAGATCACGAAGAGGCCGTCCTCGAGTTGGAGCGTCGACGTTTCGGTGATGGTCGTCTTGGGACGCAGGAGGGAGCCATTCACCAGGACGGGTGCCGCCGACGAGGCTTCCAGGAGGAGCCCGGTTTCGGTCGCCGAAATCCCGACGGCGGGCTTGGCGGAAGGGAGGGGGAAGCGAACCGGCAGGCTGTCGGTGGAACCCTTTTGGCCGTTCAGGCAGTTGACCCATCGGAACGGGGTCTTTTTCTTGCTGGAGGTGAACATGGGTCCAAAAGGGGCGGGGATTGAAGACTGCAGTTGATATCTGGCCTATTGTCAGCACCATAGTCAGGTAAGACCTACCCTGAAGCCACCCCTAAACGATGGAAACCGAAGCCGACCAGTCCGCCCTCGAGCGCGCCCGCAATGGCGACCTTGGGGCGTACAATGAGTTGGTCCTCCGTTACCAGGGCCGCATCTTCGCCAAGGTCTTCTCGTTGCTTCGTAATAGGCAGGATGCCGAGGAGATCACGCAGGACACCTTCATCCGGGCCCACCGCGTCCTGGCTTCCTTCCGCGGAACCGCCACTTTCTCGACTTGGATTCACCAGATCGGCACGAATCTGGCCCGCAACCGCTACTGGTACTGGCGTCGCCGGAAGCGCGATCAATCCATGTCGCTGGATGCGGACCTCGGGGAGGACCCCGGCGCCACCTTGCACGACATCCTTTCGGACGGCTCCCAGGGCCCCGGTCATGAGGCCGAGCATAACGAATTCGTCAAGAAAGTGGCCGAGTGCATGGAACAATTGAAGCCGGAACACGCTCGTATCCTCACGATGCGCAACATCCGCAACCAATCGTACGAGGAAATCGCCGAAGAACTCGGCCTCTCGATTGGTACCGTCAAAAGCCGCATCAACCGGGCCCGCGAGGCCCTGCGTCAGCTCATGGGGGATGAGTTTCGCGGATGAGCAACGCCGAATTGGAGGCGCTGATCCTTTGTTACCTCGATGGTACCGCCACGCGGGACCAAGTGGTGCGTCTGCGGAATGCCTTGCAGGCTTCCCCGGAAATCCGCCAGCGCTTCCATGCCCGTGTCCGTTTGCATAAGGCCCAGATGGCTTTCCTGCGCGGTCGGGCCTATCTGGATGCGGCGCAGGCCGTGGCCGGGGTCGCCCGTTTCGCCCAGCGTGCCGGCCGGATTTTCGCCCATGCCTGCGTCCTGGCGCTCGTCTTCGTGCAGTTGCGGGTGACGTTGCCGGCCGAATACAGCGGCCTCATGCTTTACGTCGAGGATCCCTTGGCCGAAGAAGTCACCGCTGAGGGGGTGACCGTGCCCCCGACCGATTCCATGCCCATCGTCGTGGCTGAAGTCATGCCGGACGAGATGCCGGAGATGGCCCTGCCGACCTTGACGATCCCCGACATGTTCAATCCCGTGGAAGATCCGGGCTTGAACGAGGCTTAAGCGGTTATCCGCCTTGCTTCCGGCCCTTAGGCCAATCTTCTGTTCTGCAGATGCAGGCCGAATCCTCCAGGCCGGAGATCAGACTCCAAGGCACCGCCGCCGCTCCGGGCGTCGGTCGGGGTCCCGCCTACCTGCTGTTGCAGGGCATGGCCATCGTCGCCTGCCAGAAGGTACCCGATGTGGAGGCCGAACTGCGCCGTTTCGATTTGGCCTTGGAGGCCACGCGCCAGGCCATCACCAAGCTCCGGCAGGAAGTCGCCCAAAGCTTAGGCGAGTCCGAAGCCGCCATCTTCGACGCGCACCTCCTCGTGCTCGACGACGTCGCGCTCATCGACGACGTCAGTAAGGAAGTCCGTGCCACCGGCTTCAACGTCGAGTTCTGTTTCCAGGAGGTCGTCCAGCGCTACATCGATATCTTCGAGCGCATGGAGGATGCTTTCCTCCGCGAGCGCGCCTCCGATATCCGCGATGTCACCAGCCGCGTGCTGCACCATCTCTTGGGCACGCGTCCGGCGCATGCGACCATGGCGGCGCGGCAGCAGGTCGTCGTCGCCCGCGACCTCACCCCTTCCGAGACCGCCGGCTTGCCCGAGGATGGCGTCTTGGCGTTCGTCACGGAGGAGGGTGGTCGCACCGGGCATTCCGCGATCATGGCGCGCTCGCTGGAAATCCCGGCGGTCGTCGGCGTGAAGGGCTTGATGGAGGCCGTCCAGGAAGGCGACGTCATCCTGGTCGATGGCGAGACCGGCGCGGTGGTCATCAACCCCACCGGCGCGACGTTGGAGGGCTATCGTTCCCAGGAACTCGCCATCCGGCGCCGGCGCGATCGCGTCATGCTCGAGATCGCCTTGCCGGACGTCACCAGCGACGGTGAAGGCTTCGCTTTGCAGGCGAACATCGGCGGCCCCGAAGACCTCGAAGATGCCCGTCTTTATTGCGCGCAAGGCGTGGGTCTGTATCGGACGGAGAACCTTTACCTGCGCTTGGACGCTTGGCCCACGGAAGCCCAGCAATACGAGGAATATGCGGAAGTGGTCCGGGAGGCGAAGGGTCGGTTGGTCACCTTCCGCACGCTCGACCTCGGGGGCGACAAGCGACTCGGCGACCTCAACGACGAGGCCAACCCGTTCATGGGTTACCGCGCGATCCGGTTGTGCTTGGATCGGCCGGATGTCTTCCGTCCGCAACTCCGCGCGATCCTGCGCGCCGCCGCGTTGGGGCCGGTCGCGGTGATGTTCCCGATGATTTCGGGGATCGAAGAATTCCGCCGCGCGAAGGAAGTGCTGACATCCGTCGCGGACGAGTTGGCGGCCGAAGGTATCCGGCCGAAGGAGCGGATCCGCCTGGGGGCCATGATCGAGATTCCCTCGGTGGCGGCGGTCGCGGAAGACCTCGCGCAGGAGGTGGATTTCTTCAGCGTGGGTACGAACGACCTCGTGCAGTATCTTTTGGCGGTGGACCGCGGCAACCCGCGCATCTCCGCGCTCTATGAGCCCGCCCATCCCGCCGTGGTGCGGACGCTCGAGCGGATCTTCAAGGCGGCGCGTCAACATGGCGTCGCCACCGCCGTCTGTGGCGAACTGGCCGGCGACCCCGTGTGGGCGCCCTTGCTGATCGGCCTCGGTGCGCATGAACTGAGCATGGCGCCGCCGGCGATTCCCGAGGTGCGTTTCGTCCTCCGGCATTCGACCAAGGATGAATTGGTCCAGTTGGCCCAACGTGCCTTGGCGCTATCCGAGTGCGCGGCCATCAAGGCTTTGCTCGCCGACTACTCCGCGACCAAACTCAAGCTCCGCTGATGTCCTCCGTGCTTCCTGAACCCAACCCACATGTCGCGGCCATGGCGGCCTATACGCCGGGCGAGCAACCCCAAGGGGGGGGCTGGGTGAAGCTGAACACCAACGAGAACCCCTATCCGCCGAGCGCGCAGGCGTTGGCGGCGATTCGGGCCGTGGTGGCCGAAGAGGGTGCGCTGCTGCGGCTTTATCCATCGCCCGATTCTTCGCCCCTGCGGGAGGCGGCGGCGGCGATCCATGCCTTTCCCGCGGCCGACATCCTGGCCGGGAATGGGTCGGACGACTTGCTGAACATCTTGATCCGGGCGTATGCCGGTCCCGGTCGTCCGATCGGCATGCTCGACCCGAGCTATTCGCTCTACCCCGTGCTCGCCGCGGCTCAAGGCGCCGGCGTCGTCAAGGTGCCGATCCGGGCCGATTTCAGTTTTGACGTCGCCGCGGTGGCGGGATGCGGCGCCGCCATTTTCTTCCTCACCAATCCCAACGCCCCGTTAGGCGTGTCGTTCCCGCCGGCGAAGGTCGCGGAATTGGCGCGCGCGTTCCCGGGCTTGTTGGTCGTCGACGAGGCTTATGCCGCGTTTGCGGATGCCGATTGCGCGGAACTTCCGAAGACGCATGCGAACGTCGTGGTGACGCGGACCTTCTCGAAAGGCCATGCCTTGGCGGGCCTCCGCGCCGGCTATGCGCTTTGTCCGCCGGGCTTGGCGGCCATCCTGCATCGCGTCCGCGACAGCTACAACTTGGACCGCTTGGCGCAGGTCGCGGCCGCCGCGGCTTTGGCGGACGGCACGTGGTTGCGCGCTACCGTCGGGAAAGTCCGCACGGAAAGGGCGCGGCTCACGGCAGGTCTCGTGGCGCTGGGTTGGACCGTCGTGCCCTCGTCGGGCAACTTCCTCCTCGCGACCCCGGCTTCGGCGCGACGACCGGCCTCACCGGCGACGGGTGAGCATGCTTTCGCCTTCCTGCGGGAACGCCAAATCTTGGTCCGTCGTTTTCCGAACCATCCGCTGACGGCGTCGGCCTTGCGCATCACGGTCGGCACGGCGGCGGAAATGGATGCTTTTCTCGCGGCGGCGCGGGCCTGGTCGGAAGGGTGAGGTTGACATTCCGCCGGGGGGAAGGGATTTTTCTGGCATGAGCACCGGCGTCCGCCAAGCCAGCATCCGTCGCGATACCGCCGAGACGAAGATCGCCCTATCCGTCAACCTGGACGGCACGGGGGTTTCCGAAATCTCGACGGGCATCGCCTTCTTCGACCACATGCTCACGCTCTTCAGCCGGCACGCGCTGATCGACCTCAAGGTCAAGGCCGACGGCGATACCGAGGTCGATTACCACCACACCGTCGAGGATGTGGGCATCGTCTTGGGCGCCGCGATCAAGGAAGCCCTGGGCGACAAGGCCGGTATCCGCCGTTACGGTTTCTTCATCCTCCCGATGGATGAGACCTTGGCCCGTTGCGCCGTGGACCTCTCCAACCGCGCGATGCTGGTCTATCAGGTCGAAATCTCCAATTACATGGTGAAGGACTTCAACATCGCGCTCGTACGCGAGTTCTTCCAAGGCCTCGCGAACGCGTTGGCCTGCAACCTCCACCTGAAGCTCGAGTACGGCGAAGAGCCGCACCACATCGCCGAGGCTTTGTTCAAGGTCTTCGCCCGCGCCTTGCGTGCGGCCGTTGAAATCGATCCGCGCCAGGGTGGGCGGGTACCGAGCACCAAGGGTACGCTTGCCTGAACGTGGAAGCCGCTGGGACTAGCCGTCGCCCCCGGGTGGCCGTGATCGATTACGGCATGGGTAACCTCCGTAGCGTCAACCGAGCGATGGTGGCGGCCGGTGCCGATGCCTATCTCGCCGCGACCCCCCAAGCGGCCGAAGGCGCCGACGCCGTCGTTTTTCCGGGGCAGGGGGCCATGGCCGATTGCATGGCCTGCATCCGTCGCAATGATTTCGAAGTCTTCATCAAGGAGTGGATTGCGTCTGACCGCCCCTTCCTGGGGGTCTGCATGGGCCTACAGGTCCTCTTTGAACGTTCCGAGGAGGCCACCGTGCCTGGTTTAGGCATCTTCCCCGGGGTCGTCACCCGCTTTCCTTCCACCCCCGGCCTCCGCATCCCGCACATGGGTTGGAACGAGGCCATTTTCAAGGCGGCGAGTCCCTTGACGGCGGGCCTGAATGCCCACGGAGAGCCCTTTTATTTCGTGCATAGCTATCGGGTCGTCCAGACCGACCCGGCCTTGGTTTGGTGCGAGACCGACTACGCTGGCCGCTTTGTGAGCGGTGTCCGGAGGGGGCGGGTGCTGGCCACCCAGTTCCACCCCGAGAAAAGTCAGGTCAAAGGCTTGCAACTGTACCGTAATTTCCTGACTTTGGCTGACCGCTGAGGCGTCAGGCCTGTGGCGGAACACCCACCCCGCCATGAGCACCAAAAACGCCATTCTCAAACTGGACGACAAGGAAATCGTCCTCCCCATCGTTGTCGGCACCGAACAGGAATGCGGCGTCGACGTCCGCAAGCTGCGCGACGAAACGGGCTACATCACCTTCGACGATGGTTACGCCAATACCGGCGCCTGTGAGTCCAAGGTCACCTTCATCGACGGCGAGAAGGGGATCCTGCGTTACCGCGGCTACTCCATCGAGGAACTCGCCGAGAAGTCGACCTTCATCGAGACCGCCTACTTGCTGATCTACGGCGAACTCCCGTCCGTCGCCCAGCTGAATGCCTTCAAGGCCCGCATCCTCGACAACTCCCAGGTGCATGAAGGCCTGCGGATCGCCCTCAGCGGCTTCCCGGGCAACGCGCACCCGATGGCCGTGCTTTCGGCCACGTTGAACACCTTGGGTTGCTATTATCCCGACCTCGGCACGAACGAGCGCGCCCATGACTTGGCGAAGTTCGACGAGACCGCCGCCGTGCTCATGTCCAAGGTCCGCACCTTGGCCGCCTTGGCGCACCGCTCCAAGGAAGGCGAGCCGCCCGTCTACCCGAAGCCGGGTCTGGATTACTGCTCCAACTTCCTGCACCTGCTCTTTTCGCAGCCCAACGCCGATTACACCGTCCATCCGGAAGTCGCCCGCGCGCTCGACCTGATCCTCCTCCTGCACGCCGACCACGAGCAGAATTGCTCGACCTCGACCGTGCGCATGGTCGCCTCCGGTGGCGCCAATCTCTTCCCGTCCGTCTCGGCGGGCGTCTGCGCGCTCTGGGGTCCGCTCCATGGTGGCGCCAATCAGGCCGTCATCGAGATGCTCCAGGAAATCCATGCTTCCGGCGACGACGGTTCGAAGTTCATCGCGGACGCCAAGGACAAGACCAAGCAGGTCCGCCTGATGGGCTTTGGCCACCGGGTCTACAAGAACTACGACCCGCGCGCCAAGATCATCAAGGCGCAGTGCGACAAGGTCCTCAAGGTCCTCGGCATCAACGACCCGCTCTTGGCGATCGCCATGCGCCTCGAAGACGCGGCCCTCAACGACCCGTATTTCAAGCAGCGCAACCTCTACCCGAACGTCGACTTCTACTCGGGCATCATCCTCAAGGCCATCGGGATCCCGACGGAGATGTTCACCGTCATCTTCGCCATCGGCCGCATGCCGGGCTGGATCTCGCACTGGAAGGAAATCGCCGAGACGCCGAAGCAGAAGATCCACCGTCCGCGCCAGATCTACGTCGGTTCGACCGAGCGCAAGTACGTCGGGATCGCGCAGCGCGCCTAAGCGTCGCGGCGAGTCCAGCAAGGGGAAGGGCCGAACGTTTCCGTTCGGCCCTTCGTCTTTGAGTCATCCACTGTAAGCCGGATTCTGTCCCGGGTGGCTCTCGCCAGCCCTTGCGCATTCATTTCTCTGACCTTGCGGACCCGCCTTGCGGCGGTGCGACAACCCGGAACCTTGGTGGGCGGCCTCGGGCGGTCCCTGTTTGTCTTGCACCGGATTGGGTTTACCATGCCTCCTTGGTCGCCCTTGGAGCGGTGAGCTCTTACCTCACCTTTTCACCCTTACCGTTTCCCTTGCGGGGACGGCGGTTTATTTTCTGTGGCACTGTCCGTCACGGTTTGACCCGTGCCCCGACTTGCGGCGGGAATCCTGCCCTATGGTGTCCGGACTTTCCTCGCGTCTTGCGACGTGCGAATGCGGATGGATGACTGTGCGAAGAGACTGCGATGGTCGGACGGGGAAGGGAAGGCCAAACGCAGCTCCGGCGCGGCTGAAAGGGGCGCTTGGGGGCGGTTTTTAGGACTCGCCCATGAAAATCGGCCCTCCCATCCTCACCTAACCCCCGCTACCCATGAAGCTCCGCACCTGTTTCGCCGGCCTCTGCGCCACCCTCGTTTCCTTTGTCTCCCTCACCGCCGCCGAAGAGCCGATCAAGGTCGCCTGTGTCGGCGACAGCATCACGCAAGGCAGCGGCGCCGAGCGTGGCAAGAGCTACCCCGACCAGTTGCAGGCCCTCTTGGGCGACAAGTACAAGGTCGGTAATTTCGGTGTCAGCGGCCGGACCCTCCTGCAGAAGGGCGACTTCCCTTACCGCAAGGAGAAGAAGTACCAGGATGCCCTGAAGATGCAGCCGAACATCGTGATCATCATGCTCGGGACCAACGACACCAAACCGCAGAACTGGAAGCATGAGGCCGAATTCGTGGGTGACTATCGTGACCTCATCAAGTCGTTCCAGGAGCTCCCCTCCAAGCCGAAGGTCTACGTCTGCCGTCCGTGTCCCGTCCCCGGCAAGGGGAACTTCGGCATCAACGAAGAGAACGTCCTGAAGATCATCGAGCGCCTCGGGCCGCTCATCAAGGAACTGGATTGCGGTATGATCGACATGCATGCGGCGTTGCTCGAGAAGGCGGCGCTGTTGCCCGATCGCGTGCACCCGAACACCGCGGGCGCCGGCGAGATGGCCAAGGCCGCGGCCAAGGCGATCATGTCCAAGTAACGCCTACGCCTTCTTGGGGCCGACCTTCGCGAGCACTTCGCGGGCCGCGACGCTCAGCGCCCGCCAGCGCTCCCAAGGGTGAGCGGCGCCGTGGGCGATGAGTCGCAGCGTGCTACGCCATTCGAGGATGGCCCGTTCGAGGTCGCCCGTGCCCGGCCCGCGGCCTTCGGCGTCGGGGGGCGGGAGTTTGCCATGCAGGACGAAGCCGCGCAGGACCTCGGCGCAGCCCTCGCCGAAACTCTCGGGTAAGCCATCGCGCAAGTAGCCTTCGGCCGTGAGCGATTTGTAGGTCAGGCGACAGCAGGCGCCGAGTCGGCTGCTGCTGCGGCCGCCGGCGGCGACGCGTTCACCGGCGCGGAGCTCGGCCAAGTCCCAGGCGAGGTCGTTGACGTCATAGCCCTCGTCCTCGAGGGCCGCCGCGACGGCCAGGCCTTCGCCGTGTTGGAAGAGGGCGGCGATCTCGCCGCGGCGGGTCGGGCGAGCGTCCGCGTCGATGAGGCCTAACTTCAGCCAAAGCCGTCCCGCGCGGGCGGCGGAGATTTGGCCCCCGCCCAAGACCGTGCCGAGGTGGATGTCCTCCTTCTGGACCTTGCGCCGCAGCGGATTGATCAAAGGTTGTTCATCGGCATCGGGCGTCACCCGCACGTTGGCCTTCGCGTAATCCAGCCGGACCTGCACGGTGTCGCGGAGGACATAAAGTTCGCCAAACGCTTGACCGCCTTGGGTGAGCTTGGGCAGGAGCGGTCGGATTTCTTTTTCGAGGGTTTCCAATTTCCACTGTCGGCGTGGCCCGCGGGGGCCTTCGAGCTTAATCAACGCTTTGCGCAGCCAGTCGGCGGGCTCCAGTCGGTCGCTGGCTCCCGTCTTGGGGAAGTGGGCCAGCGGGACCGCCCGCCCGTGGCGGACGGAGCCGTCGGCCATCGGTAGCCGACAGGGCGTGCCGATGGCCACCCCGCGCAGTGAATCCGGCTTGGTCAGGGCAGGGTGCCATGCGTCTTTGACCAAGATGAAGGCGTCCGTGAGCGGTACCACTTTGGTGGGGCGGAGGCGTTGCCAGATGCCGTTGCGTCCGCACATCTCCTCGATTTCGCGGATGACCACGGGGAGGGCGGGGGTGGTGGCGACTTCGGGCAGCGTGAGCTGGTCCAAGGCCAACTGCACCGGCTCGCGGGTGAACAAGGATGCCGCCAATTTCTGCGCGGCGGCCTGCGGGTTCTTCGCCCGGTGCATCAGCGCGAGGAACGCCGGCCAGTCGAGGCCCTCGCTGCGTTTCAGTTGGAGTGGCTTGGCTTCGCCGAGCCGCGGCGAATCCCCTGACCAAAGCGCAAAGCCCTTTTCATCGAGTCCGCGCCGGCCGGCCCGGCCGAACATCTGGAGCAACTCGTCGGGACGGACTTCCCGCTCGGCGTGGTCGGTGGCGTAGCGGCGGTCGGTGACGAGGACCGAGCGCAGGGAGAAGTTGATGCCGGCCGCCAGCCCCGTGGTGGCCACGACGACCTTGAGTCGACCGGATTTGGCCCACGGCTCAATGAGCAGGCTGCGTTGTTCGTAGGTCAGCCCGCTATGGTGTAGGCCGACCCCTTGACGGAGGAGCCGGTAGAGGTCTTCGCCGGCCATGTCGCGTTGGGCGGGCGACAGTTGGGGGCCGTTGCCCATCGGTAAGCCGTGGGCGATGTCGCGGGCGATTTGTTCGGCCGCCCGTCGGCGCGGGGCGAAGACGAGGATGGGCCCGAGGTCGGCGAGGATGCCTTTGATGACCGCCCGGGCGATCGGGCTGCGGACCCCCTCGGGCTCCTTGGTCTCGAGCGCGTCCAGCCAGACCTCCTCCAGGGGGACCGGGCGGCGGTGCTCTTCGACCAGCGTCACCGTCCGTCCGAGCGAACGGAGCCATTCGGCGGTAGCCTTGGGGTTGGCGATGCTGCCGCTGAGCAGGAGCAGTTGGGTGGCCTTGGGGGCGAGGGCGAGCACCGTCTCGTAGGCCGCCCCCCGGCGGAGGTCGGCAATCATCTGGTATTCGTCGACCACGAGGAGGTCGGGGTGCTGGTCTTCCAGGAAGCGGTGACGTTGGGTTTCCAGCGTGGCCACGACGACCGGTGCCCCCAGGTTCTCGCTCAGGTCGCCGGTCGCGATGCCGACATCCCAGCCGGCCGCCTGCCATTCCGCCCGCTTATCGTTGGCCAGGGCGCGGGTCGGCACGGTGTAGACCGCTTGCCCGCGGTGGCCGGACTCAACCAGCAGCTCGAAGACATGGGTCTTCCCGGCGCCCGTGGGGGCTTGCACGACCACGTCCTCCCCCCGCCGAAGCGCCGCGAGGGCCACCTGTTGCCAGTGGTCGGGGAGGATGAGCCGTTGGTCCGACATGTCAGGATTTCAGCAAACCGTGATTGAACTTGGACGCAAGCCGGAGGGCGTTTGCGGTTGCGACAAAAGCGTGGGCCGTGCTACGACCTAAGTCGCATGGCCATAAGCAACGATCTCGCCCGCGGGCTCAAGAAAGTCGATAAGGACCTCGCGTTCATGATGGGGTGCTTCGTCGAGGTCCTCGAGCAGCTGGACCATCAGGACCTCGCCGGCACCTTGCCGTGGATGGGGAAGCGCAAGTTGCGCGGCGTGCAGATCTTTTCCTACCGCGGCGTGCAGGCGTATTCGATCGCCTTCCAGTTGCTGAACATGGTCGAGGAGAATGCCTCGGCGCAGTCGAAGCGCCTCCGTGAGTCGAAGCATGGCTTGGCGTCCGACCCCGGTTCTTGGGGGCGGGCCCTCAACCGCTTGCGTGATTCCGGCCTGAGTGAAAAGCAGGTGGCCAAGCGCCTCAACCGCATCCGCGTCGAGCCGGTCTTGACCGCGCACCCGACCGAAGCGAAGCGCGCCACCGTCCTCGAAATCCACCGCGAAATCTACAAGCTCCTCGTCCGGCGCGAGAACAGCATGTGGACCGTCGCCGAGCAGCGCGCGATCCGCGACGAAATCAAGGTCGCCCTCGAACGACTCTGGCGCACCGGTGAGTTCTATCAGCAGAAGCCCGACGTCCAGTCCGAGCTCCGCAACATCAACTACTTCCTCTCGAAGGTCTTCCCGGACGCGCTCGTCAGCATGGACCTGCGCCTGCGGCAGGCTTGGGAGGAAGCCGGTTTCTCGGCCGATAAGATCGAGCACCCCGATTCGATGCCGATGGTCACCATGGGCACCTGGGTGGGCGGCGACCGTGACGGTCACCCGTTGGTGACGGCCGAGGTCACGACCCGCGCTTTGAACCTTTTCCGTTCGACCGCCTTGGATATCGCGAACGAGCGCCTGGAGGCCCTGGGCCAGCGCCTTTCGTTGGGCGATCACCTGCAGCTGCCGCCCGCGGTCTTCGTGAAGCAGGTCGAGAAGCACGCGGCGGTCCAGGGGGAGGCCGGCGAAGCCGCCCTGAAGCGCAATATCGGCGAAACCTGGCGGCAGTACATCAACCTCATCCGCCTCCGCCTGCCCGAGACCGTCGGCGAGTGCGCTCCCGGTAAACACAGGACGCCCGACGGCGTCATCGCCGACCTCCTTTTCCTGCGCGAGACCCTGGTCGAAGTCGGCGCCGGCAACATCGCCCGCTACGAGCTCGACCCGCTCATCCGTTTCCTCCGCACGTTCGGCTTCCACATGGCGACGTTGGATATCCGCCAGAACAGCGCCTTCCACGACAAGGCCATAGGGCAGCTCATGGAAGCCGCCGGTCTCGCCGATACCGACTACGCGCACTGGGATGAATCCCGTCGCCTCGGTTTCCTGGATTCGGAACTTCGCTCGACCCGTCCGTTCATCCGCGAGCAGGCCAGCATCGGCCCGGAAGCCGATGCCGTCATCGCCTGCCACCGCGCGCTCGTCGAGCACATCAAGCATTACGGTTCGGCCGGTTTGGGCGCCCTCATCGTCAGCATGACGCGCTCGGTGTCCGACCTGCTGTCGGTTTACCTGTTGGCGCGTGAAGCCGGCCTCACCGCCGGTGGCGCCGATGAGCCTTACTGTCTGCTCCCGGTGGTGCCGCTCTTCGAGACCATCGACGACCTGGAGCGCAGCACGGCGATCTTGGACGCCTTCCTGTCGCACCCGATGACCCGTCGCACGCTGGAGATGCGTCGCGATACCGGCGTCACGGATGGCCTGACCCAGCAGGTCATGATCGGCTATTCCGACTCGAACAAGGATGGCGGCATTCTGGCCTCGCTCTGGAACCTCTACCGGGCCCAGCTGAACCTGACGGCCGTGGGCGCCAAGCATGGCGTCCGCATCGTCTTCTTCCATGGCCGTGGCGGCACCATCTCCCGCGGTGCCGGCCCCACCCATCGTTTCATCGACGCCTTGCCTCCGGGCAGCATCAACGGCGAGCTCCGCGTGACCGAGCAGGGTGAGAGCATCACCCAGAAGTACGCCAATCACATCACGGCGGTGAACAACCTCGAGCTCCTGTCGGCGGGCGTCACGCAGAACACCTTGCTGAACGAAGCCGTCGAGGCCGATGACGTTGCCTTGAGCAAGGTCATGGATCGCCTCGCCGAGTTCTCGCGCGAAGCCTACCAGGGCCTCATCCGCACCCCCAAGTTCATCGATTTCTTCCGTCAGGCCACCCCGATCGACGTCATCGAAGCCAGCCGCATCGGTTCGCGGCCCTCGCGCCGTACCGGCGCAGCCTCGCTCGAAGACCTCCGGGCGATTCCTTGGGTCTTCGCGTGGAGTCAGGCCCGTTTCTATCTCTCCGGTTGGTATGGCGTCGGCTCCGCCTTGGCCCGCATGAAGGAAGAAGACCCGAAGGGCTTCGAACTCCTCCGGAAGCATTACGACGCATGGGCGCCGTTGCGTTACATGCTCAAGAACGCTTCGACCAGCGTCATGGCGGCCAACCGCAGCATGATGAAGCTCTACGGTTCGATGGTGACCGACAAGAAGCTCCGCAATCAGTTCTTGGGCCGCATCCTCGCGGAGCATTCGCTCACGCGCAAGATGCTGAACGACCTTTCCGATTCCAAGCTGACCGAGGGCCGTCCGCGCCTCCGCAAGGTCATCATGTTGCGCGAAGCGGCGATCGACCTTCTCCACGAACAGCAGGTCGCGTTGCTCAAGGATTGGCGTAAGAAGTTGGCGGAAGGCGAGCGCAAGGAGGCAGAAGCCCTCTTGCCGCAGATGCTCCTTTCGCTCAACGCCATCGCCGCGGGCCTGCAGGCGACGGGCTGAGTTCGCTTAACGCTTGGGCAGTTCCGCCGTCGCGGGGATTTCCCCGCGGAGCATGCGCCCGATTTGGCCGGTCAGCCACAGGTAGTGGTCCGTGGGGACGTCGGACAGGTCCACGAAGGGGCTGGCGCCGACGGGGCGAGGGCCGCCGCACTTCATGATCGCGGTGCCTTCGTCGATTTCATCGAACATCGCGACGTAGACCGTTTTGGCGCCCGCCTGCCGGGCCGCCAGGGCTTGTTGCCAGAGTAGTTGGCCGCCGAGCCTCGGGATCTGGTTTAGGCGTGCTTCCTTGCCCTGGAGGGCGGAAAGGTTGTGCCAGCTGAAGCCGGGGAAGATGACGGGGAGGTAGTCTTGCTTGGTTTCGGCGCAGGCTTGGATGTCCGCTTGCCAAACTTTCTGGGCATAGGTGGCAACTTCGGTGGGACGCCCATAGCGACCGACGGACCATGGACTGATGAGGTCGGCTTGGCGGATGAGCGTGCGGACGGCGGGGTCGGGCCAAGCGTCGGCCTTGCCCTCGCGCCAGTAGGAGGGCACGCCGAGCATGACGGCCGCACCGGTCGCTTTGATCTCTTGGAGTAGCGCTTGCCACTCCGCAGCCGCCACGGGGCGATCGCTAAACCCCAGGCCCCACAGCGCGACCAGTGGTTTGCCGGCGTGGTGTTGGTAGCAAGGTTGTTTAATTTGGCCGGCGGCGATGAGTCGCTTCCAGTCTTCGGCGACCACGGCGAACTTTTCCGGCTGCAGTCCCGAGAGGTCATACATCACCGTCAGCGAGCGGCCTTCGGCGGTGGCGGCCTCGTTGCAGTGCCGTAGCACCAGGTCCATGGCGGCGGAGCCCCGACCATGGCCGAGGCCGGTCGCGAATCGCTGCACCATCGCTCCATCGATGCCGTACTCCTTCATCCAGCGGAAATGCCGGCGGACCGTGAGCGGGTGGACGCTGCTGAACAACGGGGCGGATTGGCCGTCGGCGAACTTGAACGGCGATGCGTAGCGTTCTTCGGGCGTGAACTCCGAGAGGTCGGGCCAGAGGTCAAAACTGCAGGTCCCCGGGGCGAGGCGTTTGCCTGGTCCGTAGTGGACCCAGCCGAGGCCGCTGGCATCGCCATCGGCGCGGAACCAGCCTTGGTAGCCGCAGACAACCTTTCCGTCCAAACTCGGGTGTCCGGGAGAGGCGCCGTGTAGCCCGACAACCGCGAGCAAGCCGACGAGGGCGGCTTTAAGCATCGCTTAGACGTGCTTCCAGAAATCCATCAGGAACCGCGTCGCCAGTTGGGAAAGGAAGACGATGTTCCAGAAGATCAGTTGTAGGCCGAGCGAAGGGCCGAAGCCCATGCTGAGGACCTGGGCCGAGGCGCTGGTCACGAGCAGGACGACGGTCGCCGTGCAGAGGGAGATGACGAGGATCTCGATGGACTGCGGCACGAAGCCCGAGAGGCTGGTATCCGCCATGCAGATGGCCGCGAAGGTCAGGGCGACGGACACGATGCCGGTGAGGCCGATGCCGAGGGCGGAGCCTTCCTTGCCGAAGAAGTGTTGGGCGGCGAGACGGCCGAGGATCGGGAGGTAGATGAGCACCATCGCGAGGGCGATCCAGAAGCCCGTGCTACCGTATTCCTGGCCGAGGATCTTCTGCGCATAGTTCTCCGCCGCGCTCTTGATGACGGCTTCTTTGAGCGGGTTCAGCGGATTGGCGAGGAGGAGAATCACGGGAGCAAGGAGTAGGTAATCCGGGCTTTGCTGTCGACGCTTAAGGCAGGCGCAGCTCGATGGTCAGTTCTTTGCCCGCTTCCGGTGTGACGGTGCGGATGACGTCGCCCGACTGCACGGTGACCTTGCCGCCGGCGGCAGGGACTTCGACGCGGGTGACGTCATTCAGGTCCTTGTCTTCACCCTTGGTGGTGACGGACTGCGTCGTCGTGCCTTGGCTGACGGTCACCTCGGCGGCCACGCGCCTATCGCCACGGTAGGCGCGGAGGGCGATATGCGTCTTGTCGGGGGCGACGGGTACTTTGCGGCCACCGGTCAGGGCATGGTAGGCGGCGGTGCGGTCGAGCCCATGGACCTGCGTCGAGCGGAGGTTCCATACCATCGGGAAGGTCAAGCCGGTGCGGGCCCAGGAGGTCGCATAGATCCACGTTTCTGGCTTAGCTGGGTCGGCGGCGGCGGCGCGTTCCATGAACCAGGCGTGGTTCCACCCCTTGGCGTCGGGGTTGTATTCCGTGACCCGCCAGCCGGCTTGCCATTGCAGGGCCAGCAGCGGCGTGACTTCGGAGTCGGGCTTGGGCGCGCCATCGGCGCCGAGCCAAACCTCGACCCAGTTATGGTTGCCGTTGACGGTGACCCAGGTGGGGACGCCGGCGATGCGGGCGGGGATACCGACCGAGCGGAAGGCATCGCACAGGAGGATCGAAAGCCCGGAGCAGGACGCCAGGCCTTGGCGCATGGAGTCGCTGGGGCTCTGGTTGGCGGCGCGCCGACGGGTGCTGTACTTAACGCCGACTTCATCCTGGATCTTGGCGTTGATGAGTTTGGCGGCGGCGTCACGCGAGCCGGCGTCTTTGACCATGTCGCCGAAGCGCTTGAGGAAGTCGGCCCGCCAAGGGTCGCGGGCCTCGTCCAAGCAGGCGTAGGGGAGGACGTCATTCAGGAAAATCGGCCAAGGCACTTGCTGGGCCCAGGGAAAACGGTGGCGCGCGGCGAGGGCGAGGCGGATGTTTTCGGCGATCGTCTCCCCGGTGACCTTGTGGCGGTCGCTGGCGGGCATCGTCACGAGCAGGAAGTTCGCGCAATGCCGGGTCTCGACGTCGGGTGAGTTCAGGAGCTCCTTCCAGCCTGGCAGCATCGACGCTTCTTTGACCCACGCCTCCGTGGCCGCGGTCTCCTTCGGGTCGATGTTGGCCTTATAGGTCACCTCGGGCCGCTCATCGGGGACGGGGCACGTCTCCGCAGGTAAGCTGGGAGCCTTGGGGGCCGCGGGGGTGGCGGCGGCTAAGGGGTTGATGCTGGCCATCCCCACGAGGCAGAAGGCAAGGACACGGGAGAGCAGGGGCATGGCCGAAGCCTAGCCCCGGACCCTTAAACGAAAAGCCCAATTAGCGGGTCCACTCTTCCTTGGCCGAGGCCCAGAGGTCGTAGTTCAAGGCGCGCTTACCGGTCGGCACGAGGCGATAATGGCCACCGGAGGCCTTGATGATGGCCAACCCTGCGGCGACATCCCAGAGATTGGTGCCGGACTCGTAATAGGTGTCGGCCACGCCCTCTCCGACATAGGCGAGCGCCAAGGCCGCCGACCCGATCATGCGGATTTTTTTGTAGCGGGAGACCTGTCCCATGAAGATCGCCATCGCCGGGGCCGACTTGTCGGCTAGGGCCGGGAAGCCCGTCATGATGCAGGCGTCGCCGATCTTGTCGACCCAGCCCGGCCGATGCGGCTGGCCATTGATGAAAGTCCCTTCGCCGACGACGCCGAGGTAGGTCTTGTCGGCGGTGAAATCGTAGATCACGCCCAACACCGGCTCGGAGCCGCGCATCAAGCCAAGGGAAACGCAGGTCGCCGGTTGGCGGCGCAGGTAGTTGTAGGTGCCGTCGAGCGGGTCGACGACCCAGTAGAGTTCCTTGCCGTCGAACAGCGTGGCATCGCCGCCGAGCTCTTCGCCGATGACGGGGATCCCCGTGGCCTTGAGGCGCTCGCGGACCAGCGTTTCCGAATCCACATCGGCCTGCATCTTGACGTCGTCGTCGGTCGAGGCATTGACCTTCATCTGGGCGCCTTGCGCGAGCAGTCGCCCGGCTTCGTGGGCGGTGGCAAGGGCGATATCCTTGAGGGCGGAAAGGGAGGGCGTGCTCACGTCGGCAAGGTAGGTCCGTGGCTTGCCATCGGCAACTCCAGACCTCCCTTTACAGCGAGATGGCTTCGCGGAGTGCGAAGCTTACGGCGTGAAGATGACCTCGAACCGCTGGCTGGGCCGTAACAGGGAGGCCCGTCGCGCGCATCCAAAGAGAAACAAAAAACCCGGCTCGGGTGAGCCGGGTTTGGTGCAGCGGGAAGCTTATGCCGGCCTTACGGCAGCTCGGATTTACCCATCAGGAACTTGTCGCACTCGCGGGCGACCCCACGGCCTTCGTTGAAGGCCCAGACGACGAGGGACTGGCCGCGACGGCAATCGCCGGCGGCGAAGACGCCGGGGACGTTGGTCACGTACTTCTCGTGGTCGGCCTTGATGTTGGTGCGGGCGTCGCGCTCGAGGCCGAAGGCTTCGATGAGCGGCTGCTCGGGGCCGACGAAGCCCATGGCGAGGAGCACCAGTTGGGCGGGGCGGACCTTCTCGGTGCCGGGGACATGGACGGGCATGAACTGGCCCTTATCGTTCTTCTCCCACTTCACTTCGACGGTGTGGACTTCCTTGAGGTTACCCTGGTCGTCGGCGACGAACTTCGTCGCGGTCGTGAGGTAGACGCGCGGGTCGGAGCCGAACTTGGCGGCCGCTTCTTCCTGGCCGTAGTCGACCTTGTGGGTCTTCGGCCATTCCGGCCAAGGGTTGTCCTTGCCCCGGGTGGCGGGGGACTTGGCCATGATTTCGAGTTGGACGACGGACTTGCAGCCATGGCGCAGGGAAGTACCCACGCAGTCGGTGCCGGTGTCGCCGCCACCGATGATGACGACATCCTTACCCTTGGCGCTGATCGCCGCGTCGGGGGACTTGCCATCGAGGAGGTTCTTGGTGTTGGCGTGGAGGAACTCCATCGCGAGGTGGATGCCCTTGGCTTCGCGGCCCGGGGTGGTGAGGTCACGGCCCTTGGTGGCGCCGACGGTGAGGATCACGGAGTCGAAGTCCTTGCGGAGCTGTTCGGCCGAGATGTCGACGCCGACGTTGATGCCGCACTTGAAGGTCACGCCTTCGGCCTCGAGGAGCGAGATGCGGCGGAGCACCACTTCGTTCTTATCGAGCTTCATGTTCGGGATGCCGTACATCAGCAGGCCGCCCGGACGGTCGGAACGTTCGAAGACGGTGACGTTATGGCCGGCGTAGTTAAGCTGCGCGGCGGCGGAGAGCCCGGCGGGGCCGGAACCGATGACGGCGACCTTCTTGCCGGTGCGCTTGGTCGGCGCGCGGGGGATGATCCAGCCGTTGTCCCAGCCCTTGTCGACGATCGAGACTTCGATGTTCTTGATCGTGACGGCCGGCTTGTTCATGCCGAGCACGCAGGACCCTTCGCAGGGAGCGGGGCAGACGCGGCCGGTGAATTCCGGGAAGTTGTTGGTCTTATGGAGACGTTCCAGCGCTTCGCGCCAGAGGCCCTTGTAGACGAGGTCGTTCCACTCGGGGATCAGGTTGTTGATCGGGCAGCCGCTGGCCATCCCGCTGATGAGCTTGCCCGTATGGCAGAACGGTACGCCGCAATCCATGCAGCGGGCGCCCTGTTTCTGGAGCTTCTCGTCGGAGTGATGGTGGTGGATCTCCTTCCAATCGCCGATGCGGGTGAGGGCATCGCGGTCGGGTGGGAGCTCGCGCTGGTATTCGACAAATCCGGTAGGTTTTCCCATGGTGCAGAAGGTGCTTGGTGTGGACGGGGTGGGGGATCAGCCGCCGCCGACGCGGGCGGTGTCGCGCGAGTTGATCTCGAAGGCTTCGTTGAGGGCGGCGTCGCCGCTGAGGCCCTTGGCTTCGGCCGTCGCGATGGCCTGGAGGACGCGCTTGTAGTCCTTCGGCATCACCTTGATGAACTTCGCCAGGGCGGCGTCCCAGTTGGCGAGGAGCTTCTTCGCCTTCTGGCTGCCGGTGAGCTCGGCGTGACGTTCGATGAGGCCGCGGAGTTCGGCGGCATCGGCGGCGTCGGGCTTCTCGAGGCCGACCATCTGCTTGTTGCAGCGGGTGGCGAAGTCGCCCTTCTCGTCGAGGATGTAGGCCACGCCACCGCTCATGCCGGCGGCGAAGTTGCGGCCCGTGGCGCCGAGGACGACGACCCGTCCGCCGGTCATGTATTCGCAGCCGTGGTCACCCACGCCTTCGACGACCGTGGAGACGCCGGAGTTGCGCACGCAGAAACGTTCGCCGGCCATGCCGCGGAAGAACGCCTCGCCGGAGGTCGCGCCGTAGAGGGCGACGTTGCCGAGGATGATGTTGTCTTCGGCCGGGAAGGTGGCCTTGGCGTCAGGGTAGACGATGATGCGGCCGCCGCTGAGGCCCTTGCCGACGTAGTCGTTGGCATCGCCTTCGAGTTCGATGGTCACGCCCGGAGGAACGAAGGCGCCGAGGGACTGGCCCGCGCTGCCCTTGAACTTAAGGTGGATGGTGCCGTCCGGCAGGCCGTCGATGTGCTTCTTGGTGATCTCGTTGCCGAGGATCGTGCCGACGACGCGGTGGGTGTTCTTGATCTCGCCTTCGTAGCGGACCTTTTCGCCCTTCTCGATGGCCGGCTGGCACTTCGCCAGCAGGACGGAGAGGTCGAGGCCCTTCTCGAGACCGTGGTCCTGCTTCTCGGTGCAGAAGCGACCGACTTCGGGTCCGACGTTCGGGGAGTAGAGCAGCTTGGAGAGGTCGATGCCCTTGGCCTTCCAGTGTTCGACGGCGTGACGTGCCTCGAGGACGTCGGTGCGGCCGACCATCTCGTTGAGGGAGCGGAAGCCGAGTTGGGCCATGATTTCACGGACTTCCTGGGCGATGAAGCGCATGAAGTTGACGGTGTCTTCGGGACGACCGGTGAAGTTCTTGCGGAGCTCGGGGTCCTGGGTGGCGACGCCGACCGGGCAGGTGTTGAGGTGGCAAACGCGCATCATGATGCAACCGAGCGTCACGAGCGGGCCCGTGGCGAAGCCGAACTCTTCGGCGCCGAGGAGGGCGGCGACGACGACGTCACGGCCGGTCTTCAGCTGGCCGTCGGTTTCGACGACGATGCGGGAGCGGAGGTTGTTGAGGACGAGGGTCTGGTGGGTTTCGGCGAGGCCGAGTTCCCAGGGCAGGCCGGCGTGCTTGATGGAGGTCTGGGGCGAAGCGCCCGTGCCGCCGTCGAAGCCCGAGATCAGGACGACGTCCGCGTGCGCCTTGGCCACACCGGTGGCGATGGTGCCGACGCCGACTTCCGAGACGAGCTTGACGCTGACGCGCGCGGCGCGGTTGGCGTTCTTCAGGTCATGGATGAGTTCCGAAAGGTCCTCGATGGAGTAGATGTCGTGGTGCGGGGGCGGGGAGATGAGTCCCACGCCGGTGGTGGAGTGGCGCACCTTGGCGATCCAAGGGTAGACCTTGCCGCCGGGGAGCTGGCCGCCTTCGCCGGGCTTCGCGCCCTGGGCCATCTTGATCTGGAGTTCCTTCGCGTTGGTCAGGTAGCGGCTCGTGACGCCGAAACGGCCGGAGGCGACCTGCTTGATGGCGGAGTTCTTGGAGTCGCCCTGGTCGTTGGTCCAGGTGAAGCGCGCCGGGTCTTCGCCGCCTTCGCCGGTGTTGGACTTGCCGCCGATGCGGTTCATCGCGATCGCGAGGGCTTCGTGGGCTTCGGAAGAGATGGAGCCGTAGCTCATCGCGCCCGTCTTGAAGCGCTTGAGGATGCTCTCGGCGGACTCGACTTCGTTGATGTCGATCGGCGTACGGGCCTTGAACTGAAGCAGGCCGCGCAGCGTGAAGATCTGCTGCATCTGGTTGTTCACCAGGCCGGAGTAGACCTTGAAGGTGTCGTAATTGTTCGTGCGGACGGCCTTCTGCAGCGAGTGGATGACCTGCGGGCTGAAGAGGTGACCTTCGCCTTCGTTGCGCCACTGGTAGTCGCCGCCGACCTCGAGGGTGGCGGGGGTGTCGACGCGCTCAGGGAAGGCGCGCTGGTGGCGGGCGAGGGTTTCCTCGGCGATCGCGGCGACATCGGCGCCTTCGATGCGGGTCGCCGTGCCGGTGAAGTACTTGTCGACGACCTTCTGCTGGAGGCCGACGCATTCGAAGATCTGGGCTCCGAGGTAGCTCTGGATGGTCGAGATGCCGATCTTGGAGGCGACCTTGACGATGCCCTTGGTGGCGGCCTTCACGTAGTTCTTGCAGGCGGTGTAGTGGTCGACGCCGACCAGGAGGCCCTGCTTGATCATGTCGTCGAGGGTCTCGAACGCCAGGTAGGGGTTGATGCCTGCGCAACCGTAGCCGATGAGCGTGCAGAAATGGTGCACTTCGCGCGGTTCGCCGGACTCGAGGATGAGGCCGACCTTGGTGCGCTTGCCTTCGCGGATGAGGTAGTGGTGCAGGCCGGCGACGGCGAGCAGGGGCGGGATGGCGGCGTTGTTGCGGTCGACGCCGCGGTCGCTCAGGATGATGAGGTTGATGCCGGCGTCGATGTGCAGGCCGGCTTGGCGGCAGACTTCATCCATGGCGGCTTCGAGGCCCTTGGCGCCGGACTTGGCGTCGAAGAGCGTCGGGATGGTGACGGACTTGAACTGGCCGTGGGCGACGTGGCGGAGCTTGGCGAGTTCCTCATTGGTGAGGATCGGCGACTGGAGCTCGATCAGGTGGCAGCTGGACGGGTTCGGGTCGAGCAGGTTGCGCTCGGGTCCGATCGTGGTGACGGAGGACGTGACGATTTCTTCGCGGATACAGTCGATCGGCGGGTTGGTGACTTGCGCGAAGAGCTGCTTGAAGTAATCGTAGAGGAGCTTCGACTTGTTGGAGAGGACGGCGAGCGGGATGTCCGTGCCCATCGAGCCGGTGGCTTCCACGCCATCCTTGGCCATCGGGACCAGCAACTTGCGCTGGTCTTCGAAGGTGTAACCGAAGGCGAGCTGACGCTGGACGGTGTTGCTGTGGGCCGGAGCCGGGCTCGTCGGGGCGTCGGCGATGTCGGCGAGCTTGATGAGGTTCTTGTCGAGCCAGTCGCGGTAAGGCTTCTGGGCCGCGATCTGCTGCTTGATCTCCTCGTCGGCGACGATGCGGCCTTCTTCCATGTTCACGAGGAACATGCGGCCCGGCTGCAGGCGGCCCTTGGAGGCGACGTTGGCGGGGTCGATGGGGAGGACGCCGGCTTCGGAACCCATGATGACGTAGTCATCCTTGGTCACGTAGTAGCGGGAAGGGCGGAGGCCGTTGCGGTCGAGGGTGGCGCCGATCATCGTGCCGTCGGTGAAGACGACCGAGGCGGGACCATCCCACGGTTCCATGAGGCAGGAATTGTATTCGTAGAAGGCCTTCTTCTCCGGGCTCATGGACTCGTGACCGTTCCAAGGCTCGGGAATCATCATCATCATGGCCTCGGGCAGCGAACGGCCGCCCATGACGACGAGCTCGAGGACGTTGTCGAACTTGGCGGAGTCGGAACCGTTCGGGTTCACGATGGGCAGGATCTTGGGGAGATCCTTGCCGAAGAGCGGGCTCGCCAGGAGCGGCTCGCGGGCCTTCATCCAGTTGACGTTGCCGTTGAGGGTGTTGATTTCGCCGTTGTGCGCGATGTAGTGGTAGGGGTGCGCACGTTCCCAGCTCGGGAAGGTGTTGGTCGAGAAGCGCGAGTGGACGAGCGCGAGGGCGGTGTCCATCGACGGATCGGCGAGGTCGCGGAAGTATTTGCCGACCTGTTCGGGCATGAGCATGCCCTTGTAGATGATGGTGCGGCAGGACAGGGAACTGGCGTAGTAGAACTGGTCCTTGCCGGTGCCGCGGATCTGGTGGTGGGCCTGCTTGCTCAGGATGAAAAGCTTGCGCTCGAAATCCTGGTCGGTGGCGCAATCGGCCGGGCGACCGAGGAAGGCCTGGCGGACGACCGGTTCGCTGGTGACCGCGGTCTGGCCGAGGGAGGAGTTGTCGACCGGGACGGTGCGCCAGCCGAGGACGGAGAGGCCGAGGGACTTGGCGAGGTCGGTGAAGGTCGCTTCGGTCGCCGCGCGGATCTTGGCGTCGGGCGAAACGTAGAGCATGCCCACGCCGTAGTGGCCGGGCTTGGGGAGGTTGGCCGGACCGTGCTTGGCGAAGAAGCCATGCGGGAGCTGGAGCAGGATGCCCGCGCCGTCGCCGGTATTCACTTCGCAACCACAGGCGCCGCGGTGATCCAAGTTCACCAGAATGGTCAGGGCCTGTTGAATAATATCATGGGATCGTTTGCCCTTCATTTGACAGACGAAGCCGACGCCGCAGGCGTCATGTTCGAACTGAGGGTCGTAGAGACCCTGTTTCTCGGGAAGTCCGGGATTATTCATTTCTGGTGGTGGCGAAAGTGAGCGAGACGGGACAAAAGTGGTGGAATGGTGCTAGGTGCCTTTGGGAGGTCCGCAGGACGCCTAAATCTAGTGGGCATTAATTCCCCTCTGTCAAAGGCAACTTATCGAGCATAATTCCCGCCAAACCCGGTGGGCGGAGTCGTAATAAGCCAAGGTGACCTTGGTCGCGTCCGAAACTGATGGTTTCCTAGGAAAAATGAGCAGCGGTCGGGCCCAAAATTGTTCGGTTTGCTGAGGAATGCTCGCAGGCCGGTGGGCGCGGGCTCGGTCCGTCTCCCTTGACATTGCCGAGGTCCAGCCCGACACCTCATGTCATGAAAGCCGATAACGACCTCTACCGACAGCTCCGGGAACTGCCTGCGGGGCAGCTTTGGGGCGTCGAGGTTCCCAAGTTCAACCAAGCCACGGGCAAGGAACGTGCCCGGCAAGTGGCCTTGGTTCGGGCCGTCGGGGTCGTTTTCACCCATTGCAGCGACCCGGCCCTGAAGCTCCAGGTCAAGGCTTGGCTCAAGGGCCTGCTCCAGGATCCCGAGGAGAAGGTCCGTCGCTACGCCATGGCTGCCATCCCGAAGTTGGGCGAGGACGTTGAAGCCGAGCAGGAAATTTTGACCATCCTGAAGACGAGCACGGTCGACCGCGAGAAGCGGAAGGCGGGCGCGGCTTTGGAAAAGATCGCCGGGGAAGAGACCTTGAAGGCCGTCGGGGCCGGGGCCGTCGGTTTGCCGCTCTCCGAGCAAAAGGTGCGCGCCAACGTCGCCCGTCGCGAAAGCCCGGCGACGATTCGCGTCGACGCCATCTTGGATCGCTATGACACGCTGCGCATCAGCCTCCGCTGTCGCCGTGGCCTTGAGGCCGTCTTGGCCGATGAGGTGCGCGCCAGCGATGCGGCGGGCGGCAAGTTCCGCGTGCTTGAGGTACGCGGCTGTCACGTGGTCGTCGCGGCCAAGGGGCCATTCAGCCTGCGCGACCTCTATCAGTTGCGTTGCTTTGATACCATGGGCTTCGGCTTGGGCCGCGTCCGCGACCCGGAGAGCCCTGAAGCCGTCGCCGGCTTGGCTAAACTCATCGGTTCCCCCTTGAGCGAGCGCCTCATGGGCTCGCTGACGGATGGGTCGTGGCGTTATCGCCTATCGTTCTCCGGCAGCGAAAACCATGATGATGACGTGGCCAAGGTGGCCGCGGAAGCGTTCAAGGTGAATCCGCGCATCCTCAACGATGCCCGCGAGGCTCCGTGGTCGGTCGACGTCTTCTTGGCGCCGTCCGCCGCCTTGGCCGAACTCCGTCCGAAGGTTTCGCCGGACCCGCGCCTCACCTATCGCAAGGGCGCCATCAACGCCGCCTCCCACCCGCCGCTCGCGGCCTGCTTGGCTCGGCTGGCCGGTCGTCAGGCCAACGAAGTCGTCTGGGATCCCTTCTGTGGCTCGGGCTTGGAACTCATCGAGACCGCCTTGTTGGGCGGCGTGAAAGAGGTGATCGGTACCGACCTGAGCGAGAAGGCCATCGCGATCGCCAAGGAGAATTGGGCGGCCGCGGGACTCGAGGGCGTGAAGAGCACCTTTTTGACGGGCGATTTCCGCGGATACTCCGAGGTGCCTGCCTTGGTCTCGGGTAAGCTGTCGCTCATCATTTCGAACCCGCCTTTGGGCCGCCGCGTGCGGGTGCCTAATCTGCATGGGCTCTTCGCGGACTTCTTCCGGATCGCTTCGGCGACCCTGCGCCCAGGTGGTCGCCTGATCTTCGTGAATCCGCTCCGTTTGGAGACCACGGATAAGACCATGCGTCGCGACTACCGCCAGGAAGTCGACCTCGGGGGTTACGACTGCAAGGTCGAGATGTACGTGAAGGGTTAGGCTATCCAGCTGGGCAGGGCTTGCCATCTGTGGCCACTGCCTTTGTCTGGAGGGATGCGTTACCCCTCGCTGTTTCTGCTGCTGGCCACCCTTGGCCTGCAGGCCGCTCCCACCAAGGTCTTCATCCTCGTCGGCCAATCCAACATGGAGGGTCATGCGAAGGTGGAGACCATCGATTACATCGGAGAGGACCCGGCCACCGCGCCCTTGCTGAAGCGCATGAAGGGGCCCGATGGTAAGGCGCCCGCCGAAGGGGAGGGGGTGTGGATTTCCTACTTCACCGGCAGCGGTGACAAGAACGGTGAAGGCTTCGGTAAGCTGACGACCGGTTATGGCTCGCGGCAGGATCCGGCGAAGGACGGCGGCAAGATCGGGCCGGAATACACGTTCGGCCTGGCCATGGATCGCGCCCACCAGGAGCCCGTGTTGCTCATCAAGGCGGCGTGGGGCGGCAAGTCGCTCAATTACGATTTCCGTTCGCCTGGCGCGGGTCCATACCCGCGGACCCCGACGGACCTCGAGAAGAACCGTCATCCCTTGGAGAATTCGGGTCATTATTACCGACTCATGCTCGCGCATGTCCGCCAAGTCTTGGCCAACCCTGGTCGGGTCTGCCCGACCTACGACCCCAAGCAGGGTTATGAAATCGCCGGTTTCATCTGGTTCCAGGGCTTCAACGACATGGTCGATTCGAACTTCTATCCCCGCTTGCCCAAGGGTGCGGCGACCAACCGCTACGCCAAGTATTCGGACTTCATGGCGGCGTTCATCCGCGATGTCCGCAAGGACCTCGGGGCACCCAAGATGCCCTTTGTCATCGGTGTCATGGGCGTCGGCGGCAAGGATCCGGGCGATGACAACCTCGCCTTCCGTGAAGCCATGGCGGCCCCGGCGAGCTTGCCGGAATTCAAAGGCAATGTCATCGCGGTGCGGACCGGACCTTTCTGGGACGAACAACTCGGAGCCATCCAAGCCAAGCGCGACAAGGTCCGGCAGATGGCCTTCGAATTGAAGAACAAGAACGCCAAGTCGGCGAACGCCGATGGTAAGATGACCGAAGCCCAACAACGCGATTACCTGAAGGAGTATGAAGCCAAGATCATCACCGCGGAGGAGGCTGGCCAATGGAAGCGGGGTGCCTCGAACGCCGGCTACCATTACCTCGGCTGCGCCAAGACGTTTGCCTTGATGGGCGAAGCGTTTGCGGAAGCGAACCTGGTGATGCTGAAGGACGCGAAGTGAGATGCAGCCGCTGCGTGCGATCGTGGTTGGGCTGCTGGCGGCTTGGTTGACCGGTTGCGACTCCCAGCCGACGTCGGTGGAGCAGGCTTCGGCCCAAGCACGGACGCACCTCCAGTCACTCGGGGCTGCTGGCCTGCTGGGAGAGGCGCGCACGGCGCTGCAGGTCGCTTCGGTTCGTCCAGTTAAGCCGGTGGCCACGCGGTGGTCGTCGGCCGGTCAGCCCTTCTGGTGGGCGGAATTGAAAACCCCGAGCGGTGAAGCAGCGGGGTATCTGGCTTGGGATGGGAATGGTCGGCGTGAACTCCTGGACTTTTCGCTGGAAGGCCTGATGGAGTGCGAAGGCGCCGCCGCCAAGGCCCTCGCGGGGGTGCCGCCGATCCAGCAATTTCCGATCAAGGGCGCGGATGGCCAGCCGGTGGCGTCGGGGTGCGTCCCGACGGCGGGTGGCAGCCTCATGGCTTATTGGTCCAACCGCGGGACGTTCGATTGGCAGGCTGATGATAGCCACGAAGGCCTGGTGCGCCGGCTGCGCGATCGCCTGCCCATGTCGGTCCTCGCGGATGCCGAAGGCTATACCGATGGCAAGATGGCCTTGGCCGGCGCGTTTCCGGATGCCTTGGTGGCCGGCTTACGTGCCGATGCCGCCCAGTATCGTATTCCGGTCGATATCCGGGTGGTCAGTTACAGCGATCAGAGTCTCCGAACGGAAATCTCCGAAGGCCGCCCGGCTCTCTTGATGTGCAATGTGCTGGTGCCGCGGAAACCTGAACTCAGCTGGGGCCATGCGGTGGTGGCCGTCGGCTATGCCGAGGT
>DBCN01000130.1:29828-30242 GCA_002293065.1 Opitutia bacterium UBA957
CGAGCCCACGACCGGGTGGCCGTGGGCTGAGGACTGCGTTCATTAAATGGTGGAGGTGGCGGGAGTCGAACCCGCGTCTTCCTATCCTTACGTCACATCTTCTACATGCTTAGCGTCATTGTTGATCTCGACCGCGTTTGGGAATGCGCACCCGTGCGGCCTATCTTCATTCTCACTTACCCCGGAGATAGAAACTAGAGGAGGGGATCGCCCACGTTAACCGAGCTGATCCAGGAATGCAGGCGCGTCCTGGGGCCCGTCGCTGTACTTAGGCAGCGAGCGCGAAAGCGTTGTCGCTTTCGAACGTGATGGTGTTTTTAGCAGTTATATGCTGCCAGCTGGATTTAAGAGGGAGCTGACGTCCTCTGCATGCCGTCATGATATCTTGATGGGAATCGAATCCGGAACACCCCC
>DBCN01000137.1:0-181 GCA_002293065.1 Opitutia bacterium UBA957
CCCGCTTCGTGAACGATGCCTCCACGGTGGTCGCCGATGAAGCGGTTCGCGCCGTCCATGACCTCGCGCTCGAGCCGGGCCGTCCCGCCGTCGCCGCGCTCCTCGACACGCGCGACAAGCGCGCTTGGACGCCCTTCATGCTCCGTCGCCTCGTCCACAGCGCCTTCCGCCTCGGCGGTGA
>DBCN01000137.1:262-2503 GCA_002293065.1 Opitutia bacterium UBA957
CCCGAGGAAGTCCGCAACGAAGCGCTGCGCCTCCTCGCGCAGTGGGCCAACCCTTATCCGGTCGACCAATCGACCGCCCATTGGTCGCCGCTGCCCGCCCGTGACTCGAAGGAAGTCCGCGCCAGCCTGACCGCGGCCCTGCCGCAGTTGCTCAAGGGGGAATCGGATACCCTGAAGGCGGCCTTGGAGCTCGTGACGCTCTTCCAGCTCGACGTGGCTTCGCTGCCGGTCGATACGCTCACCACGTTGGCCGCGAACCAGAAGTTGAGCGGGTCGGCCCGCGCCAAGGCGCTGGCAATGCTTCTGGCTCGCAAGCCCGCCAACGCCGTCGAGCTCGCCGATAAGTATGCGAAGGATGCCAAGGACGAGGTCGCCATGGTTGCCATCGGCGAACTCGCCCAGCGTAATCCCGCGCAGGGGCTCGTCGAACTCTCTAATGCGGCCAAGACGGGCTCGCCAGCCCGTCGTCAAGGCGCCTGGAAGGCCCTCGCCAAGCTGCAGGCCTCCGGCGTCGACGCCCTGTTCGTCGAACAGCTCTCGGCTCTCGGTGCCACCAAGGGCGTCTCGCCCGCCGCCATTGAGTTGATGGAGGCCGCTGCGGTCCGCCCGGAAGCCACCGTCAAGGATGCCTTGGCTAAACTCAAGGCTGCTTTGGCCGACCCCAGAAATGCCTTGGCCAAGTGGATGCCGGCCCTCGAAGGCGGCGATGCCGCCCATGGCTTCGCGCTCTTCCAAGCCTTGCCGGCTGGCCAGTGCCTCCGTTGTCACCGTGCCTCGGCGGACTCGCATGCCGCCGGTGGTGAAGCCGGGCCTAACCTCGCGGGCATCGCCAAGCGCGGCGATCGTCGCTACCTCCTGGAATCGATCGTCCAGTCTTCGGCCGTCGTTGTCTCCGGTTACGGTACCGTGAACATCGACCTCACCAATGGTGGTGCGCTCACCGGCACGCTGCTGCAGGAGAAGCCCGCTTTCGTCGATGTCGACGTCGCGGGCAACCGCTGGCGCATCGCCCGTAAGGACGTGAAGGCCATGACCGCCCCGGTCTCCGGCATGCCGGCCTTGGATGGCGTCCTCACCCTCAACGAAGTCCGCGACCTCGTTGCTTGGATGGCCACGCTCGAGAAGGGCGCCGCCGTGACGAAGGCGCCTGAGCCCAAGCCGCTCGACATCGCGACCATCAAGCCCGTCGTCCATGCCGAGGGTATCGATCCGGCCGTGATGGCCCTGGGGAAGCAGCAGTTCGTCACGTGTTCGGCCTGCCACGGCCCGAACGCCGAAGGCGGTCCGATCGCCCCGCCCTTAGCCAAGTCGAACTGGGTCAATGGCCCGGTGGAGAACCTCATCCGCATCCAACTGCGCGGTCTGCAGGGCCCGCTCACCGTCTCCGGCAAGGAGTATAAGCTTCCGGGCCCCATGCCCGCGCAGGCCTATCAGACCGACGAACAGATCGCTGCGGTCCTGACCTACGTCCGGAATAGCTTCGGCAACACCGCCGCGCCGGTGAAGCCCGAGCAGGTCAAGGCCCTCCGCGGTGAAGTCGGCAAGCCGATGTTGACCGAGGCGGACCTCGTCCCGGTGAAGTAAGCAGCCTCGATCAAAAGCCAAAGGCCGGACGGAGGAGACTCCGCCCGGCCTTTTCGTTTCCGTCCGTTGAGCCTATTTCCTGATCCTGACTTCGAGGAGGCGTTCGCCCTTTTCGTCGCGTAGGCTGACGCCGCGGAGGTCTTGGGCGGAGACGATGATCGCCGCTTGCGGGCGTGTCGTGAAGGTCTGCTTCGCGCCGCGGATGACCCGAACCTCCGCATGGAGGTGGCCGTTGGTCAGGCGCACGCCGGTGAACAAGATCGTCGTGTCCACATCGGTTTCCGGCAGCGTGTGCAGGAGCACGTATTCCTGGGGAAACTTCGGCGTCACCGCATTCTGACCATTCAGCGGGGCGGGGTGGAAAGTCGCCGCAAAGTCCGCTTCGGTGCTGATCAGTTTGGTCACGGGCTTATCGGCCTTCAGCGTCACGAAGAAGCGTTCCAAGGACCGGTGGGTGAAGGCGCGGAGCGTGCCGGTTTCGGTGGCTTGGAGCGAGATGAGTCCGGCTTGGCCGTTCGGCAGGATGCCGACTTCGGCGAGCAGCTTGCCCTTGTTGCGAAGCTTTTCCCACTCCAGCCCCGTGCCTTCGGCGACGTAGTAGGACTCGATGCCGGCGCGGACGTCGGTGCCCCACGCCCAGTTGCTCTGGCCGAAGCG
>DBCN01000074.1:0-852 GCA_002293065.1 Opitutia bacterium UBA957
CTAAAGAGCACTCCGGGGTTGTGCCATCGAAGCCTGCCCGCAAGGTTGTGCCTATGTCCGCCGGTGCTCCCCTTCCCTTCAAGATCAGCGTCCTCGTCTTCATGCACGATGCGCAGGGCCGTCAGCTGCTGATCCAACGCACCAAGGCGCCGAACAAGGGCTGCTGGAGCCCCATCGGCGGCAAGCTCGAGATGGCCACCGGCGAATCGCCGTTCGAATGCGCGGTCCGCGAAATCGGCGAAGAAACCGGCGCGACCGTCGCCACCACCGACCTGCACCTGTTTGGGATGATCTCCGAGAAGGGTTACGAGGGCCAATCCCACTGGCTGATGTTCCTCTTCGAGTGCCGTAAACCGCTCGCCGGACTCCCCGCGACCATCGATGAAGGGAAGTTCGGCTTCTTCTCCCGGGCCGAAGTCGAGACGACGGCGATTCCGGACACGGACCGCATCCTGCTCTGGCCGATCTTCGACCAACATCGCCGTGGCTTCATCGCGTATCGCGCGGAATGCGATCCCGGCCAACCGCTCCGCATGACCATCGAAGAGACGGCTACGCAGCCCAACCTGGACTGACGATGGACGCCGGAGGCTCAGCCGCGGAATTCAAGCGGACCAACCGCAAGCCGGCCTATCCCATCGGCGAGGCGCTCCGCGAATACCTCGCCCGCGAAGGCCGCGAGGTCGCCCTCCCCGTCACCTACGCCCAGCTGCGGGGCTTCAACGCGGCCATGCCCCTGCTGAACCGCGACGGCAAGGATTCCCTCTGGGAAACCGTCGCCTACCCGCAGGACGAAATGGAACGCCTCTCCCAAGGGCTGCTCGAAACCTACGCCCTCCTCCGGGGCGAAGG
>DBCN01000074.1:864-31018 GCA_002293065.1 Opitutia bacterium UBA957
GGCATGAAGGTCTTCAGCCACGTCTACGTCGACCGCGTCGATTTCTGCTCCTTCGGCAATTCGCAGCCCTTCCGCGTCCGCATCGTCAACGCGTACAACGAGAACCACGACTATTTCTACGTGAAGGTCGGCGACGCCTCCCGCGTCTGCGGACTCGAACTCGAGCACCTGCTGTCGCCCAATCGCATGCTCTACCTCACCCAAGGGGATACCTTGGTCGAGGAGCACGTCACCGGAATCCCCGGGGATATCTTCGCCGAGCAATGGCTCGAAGCGGGCCAACACCACCCGGTCCGTCTCGCCAAGGAACTCATCAAGTTCGAGGAGCGCTGCCTCGTCCGCCTCCTCGGCGACATGCGGGCCTATAACTTCGTCATCGCCGTGACGCCGGACTTCGACGCCACGGCCATCCGCGTCCGCGCGATGGATTTTGACCAGCAGTCCTACGACGGGCGGCTCCGCTTCTACCTCCCCGGGTCCTTCAAGGAAAACCGCCCCTACACCCAACTCTGCGCCCGGCACATCAACGCCGCCTCGGCGACCCAATACCGCCGGGAAGAGCAGTCGCTCATCCATCGCCGGTTGTTGGCGGCGCCCGACCGCGTCCGCGACCTCCTCGCCGCCATGGAGGCCAACGCCCTGTCCGCCCCCGAGAAGGCCAAGGAATTGGCCGATGGGCTGGCCGATTACCACCGGGACCCCGCCTTCCGCCAGCATTCGACCATGGCGAGCCTCATCGGCGAAAGCTTGGCCCGTTTGGACCGAATCCTGCGCTCTTAAGCGTCTGCGAAGAGTAAGCGCTGGACAGGATAGGCGCCGACCCGACAAAGTCGGAAGCCTGCGATGAGCGACTCCTTAAGGCACGAATGCGGCATTGCCCTTGTCCGGCTGACCAAGGACCTGAAATGGTATCAGGAGAAGTACGGCACCCCGCTCCACGGCTTCAACCAGCTCTTCCTCCTCATGGAGAAGCAGCACAACCGTGGCCAGGACGGCGCGGGCATCGGCAGCGTCAAGATCGGCGCCGAAAACGGCGAGGCGTTCCTCTTCCGCGACCGCGAAATCGGCGCCCAGGGCCTGACCCAGATCTTCACCCGCCAGATCAAGACCTACGCGGACAAGGTCCGGGAAGCGGTCATCGTCCCGGAGTTCCCCGAAACGGTGAAGCGCCACTTCGACTTCGGCGGCGAACTCCTCCTCGGCCACCTCCGCTACGGGACGTCCGGCAACTTCGATTCGGTCTCCTGCCACCCCTACGCGCGCAAGTCCATCTGGCCGACCCGCAACCTGCTGGTCGCCGGCAACTTCAACCTGACGAACACGCCCGACCTGAACGCCTCCCTCACGGAACGCGGCGCCCACGTCATCTACTCGACCGACACGCAGTCCATCCTCGAGGAAATCGGCTTCTGGCTCGACGAAGAACACGACCGCCTCTTCAAGGCGTTCAAGGACCAGGGGCTCGAAGGCATGGCCGTCCAGCACGAGATCTCCAAGCACCTCGATGTCGGCAACGTCCTCCGCAAGGCGGCGAAGAACTGGGATGGCGGCTACGCCATCGCCGGGCTCATCGGCAACGGCGACTCCTTCGTCGTCCGCGACCCGAACGGCATTCGCCCATGCTGGTATGTCCGCACGGACGACCTGATCGCCGTCGCCTCCGAGCGCGTGGCGCTCATGACCATCGTCGGCGCCACCCAGGCCGAAGTCCAAGAACTCCCGCCCGGCTCCGCGCTCATCATCAAGGCCGACGGCCGTCATACGGTGGAGTGCATCCACACCCCGGGCGAACGCCGTCATTGCTCCTTCGAACGCATCTACTTCTCGCGCGGCAACGACCCCGAGATCTACGCCGAACGCAAGGCCCTCGGGGCCGCCCTCGCCGACGAAGTCATCCGCCTGATCAGCGACGACCATGACAAGGCGGTCTTCTCCTACATTCCGAACACGGCGGAAATCGCCTGGTACGGTTTGATGGAAGAACTCCGTATGCGTCGCCGCACGCAGGTCCGCGACCAGCTCCGCGACGCCTTGGCCAAGGGCGAACTCGACGCCGCCGCCATCGACCGACTCGTACTGGGTGGCTGGCCACGCGGCGAAAAGGTCGCCCATAAGGACGTCAAGCTCCGCACCTTCATCACGCAGGAGAAGAACCGCATGCAGATGGCTTCGCACGTCTACGACATCTCCTATGGCGCCGTCCGCGAAGGCGACACGCTCGTCTGCGTCGACGATTCCATCGTCCGCGGCACGACCCTCCGCCAATCGATCCTGCGCATCCTCGCCCGCCCCAACCCGAAGCGCATCGTGATCGCGTCGACGGCCCCGCAGATCCGTTACCCCGATTGCTACGGCATCGACATGTCCGAGATGGGTAAGTTCCTCGCCTTCCAGGCTGCGGTGGCGCTTTGCAAAGACCGTGGGATGACCGACCTCCTCCGCGAGGTCTACGAAGATTGCGTCGCGCAGTCGACCAAGCCGGCGGCCGAACTCAAGAACCACGTGAAGCGCATCTATGAGGCGTTCTCCGACAAGGAGATCGCGGCGAAGGCGGCCGAGCTCGTCTACCCGACGAAGTCCGGCTGGAAGGGCGAACTCGTCCTCGTGTTCCAACAGATCAAGGACCTGCACAAGGCCTGTCCGACGAGCCACGGCGATTGGTACTTCACCGGCGACTACCCGACCCCGGGCGGTTACGGCGTGCTCAACCAAGCCTTCATCAACTTCTGGGAAAAGCGCGAAGGTCGCGCTTATTGATCAGGCGTAGATCCGGAACGGGGCCGTCCGCGCGCGGAAGGCTTCCGCCTCGGCGTTCCATTGCGCCTGCCACCGCGGCAAGTCGACGGCCGCCCCGCGCAGGCGGAGCTCCTCGTAGAACGCTTCGCTGCCGGTGTGCTTGATGAAGAGGTCGCGTTCGTTCTTTGTGGCGCGCGCGAAGGGGTTCGCCGGGTCCCAGAGGCAGGCTTGCCGCATCATGTGCAGCGAGAGCGCCGTAGGCCGGAACTTCGCCCAATCGTTGATGGCGGTGTACACGCCCTGCGTGCCGTCGGGCATGAGCTTCGGCTCCAACAGCAGGCCCGGAACCGCGTTGCCCAAGGCGGCGATGAGGTCGGCGGCCTTGCGTCGGCTGTACTTGATGAAACGGAAATGCATCTCCTCGCCGAAGGTGTGGCTGAAGTCGCCAAGCTGGCAGCCGAGGCCGACCATGGCGTAACCCAACGCCGCTTGCGCGGTGGGAATGCGCGGCGAGGTGGGGACCCAATTCAAGCCGGTCCGATTCCACGTGAGCGCCCGGCTCCAACCGCGCATCGGGACGACTTCAAGGAACCCGCGGCGGCGCTGTTCTTCCGTGAGCTCGAGGATGCCGGGCGTCGCGACCGCCCAGCGGGCGATTTCGCCGATGGTGAGCCCGTGCACATACGGCATCTCGTAGGCGCCGACGTAGCTGCGCCATTTGCGGTCGAGGAAGGGCCCATCGACCTTCTCGCCGCCCAAGGGGTTCGGGCGGTCGAGGACGATGACGCGGATCGGTCGCGGCAGCGCGAAGCACGCTTCGATGACGTACCGCATGCAACTGATGTACGTGTAGGAGCGCGACCCGACGTCCTGGAAGTCGATGACGATGGCGTCGAGACCCTCGAGCATCTCCGGGGTCGGTCGGCGCGTCGCGCCATAGAGCGAATAGACCGGCAGGCCCGTGCGGGCGTCCTTCGCGTTCTTGACCGCGATTTCCGCGGCGGCGGATCCATCGATGCCGTGCTCGGGTCCGAAGAGCTTCGTGAGCCGCACGCCCGGGGCGTTCGCCAAGACGTCCGCCGTGCGCTTGCCCGCGGCGTTCATGCCGGCGCGGTGCGTGACGAGTCCACACCGCACGCCGCGCAAGGTGGCGAAGCCCGCCGCCGTCAGGACATCGATACCGAGCTGCGTCTGGGCGACGGTGGGCGCGGGCGGAGGCGCTCCTTGGACGCCGGACGGAAGCAAGGATGCCCCGAGCGAACCCAGGGCGGTGAGACGAAAGAACGCGCGGCGATCCATGGATGAGGGCGAGGGCATCTTCGGCCGAATCCGAGGGGGTTCAAAGGTTGATTTTGAAAATCCGTTTGCAGGCGCACCCGACCGGCGACACCTTCCCCGCCATGCGCGTCGCCCTCCTTGGCTCCGGTCGCGGCTCCAACGCCGACGCCGTCCTCCGTGCCCAAGCGAACGGTCAACTTGGCTTGGCCGAGGTCATCGGCATCTACTGCGACCTCCCCACGGCTCCGATGCTCGCGCTCGGTCCCAAGTACGGCGTCCCGGCCACCTTCCTGGACCCCGGTCCTTTCAAAACGAAATTCTCGCCCGAGCAGGAAGCCTTCTGGGCCCGCACCTTGGCCGAAGAGGGGGTCGACCTCATCGTCTTGGCGGGCTTCATGCGCGTGGTGAAGGCCCCCTTGCTCGAGCCTTTTGCCGGGCGGATCATCAACCTGCACCCCACCCTGCTCCCAGCCTTCCCCGGACTCGACGGTATCGGCCAGACCTGGCGGGCCGGCGTCCCCGAAGGTGGCTGCACGGTCCATTGGGTCACGGCGGAGGTCGATGGCGGGGCCCACCTCGGTCAGACCAAGGTCCCCCGTGCGGCGGACGACACCCTCGAGACGTTCGCCCAAAAGGTCCATGCCGCCGAGCACGCCCTGCTCCCCCGCGTGATCGCCGAAATCGCCACCCGTTTCCACACCCGATGATCGAACTCCGCTGCCCCATCCACGAAGACATGGTCCAGCCCTTGGAGGACCATTTCTGCGAACTGACGCGTTCATCTTGGATGCTCTTCCATGAAGGCCCCGGGAAGCCGCATTTCGTGATGGGGTATTTCGAGACGAAGGACGAAGCCGACGCCGCCTGGGCCGGCTTGCGCAAGGCCTTCAAGAAGCTCCCTGAAAAATACGACGAGACGGTGCTGGCCGATAAGGACTGGAAGGAAGCCTACAAGGAACACCTGAAGCCGTGGGACCACGGCCGGCTCCATTGGGTGCCGGCCTGGATGCGCGGGAAGCACGCCGTGCCGGCGGACGCGGCCGTGATCTGGTTCGATGCCGGCCTGGCCTTCGGCACTGGCGACCACCCGACGACCCGCCTTTGTGCGATCCGCCTACTCGACTACTTGGAGACCAAGCCCGCCGCCCAAGTGTCCGTGACCGACGCCGGTTGCGGCTCGGGCATCCTCGCTCTGTCCGCCGCGCAGCTCGGTTGCGGCCGCATCGCCGGCTTCGACCGCGACCCGGAATCCGTCCGCGTCAGCATCGCGAACCGCGAAGATAATGGGATCGCCGATGATCGCGTGGCCTTCCACCACGCCGGCCTGGAGGAAGGGTTCAAATTGACCGGTCCCGCCGACGTCGTGCTGGCCAACATCATCAGCGACGTGCTTTGCATCTACGCCGACGACCTCGTGAAGGCCGTGACCCCGGGTGGCGTCCTCGCCCTCAGCGGGATCCTCGCGAAAGAGCAGGCCGCGGTCCGGGCCCACTTCGAGGCCAAGTGCGGCGCCGCTTGGGGCTCGGTGCAGGCCGATGGCCGCGTCATGGGTGAATGGAGCGACGTCGCGTTGTTCCGTCCGGCCTAATACCTCGCGGCCCCGCACCGTCCGGATTGCGCCCGCTCGGTTTCCCGTTTTGCTGACCGCCATGGAGAACTCCAAGACCCTGCAGTCGATCCGCTACGCGCGCTGGTCGAGCCTCGCGTTCGCCGCGCTCTGCGTGGGCCTTGGGGTGCTCGAGCTTATCGGCGGATTCCAGCTGGGTCCGCTGCACATCCCGCCGCGCTGGAACCCGGCCTACGTGACCTTCCCGGTCGCGCTGAAGGTGGAATGCTGGTTCTTCTTCTTCTTCGCGGCCCTGCTGCTGATCCCTTGGCAGCGCACGCCCGATGACCGCACGTGGCGTCGCTGGTTCACGGTCCTCTGCGTTGCTGCGTTGGTGTTCGCCTTCGCGATGATCTCCGAGGTCATGGCCAAGAACTACATCGCGAACGCCCAGAAGATGAAGGCGCGCATCCCGGTCTTCCAGGCGATCCTGCTCTTCGTCTCGCTCGGCCAGATCCCGATCGCGCTGTTCTCGCGCAAGCCCGAGCTGCTCGACTGATCAGGGCGAGAGCGTGGCGACCATCTGGCGCCAAGGAATCAACCAAGGCCAGACGAGGACGATCACCGCAAAAGAACCGGCGATGCCCGCGGGGATTTCGCGGGCGCGACCAGCCAGAAGTCGCGGTAGCGCGTAGGTCACCAGCCAGATGGATTTATAGATAACCTGGAACGCGAGCAGCCAAAGGAAACTGCCTGGCCAAACGGCCCCGAGCACGGAGCCGGCAAGGATGGCCAACCACAAGGAGCCGACCAAGGTGCGCCAGCCCGCGCTTTCCGTGAACGCGCCTTGATCCGTCACCGACGGCCGCAGCAAAGTGCCTAGGCCGATCGGGACCAAAATCAGAATGTTTGCCCAGAAGAGATACTGCGGGGCCGCCATGGCTTAGGCCGACAGCGTGGCGAAGAGCCCTTCGGCGCGGCGGAGGGCTTCCGCCAGCGTCGGCGCGGTCACGGTGACGTGGCCCATCTTGCGGCCCGGCGCCGCCGTGCCTTTATCGTAGAGGTGCAACTTGGCCGAAGGATCCGCGAGGACCTGGGTCCAGTCGGGCGCTTGGCCGTTCTTCCAGAGATCGCCCAGGAGGTTGAGCATGACCGACGGCTGCAAGGGCTTCGTGCCGCCCAAGGGCAGCCCGCACACGGCGCGGATGTGCTGCTCGAACTGCGACGTCTCGTTGGCGTCGAAGGTCTGGTGCCCGCTGTTGTGCGGACGCGGGGCGAGTTCGTTGACGACGATGCGCCCGTCTTGCACGAACATCTCGACGGCCAGCAAGCCGACGAGGCCGATCTGCTCCGCAATGCCCAAGGCCAAGGTGCGGGCTTCCGTCGCGGTCGCGGCGGAAATGCGGGCCGGCGAAAGCGAAAGGTGGAGGATGTGGTTCCGATGCAGGTTCTCCGCGGCGTCGTAGACGGCGGTGCGACCATCGACGGTCCGCGCGACGAGCACCGAAATCTCGAGCTGGAATGGCACCCAGGCCTCCAAGACGCCGACGCCTCCGCCGATCTTATTCCAAGCCGCGGCGAGGTCGGCCGCGGCCGTCGGCAGCTTGACCTGCCCTTTGCCATCGTAACCGAAATCCGCGGTCTTCAGCACGCACGGGAATCCGATGGTCCGCACCGCGGCCTGCAGTTCGGCGAGCGACGAGACGACGGCGAAATTCGCGCAGGGAATCCCGGACGCGCGGAGGAATTCCTTTTCGCGCCGACGGTTCTGGCAGATGGCGAGGACGTTGGCCGAAGGATGGCTCGGGATGGACTGCGCCACGAATTCGACCGTCGCCGGCGGGATGTTCTCGAATTCGAGGGTGATCCGACCGCACCCCTGGGCGAAACGCGTCAACGCCGCGGTATCGTTCCACTCCGCCGCGGTGTGGTCATCGGCGATGGCGGCCGCGCAGGCTTGCGCGGAGGGATCGAAGGTCTTCACCTTGTAGCCCATCCGCCGAGCCGCGATCGCGGACATGCGACCCAACTGGCCGCCGCCCAGAATCCCGATCGTCCCACCCGGCAGCAACGGACGCTCCATGGCTTAGCGCTGCTTCCGGCCCTTCTGGCCGGGGATGGGGTTATCCAGGACGGCCTTGGTCTGCTTGGCGCGGAATTGATCCAGGCGCACCGCCAGCGCGGTGTCGTTCAAGGCGAGGATGGCGGCCGCACCGAGGGCCGCGTTGATCGCGCCCGCGCGCCCGATGGCGAAGGTATGCACCGGGATGCCGGCCGGCATCTGGACGATCGAGAGCAGCGAATCAATGCCGTCGAGAGCCTTGGATTGGACCGGGACGCCCATCACCGGGAGGACGGTCATCGCGGCGGCCATGCCGGGGAGATGGGCGGCGCCGCCGGCCCCGGCGATGATGACCTTCAAGCCGCGCTTCTTGGCGGTCAGGGCGTAGTCCTTCAGCTTAAGGGGGGTGCGATGCGCGCTCACGACCTCGGACTCGAACGGAACGCCCAAGCCTTTTAGAGTGTCCGCCGCATGGATCATCGTCTCCCAATCGGATTGCGAACCCATGATGATGCCGACAACCGGAGCGGGTGAGGAAGACTTGCGAGCCATGCCGTCAGCGTGGCGATATCCGCCAACGCTGTGAAGCCCGAAGCGTAAAAACTAGTCGACGTAGGGCACGTATTCCGGGACCAACCGCCGTAGACCCTGCTTGCAGGCCGTCTTCTCCTGCGGAATCAACGTGCGGATCTCCAGCAAAAGGGCGTCCAGCGCCGCATGCGGGGTGCCCGTGGCGACAAAACGGAAAATACGCGCATGCTTGGTCGTCCGGTACTGCTCGCCGTGATGCTGCAGCTCTTCGACCAACTTTTCGCCCGGCCGCAGGCCCACGAACTTGATCTCGATGTCGATATCCGGCCGGAACCCGCTGAGCTCGATGAGCTGGCGCGCGACATCGACGATCTTCATGGGCTGACCCATCTCGAGGACGAGGATGTCCCCGCCCTCCCCTTGGGTCGCGCTCTGCAGGACCAACCCGACCGCCTCGGGGATGGTCATGAAGTAACGCTTCACCTCGGGGTGCGTCACGGTGACCGGGCCACCGGCGGCGATCTGCTTGCGGAAGATCGGGATGACGGACCCGGAAGAGCCGAGGACATTGCCGAAGCGCACCGCCACGAATTGCGTGACATTGCCGGGGCGACCTTGCATCGACTGGACCACCATTTCCGCCAAGCGCTTGGAGGCGCCCATGACGTTGGTCGGGTTGATGGCCTTGTCGGTCGAAATCAGGACGAAGCGGCCCACCTGGAACTCCGACGCCAGCGCCGCGACCAGCGCCGTGCCGAGCGTGTTGTTCTTCAGGGCTTCCCCCGGTTGCGGCTCCATCATCGGCACATGTTTGTGCGCGGCGGCATGGAGCACCAAGGCGGGGCGATGACGGGCGAAGACCTCGCGCATCCGCGGCTCATCGGTGACATCGGCGACGACGGGACAAATCAAGGCCCCCGCGCCCGCCGCGATGAGGTCCTGTTCGGCCTGGTAGAGCAGGGCTTCGCACTGGTCGAGCAGGACGAGCCGCGCGGGCTGGCGGAGCGCGACCTGCCGGCAAATTTCCTGGCCAATGCTCCCACCCGCGCCCGTGACCAACACCGTGCGTCCTTGGATCATCGCGCCGATGGCGGCGTCGTCGAGCTGCGCCGGGGCGCGGCCCAAGAGATCTTCCACCGAAACCGGGCGAAGGTCGGTCGCGCGGACGCGGCCACCGGCGAGTTCGGTCATCGACGGCACCACGAGGACGCGCAAGCCGCTCGCCGAGGCGAGGGCGCTGATTTCGCGGATGCGTTTCGCGCTCTGGGCCGGCAACGCGAGGATCAGTTCCGTCACGCCGTACTTCTCCGCCAACGAAGGGATTTTATCCGGAGCGCCGACGACCGGGATGCCGTGGATCTCGAGGCCATGCTTCGCCTCATTGTCGTCCAGGAAGCAGACGGGCAGCAGGCCGTGTCCGCGGCGGGATAAGAGGTCCGAGGCCAATTGCTCGCCCGAATTACCGGCACCGACGATCGCAATCCGCTCCAGCGACGTCTGGGCCACCTTGTCTTCGCCCGTGAAGCGTTCGCGGAGCGTGCGGATGGAAACGCGGAAGCCGACGAAGAGCAGCAACGAGAGGTTGAAGTCGACGAGCGCGATGCTCCGGGGGATGCCCAAGGTGGCGCTGGGCCCGTTCATGCCGCTGATGAACGGGAGCAGGAGGATGACGAGGGTCGCGAGGGAAAGCGCGAAGACCATGCGCAGGGCATCGTGCAGGCGAAAATAATAGAAGACACCGCGGAACTGACCGAACAAGCCCAGCAAGACGAACTTCAAGGGGACGATCCAGAGCAGCGCGTGGGGACGTTGGGTGTAGAGGTAGCCCTCCACGTCCTTATCCGCCGCCGTGAGGATCGCTCCGCCGGAGAAGCGCATCTCATAACTCAACCAGAGCGAAAGCGCCGCCAAGGACCCGTAGACGAGGAAGAAGAAGAACACCCGCTGGACGGGGCTCACCTTGGGCGTTGGGGTGCTCAGGGGCATGGGCGTAGGGTTCGTAGGTCAGCCGCGGGTTTCATTCAATCACGATACGGAACCCGATGGTGCGGCTTTTTTCACGCTTCAACGCTTTCCTGAGGGGAAGACCTGAGACAGGGACCCAGTTCACGCTACCGCCGATGACCGAAGCAAAATCGTCCGCCGCCTCGGCTTGCGCCCATTCCTCCACATTGCCGAGCAAATCGAAGAAGCCGGCCCCGGTGGGTTGGGACGTGCCGACCACACGGGCGGACACGCCATCGGTGTTGTCGAAGGTCCAAGCCGTCCGCCCGGCGGGGGGCTGGCTCAAGTCACCCAACACGGCCTTATACTCCGCCACGGTCGGCAACCGGATGGTTCGACCGCACATCCAGCCCAACGCCTCGCAGAAGGCCTGCGCATCCGCATAGGCCACGGATTCGACGGGCAGGTTCTCGCGCATGCTCGCGCTCGGGTTCACCCCCATCACCGTGGAATAGAAACCCTGCGAGACCTCCTGCTTCATCATGCGAGCGCCGGTGGCGCCGACGGGGGCGACGAGCTGCTCGAGCTTGGGCAAAATGGCTTGGATCGTGGCCGCATGCGTGGCGACGTATTCCAATTGGCGCCGCACCGGATCTTCCGGCGGAACGACCCCGGGGTTTTCCGCTTCGACCTGCGTGAGTTTTTCGCGGAGCGCGCGCGCCAAGTCCAACGCTTCCGCGGATTGACCGGCGCGTAGGTGTTTGGCCATGGCCTGCGCGCGCGTGGCGACATCCTGCAAGCGGGCGGCGGCGCGCCAGCGATTCCGCTTCATCTCCAAATCGGCTTTCCGCGTGGCGGCGGCCCACGCGCTGCGCGGGAATTCCTGCATGAGCTGCGCTTGGATCGTCAGGGCCCGCTCGTACGCTTGCGTCGCGAGCGCCGACTGCGCCTCTTGGGCCGGCCCCGCCGTCGCCTGCGCATAGGCGGCGCCGGCCGCCTGCGCCGACCGCTCCGCGGCGACGATCTGTTGCTGCAGCGGATCCGAACGCATCGTTTCCAGCCGGGTGGAGAGGCGTTCCACGCGGCCGAATTCGGTATCCAGGACATCCCGATACTTTTCCACAAAAGCCCGTTCGGTCTCGATGGCTTCCCCCATCGCCTTATCCGCTTCGCCGAGCCGGCCGGCGGCGAAGGCCGCTTCCGCCGCCGCCTCCAAGGCCTGGGTTTGGGCCTTCAAGGGTTCGGCCTCGAGTCGCCGCAAACGCGTGTCGAGCCGGGCGATCTTGCCGACATCGGCGTAGCCCGAGAAAAACCACCGGCTCTCGATGAGCCGCTCCGCTTCCACGGCGCGCCGGAGCTCGCGCACGGCCCCGGCCTGATCCGATTTGGCCAACGCCGTGGACTTATCCTCGGCTTCGGTCGCGGTCGCCCGCAGCCGTTCCGCCTGGATGACATGGTAACGCCGACGCAAGGTCTCGAGCCGGACGTTCTCCGAGGCCAGGGCCCCGCGCGAGGCCAGGTAATCTTCCTGCGCCTGCACGGCTTCGCCGAGCAGGGCCAGGTCGCCATCGTCGATCAACGCTTTATTGAGCCGCTGGGCCTCGAAGGCCGCCTCTTTCTTGAGGGAGAGCTGGCGGAGTTCTTCGGCCTGCACCGGACTCAACGCGGCAATCCGGCTTCCCGCGTTGCGCTGGCCCTCCGTGACCAACCAACCCGCCGCAAGCACCAAGACCACGGTGGCCCCCACCATGAGGGGCGTTCCCGCCTTGTCCCATATCCGTTCCCAAAAGGCCGCGCCCTTAGGGGGGCGGGACTTCTTGCCGGGAAGGAAATCGGACTGGGGGTCGTGGGGGCCGGGGGACATGGAGCGAAATCAGCCAGTTTCATCACCGGCAGATTGTTTGCTTTAATAGTCTGCTAGGCTGGTTCATGAAAGAAGGACCTTCAACCCTCTAAATGCCTCAATTTAAACGCATCGCCGTCGTCGGAGCGGGCCTCATCGGAGGCTCGGTCCTGCTCGCTGCGGCTCGCCGGCAACTGGCAGGGTCCCTCGCGGGATGGTCGCGGTCCCCGGAAGCCCGGGCCCTCCTCAAGGGATATGCGGTGGCGGAGATCTTCGACAACCCCGTCGACGCCGTACGGGGAGCCGACATCGTCATCGTAGCCACTCCGGTCGACAAGATGGAGGAAACCTTCCGTGCCATCAGCCCGGGGCTTTCCGCGGGCGCCCTCGTGACGGACGCCGGCAGCGTCAAAGCCGCCATTCAGGTCGCCGCCCGCGTCCTCCCTGCGGGCGTCCATTTCGTCGGGGCTCACCCCATGGCTGGTTCCGAAAAAGCGGGTACGGCGCACGCCTCGGCCGACTTGTTCGCGAATCGGCCCTGTTTCGTGACGCCCACCGGGTCCGAACCTGGCGAATCCGTACGCCTCACCCATGCCTTCTGGCAGGCCCTCGGCTGCCGCACGGTCGAATGCACGGCCCAGCGCCACGACGAAATCGTCGCCGCGATCAGCCACGTCCCGCACGCCAGCGCGTCCGCGTTGATGCTGGCCGTGGGCAGCTTGCCGGGCTTTGATCCCGCCACCACCGGCGCCGGCCTCAAGGACACCACACGCATCGCCGCGGGCGAAGAAAACCTTTGGGTGGGCATCTTGATGGCCAACGCCCCGCACGTCATCGCCGGCCTCCGCGCCGCCGAAGACCAAACGGCTAACCTTCGGCAGGCCCTCGAGGCCGGTGACGCCGAGAAAGTCCGCCAACTGCTGGCCGACGCCCGTGTCCTGCGCCAATCCCTCGATCGCCCCGCATGAGTCCAACCCTGCCGATCACGCCCTTCCGCACGCCCGCCCGCGGGGTCGCGCAAGTGCCAGGGTCCAAGAGCATCACCAATCGCGCGCTCCTGCTCGCCGCCCTCGCCGACGGCGAAACGCTCTTCACGGGCGCCCTCTTCAGCCGCGACACGCGCATCCTCATCGCCGCGCTTCGCACCCTTGGCTTTGAAGTCGCCGACGACGAAACCGCGCAAACCCTCCGCATCCGCGGACTCGGAGGGCGCATCCCGAAGGCCCAAGCCAAACTGCACGTCGGCAATGCCGGCACCGCGGCGCGCTTTCTGACGGCCTTCCTCGCGCTAGCGCCGCAAGGGAGCTACGAACTGGATGGCGACGAGGCCATGCGGGCCCGGCCGATGGCAGGCTTGCTGGAGGCCCTCACGGGCGCTGGTTGCCGCGCCCTGCGCGCCGATGGCCAACCGGCCACGCACTTCCCGTTCACGCTCCATACCGCCGGCCGCCTCGGCGATCTGGTGGTGGACGCTTCGGCGTCGTCGCAACTGCTATCGGCGCTGTTGATGGCGCTGCCGCTATCGCCGGGCGCCTCCGTGCGCATGAAGGGCGCCACGGTCTCCGAGCCTTTCGTGGTGATGACCGAAAAGATGTGCGCCCAATTCGGTCGGCCCTTGGTCCGCGATGCCGCCGGCTCGTGGCGCTGCCCGCAACCCGGCGCCTACCGCGCGGCCGGCACCTATGCGATCGAGCCCGATGCCACGGCCGCGAGCTACTTCATCGCCCTCCCCGCCGTGACCGGCGCCGGGGCGGGCGTACGCCTGCAAGGTTACGTTAATGGCGGGCTTCAAGGCGACACCGCGTTCGCCGACGTCGCGCGACGCTGCGGGGCGAACCTCACGGCGCAGGGTTCCGCGTTGGTCGTCCAAACGTGGCCCGACCTGCAAGGCGGCGATTTCGACTTCAACGACTTCTCCGATACGTTCCTGACGCTCGCCACGCTCGCGCCGTTGGCTTCGTCGCCGACGACCATCCGGAACATCGGTCACACGCGCAAGCAGGAGACCGACCGCGTCCTGGCCATGGCCACGGAATTGGAACGCCTCGGCGTCAAGGTCGTACCGACCGCGGCCGAACTCCGCGCCGACGAAACGCTCTCCACCCTCACGATTCATCCGGCGCGGGCGGCGTTGAAACAAGCCACCGCCCGTGGTCCCGTCGAAATCCACACCTATGAAGACCATCGCATGGCGATGAGCTTCGGGGTCTTGGGTTCGTACGACCTCTTCGGCGATGGCCGTCCATGGATCGCCATCCAGGATCCGACCTGCACCAGCAAGACCTTCCCGAAATTCTTCGAGGCGCTCGAAGCCCTGCGCACCCGGTTCGTCGCCGTGGCGGTCGATGGGGGCGCGGCCTCGGGAAAATCCAGCACCGCCAAGGTCGTCGCCCGCGACCTCGGGCTCCTGCACGTCGACACCGGCGCGCACTACCGCTCCGTCACCCGCGCGCTGCTCGATGCGGGCGCCCTGCCCGAAGATCCCGCGTCCGTCGGCGCGGCCTTGGCGCGGCTGCACCTCGGTTCGGAAATTTCGGGCATCTCGTCCGGCCTCACCTTCGACGGTCGCCGTCCGGCGGACGCCTCGCTCCGCACCGAAGATGTCAATGGCTCGGTCTCGAAGTTTGCCGCCCTCCCGGCGGTGCGTAACTTCCTCTTGGCCTACCAGCGGTCGCAGGTGGAGCTCGGCCAAGCCGCCGGCTTCGCGGGCGTGATCATGGAAGGCCGCGACATCGGTTCCGTGGTCCTGCCGCAGGCGGAAGTCCGCGTGTTCCTACAAGCCGACCCGGTGGCCCGGGCCCAACGCCGCGCCGCGGAAGGCCAAGCTGATGCGGTGGCCCAGCGCGATCTGTTGGATTCCACCCGCGCGACCGCCCCGCTGGTTTGTCCGGAAGGCGCCACGCGCATTGATAATACCCACCTCACGCTCGGGGCGGTGGTTGCCCAGGTGAAGGCTTTGGTCCAGCATGCGGCTCGTCGGGCATGATCCTCACTTCGAACAACCTCGTCTATAAGGCCGTGTACCACGGGGCGCGGGCCTTCGCGGAGGTCTTCTCGACCCTGGAAGTGGAGGGCTGGGAGAATGTCCCGAACGGGGCCTGCATCTTCGCGTCGAACCACCAGAGCATGCTCGACCCGCCCTTGATCGGTTCGTGCCTGCCGCGCGAGATCTCGTTCATCGCCCGCCGCTCGCTCTTCGACAACCCGGTGTTTGGTGCCGTCATCCGTTCCTGTCATTCCATTCCCGTGGATCGCGGCGAAGCGGACATCGGCGCGATTCGCGTGGCGCTCGCCGCCCTCGCCCAAGGCCGGGGACTGTTGATCTTCCCCGAAGGCACGCGCAGCGCCGATGGCGTCATCGGGGAGGCCAAGGCGGGCGCGGGTTTGCTCGCCTGCAAGTCGGGCGCCCCGGTCGTCCCGATCCATATCCGCGGCGCCCGTGATGTCCTCCCGCGCGGGGCATTCTTCCCCGTCGGCGGCGCGCGGGTCCGCGTGCGGTTTGGTCGCGCCCTGGGGCCCGCTGACTACGATCCCGGCGAAGGCGTCGCGGGTCGCACCATGGAAGCGTCCCGACGCATCCTGGAGGCCATCAAGGCGCTCCCTGACTCGCAGGACCTCGGTCTCTGAGGGGCTTACGAAATCCGCTGCGGCATGACGACGCAGAGGAAATCTTCCTTCAGGCCGCGGATGACGCCGGGGGACATGTCGTCCTTGAATTCAAAATCGATCTCGTCCTCGGTGACGGCCTTGAGGGGCTCGACGACGTACTGCGGATTGAAGGCGATGTTCACTTCGGGACCATCGTACTTCACGGCGATCGGTTCATGCGCTTCGCCGGAATCGGACTTGGCGCTGATCTCCAGGTTCTGGTTCTTCTTGGAAACCGTGAGGCGAATCGTGTTGTTGCGGTCATCGCACATGAGCGCGGCGCGCGTGACGCTGTCCAGGAGCTTCTCGCGTTCGAGACGGACCTTGCTGCCGGCTTCCTTCGGGATGACCTGTCGGTAGTTCGGGTAATTGCCCTCGACGACCTTGGAGACGAGCTGGATGCGGTCCACGAGGCCTTCGTCGTTCTTGGGGATGTCGATCGTGAAGCCGACCTGGCGCTCGTTATGCGAGACGTGGGCCTTGCCGCCGACCTTGAGCAGGCGTTGTAATTCGGCGATCGTGCGGGCGGGCAAAATCAGGGCGAGCGGCTTGTCGGGGCCTTCCAGTTCGCGTTCGCACTTGGCGAGGCGACGGCCATCGGTCGCGACCACGGTGAGTTTGCCGTTGGCGAATTCGAAGAACACGCCGTTGAGGATATAACGGTTTTCGTCGGTCGATTGGGCGTAGCTGACTTTGCGCAACATCGACCCGAGGTCCTCCTGTTCGATGGAGATCGTGGGTTGCCCGGAGAAGCTGGCGATGGGCGGGAATTGATCCGCAGGCAGCCCCGCGATCTGGAAGACGGAACTCCCCGAGGTGACCTTGACGCGGTCCTTGCCGGTGAGTTCGACGACCGTTTCGGCGCCCGACAACGAACGCACGATCGGGACCAATTTCTTGACGGGCAAGGTGATCCGGCCGGGCGAAGTCACCGTGGCCTTGATGCGGCAGCAGATGCCCAGATCGAGGTTGGTCGTCGTCAGGGTGACCGTATCGCCTTCGGCTTCGATGAGCACGTTCTGCAGGATCGGCATCGTGGCGCGGTTGCCGACGACGTTGGTGACGCTGGAGAGGCCGTTGAAGAAATGATTACGGTTTACCTTGAACTTCATGATGTTGACAGATTTGAGGCGGAGAGGGGTCAGTGGCAACCAATCAATGCCCACTTCCGGTGGGACTGTATTAATAGATAACCCTTTGAATTAAATACAGTAGTACCCGTAAGTCTCGGAAGGGCGTGGATAGTTTCCCAAGGCGTTGAAAACAGGCGGGATGTGGTTTTGCGGTCCCTGTGTCCAGCCTGCGAATAACGGCACCCTTGTTCACAAGCGACCAGAAGCCCCAATCACTCACCCCTTATTCACACCTTGGGCTCGATTTCATCCTCATCCTCGGGAGCGGGGTCCGTCTCTTCTTTTCTGAGCAAGAAAAAGTGTCGGATGACCCCCCAGCAGATGTAGCCGAGGAAGACCGCGGGCAAGGCATACTCCCGGTAACGATAGGCGGCGACGGCGACCAGAATGATCAGGATGAAACCACGCGAGCGCGTCTTGGTGTTCCAATCGACCTTCTTGAAGCTCGGGAAGCGGACGTTGCTGACCATCAGGTACGAGATGATCAGCATCAAAGGTAGCAACGTCCACGACCAGGACTGCAGCGGCAGCACGTCGGGTTGCGTCGCCGGGGAAACCTTGATGATCTTGGATAAGACCAAGACCAACGAAGCCATCATCCCGGCGGCCGCGGGCGACGGTAGGCCCACGAAATCACCCCCGGCCGCCCTTTTTTCGTTACCCGGCACCAAGGGGTTGGTGAGCACGTTGAAACGGGCCAAGCGGACTCCGACGCATAGCAGGTAGATGAAGGCGAAGAGCCAGGTGACGAGCTTGATGTCGTCGTTGACCCCTGGGTTGATGATCAGAAAACAGGCCATCAATGCGGGGGCGACGCCGAAGGAGACGGTATCCGCGATGGAATCGAATTCCGCCCCGAACAGGGATTCCCGATGGGTGGCGCGGGCGACCCGGCCGTCGAAGAGATCGCAAAGGCAGGCGAACAGGATGAACCAGACGGCCATGACGTAGTGGCCGGCCTGTTCGCTGGCGTTCACCGTCGTGAAGCGCGCTTCGATGCATTCCTTGATGGCGAGGAAGCCGCAGAGCATGTTCCCCGCCGTGAACAGATTTGGGAGCAGGTAGATGCGCGCGGCCTCTTCGGGGGAGTTGTAGCGCGGGGAATTGGGGGAGCTCACGGTTAGGATTTTTTGTCGTCGAGGTACTTCCAGAAGCCGCCCTCTTGCTCGATGCGGGCTTCATCTTCGGCGAACGGAAGGTGGGAACGGAAAGCGAAATCCGCGTAGGTGTGGCGGTGGAGGACGTAGTTGGCGAGCAACGACCCGTCGCTGGCTTCGAAGTAGATGCGGAATTCGCCGACGCGCAGGCGGTGGTAGACGTGACCGCCGCGGCGCACGGTGCCCAGGTCGGAACTTCCCCGGAGCAAGGCCTCCGGCGTCAGCGACGAGAAGGCTTCGACGACTTCCATCTGCTCGAGGGTCGGCAGCTTGGCCAACTCCCGCATCGCTTGGTCGCTGAAATTCACTTGGTACATCGTTGGAGAAGGGAACCGCCCTTGGGACATGGTCGCAACCTTACTCTTTCAGCTCCACCAGCTCGCGAGGAGGAAATCGACGCGTTTTTCCACCAAATCCAGCACTTCTTCGAAATCGGCCGCTTCTCCATAGTAAGGATCGGGTAACGGGTCCGTGCCAAGGAAAAGGCCTAACTTCGGCCGGTGCTCCACTGGGCATCGACGCGTGATCTCCCGCAGGTTGGCGGCGTCGGCGGCGAGGATGATGTCGAACTCCGCGAAGTCGCGGTCGGAAATTTGCCGGGCGCGGAGGGGCGTCAGGTCGTAGCCGCGCAGTCGGGCGTGGTGGATGGAGCGGGCGTCCGGCGCGTCGCCGATATGGTAGTTTTCGGTTCCGACCGAATCGACCACGAGATCGATACCCCGTGCCTTGGCCTTATCGCGCAGGACCACTTCCGCCGTGGGACTGCGGCAGATGTTCCCCATGCAAACGAGCAGGATGCGGCGCGGGCTGGGCACTTACTTGCCGAGCAGCTTCTTGAGGCCGTTCAGGTCGCGGCCATTCTTGGTGAGCAGCTGCCCATCCTTGCCGTACACGAGGAGCGTAGGGATGCCGCTCACGCCCTGTTCCTTCTTGATCGCCGCGCCGCCTGCCGACTTGTAAGGAACGGCGGGCCAAGGCATCTTGGTTTCCTTCATGTAGGCGAACATCTGCTCCTGGTCACGGTCGCTGCTGACGAAGACGACCGCGAGTTGGTCCTTGTTGTCGTTGGCGAACTGGACGAGTTGCGGGGTGAAGACTCGGCACGGGGGGCACCAATGCGCGGAGCAGTAGACGGCCACGGTCTTGTTCTTCAGGGTGGCGAGGTCGACGGTCTTGCCGGCGGCATCGACGAGGCCTTGAGGAAAGCGCGTCTTCCAATCGAAGTCGGCGGCGGAGGCAAGGGTGGCGCAGAGCAGTAGGCTGAGGGTGGCGAGGAACGATTTCATGGTTGGTAGGTATAAAGGGTTAGCTGGCGGCTTTCATCTGTACTTTCAATGGCCGTCGTCATCTCCGGGGTGGCGCGGAGGTAAATCAGACCTTGCCGCCGAAGCTCTGGTGGTCGTCCAAGTCGAGGACGTCGAACCAAGAGGTGATGTCCTCGCGCTTGGCGCCGGCGGGGGTCGACGACTGGTAATGGGTCAGGCGTTCACGGCCGCCCGGGGCGGACGGGGCGCGTTGTTCATGGAAGGCGCTGAAAGCGGCGATTTCGTACCCAGCTCGCGGGTGTTTGGCGTTGGCCAGCATCCACGTCAGGATCTCCCCATCCCCGAGGCCTTTGGCGACCTGGGCCTTGAGGGCTTCGGCGTCGATCCCCAGGAAGTTGAGGACATTCTGGTCAAGGGAGCAGTTATAGGTGTATTCCCCATTCTTCCCCTCCAGCATGGCGCGGGCCTTATCCAGCATGCGAGGGAGGATCACCAGCCCACCCAGGCGGCAACGAGGGCTCCGAGGGGGGTGCTGGGTCAGGTCGTAGGGGTTATAGGCCATAATTCACGAAAATTAGCTAAAAGCCGCTGATTCGCAAGTAAACAGGGAAAAATACCCAATTTTGGGGGGTTGCCAAAATGTCACACCCCGCTTTAATCCGTCCATGGCCCTTCTCGCCGGAGATACCCCCCTGCCCCTTCCACAAGGGGTCATGGCCATGGCGTGCGCTTTCATCTTCTTGCTGAGTGCCGCCTGGGATTGGCAGGCCAAGTCCGCCCCTGGCTCCCGCAGCGGTCCTGCGGGTGGGCTTTGGTTGCTTCGAGCCGGGTGGTTGCTGCTCACGGTGGCTCTGGCGGCCGACGGTCTGGCTCGCAACACCTTCCCCGTCGATTCGTCTGCGGGCATGCTCTTGTCGATCGGCTGGGGTTTGGCGGGTTTGGCGATTTTCTTGGACCTGGCCTTCGACCATCGACTGCCCATTTGGGTCATCGCTTCCGCCACCACCGCCTGTGTTTTCTCCGCGAGTCGCCTGGGGGGCGAGACGCACGCCTTCACCTCTTCGGTCAAGCCCTTGATCCTCCTGCACATCGGGGCAGCCATCTTGGCTTATTGTCTCTTGGCGGCCCAAGCGCTGAACGCCCTCGCCTACCTCCTCCAGGATCGCGCGCTCGCCCAACGAAAGTTCGGCGGCATCTATGGTTTGCTGCCGGCCTTGGTGCCCATGGATAAGATCGGCGCGAACCTGATGGGCGCCGCGGTGTGGATGCTCGCCTTGTCCGTGGTCATCGGGGCGGTCGATGTCTTCACCGGCGTCACGGGCTTCGCGAACTTCCCCAAGCTGGTGATGGCCGGCGTGACGTTGCTCCTGGCGGTGGTGCTCCTCGCCCTGCGCCGCCGGGCCTCCATCGGCGGCGCCGCCTTCGCCCGCGGTTCCTTGTGGCTCCTCCTCCCGGCGCTGGCGGCGTTGTGGCTTTCCCTCCCTTCCGCCCGATGAGCGACCGTCCCACCACGTTGGTGGCGTTGAGCGCCACCCACCATACGGCCGGACTCGATGCGCGCGCGGCGTTCAGCGTGTCGCCCGCCGGCGTCGAGGGTTTTTATCGGGCCGCCCGCGAGGCCGGGCTTGCCGAGGTCGTCTTACTCGCCACGTGCAATCGGCTGGAGGCCTATGCGGTCGGCGACGAAGCCGCCGCTTTGCATGCGCGGGCCGCGTTGATCCAAGCGACCGGCGTCGCGCCCGCCGAACTCGATCGGCACCTCCGGCCGATCCCCGGCCTGCAGGCCGTCGAGCATTTGTTCGCGGTCGTCGCGGGCTTGGATTCCCAGATGATCGGCGAGGCCGAAATCGCCGGGCAGACTAAGGATGCCTACGCCGATGCGCTCGCGCGGGGCATGACGGGCCCGATGCTCAACCGCATCTTCCAGCGCGCCTTCCAGGCCGGCGCGTGGGCGCGGACCCATACGGGGATCTCGCAGGGCCAAGTCAGCCTGGGGAACGTCGCGGTCGAGCTCGCGGGGCGCGTGTTCGGTCAGCTGGCCGATGCCCGGGTGCTCGTGCTCGGCACCGGCGACGTCGGTCGCCAGGTGGTGCAGGCGTTGGTCTCGCGCGGCGCGACGCAGGTGTCGGTGGCTTCGCGCACCTTCGAAAACGCGCGCGTCTTGGCGGAGGAGTTCGCCGGCGCTTCGTTGACGTTGGCCGACGCCCTCCAGCAAGCGCACGCCCACGACGTGGTCATCGGTTGCGCCGCGGTGGAGCGCGCCTTGCTCGATGCGGAAGCCATTCGCGCGTGCACGCGCCGCCGCCAAGGCCGGCCGTTGTTGCTCGTGGACCTCGGCGTACCGCGCAATTTCGAAGCCGCCGCCCGCTCGGTCGAGGGCGCCTACCTTTGCGACCTCGACGACCTCTCGGCCGTCGCCAACGCCAACCTGCAAGCCCGCCTCGCCGAAGTGGCCCGGGCCCGCTCGGCGCTGACCGAGAAGGCGGCCCGCGTCTGGGGCGCCGCCCAACGACCTGAAACTGGCACCCCATGAAACCCACGGTTCTGATTGTCGATGACGAGAAGCACACGCGCGATGGCTTGCGCGCGGCGCTCGAGGATAAGTACGAGACCTTCGTGGCCAAGGATGCCGCGGAGGCCGCGCGCCTCATGCAGGATGTGCCGCCGGACGCCGTGCTGACGGACCTGCGCATGGCGGGCGAGGATGGCATGGCCGTGATCGATCGGGCGCTCAAGTTGTCGCCCCAACCGGTCTGCCTGATGATGACGGCTTACGGGGACGTGGAGACCGCCGTCCAAGCGATGAGCCGCGGCGCCTATTGGTTCATGCAGAAGCCCGTCGATCTCCGGCAGGTCGAGTTGCTCTTGGAGCGGGGCCTGAAGGCGCGCGCGACGGAGAAGGAGGTCGCCGTGCTCAAGACGCGCCTCGACCGCAAGTTCTCGTTGGGCGAGGTGGTGGGTTCTTCCGCCGCCTTGCAGCATGCCATCGAGCAGGTGCGCTCCGTGGCGACGTCGAACGCGACCGTGCTCCTGCTCGGGGAGACGGGCACCGGCAAGGAACTCTTCGCCCAGATGATCCACCAGGCGAGCAACCGCGCGAAGGGTCCGTTCATGGCCGTGCACTGCGCCGCCATCCCCGCGAACTTGTTGGAGAGCGAGCTGTTCGGCCACGAGAAGGGTTCCTTCACGGGCGCGAACGAGCGCCGGGTGGGTCGTTTCGAGTCCGCCGATGGCGGGACGCTTTTCCTGGATGAAATCGGCGAGATCGATGCGACCACGCAGATCAAGCTCCTGCGTTTCCTCGAGACCCGCAGCGTCGAACGCTTGGGTTCGCATAAGCCCATCGCGCTCGACCTCCGCTTGGTGTGCGCGACGAACCGCGACCTGCTGCAGATGGTGAAGGAAGGTAAATTCCGCGAAGACCTCTACTACCGTCTCTCCGTCGTGCCGCTGCGCATGCCGCCCCTGCGCGAACGGCAAGACGACATCCCCTTGTTGTTGGCCCATTACCTCAAACGTTTCGCCGCCGAGAATCACCTGGCCGAGGTTCGCCTGGGCGCGGATGCCTTGGGCGTCCTGGCCCGCTACCCTTGGCCCGGCAACATCCGCGAGCTCCGCAACACGTGCGAGAACTTGGCCGTGCTGCGTCCGGGCAAGGTGCTCACCGCGGGGGACTTGGATCCGCGCTACGCGCAACCGACGAACCTCGGCGGGGTGGTCCGCCCGGGTCTGCTCGCCGCGTCCGGTGGCATGTTCGACAAGGAGCAAAACGAGAAGGAGCTCCTGAAGCAGGCGTTGGCCTCGGCCGCCGGCAACCGGACGAAGGCCGCGGAGCTGTTGGGGATTTCCCGCCGCACGTTGCACCGCAAACTCCTGCAATGGCCCGAACTCGAAGTCGGCCAACCTCCGCATGCTTAAGCCTTGGTTGCTTGGTGTCCTGACCTCGGCCGTTTCGTTGGCGGCGGATATCGCGGGGTCCGATTTATTGAAAGGCGCCTTGACCGAGGGACTCCGGCAGGCGGCGCCCGCCTCCAGCGTCGACTTTGCGGGCACCCTGCCGGGACGGCGTAGCTTGGCCGATGGACGTTCCGCGGTGGCCCTGCTCTTCCTGAAGGAAGGCGAGCCCGAGCCAGCGGCGCCTGCCGGGCAGAGCCTGCAACGTTACCTGTTGGCCAATGCGGCGGTCGTGGTGGCGGTCCATAAGTCCAATCGACTGAACCAGGTCAGCTTCGCCGACCTCAACAGCTTGTTGGCCAAGGACCCGAAGGTTTATCACGTGAATTGGAACGACCTCGCCGGTGGCAACCTTTCCGAAACCATCCTCACTTACCTTTACGCTCCCCATGGAGCTTTTGCCCGGGAGCTCGTTCAGGGGGTTCCCTTGAGCAAGCAGCCTTTCCGTCAGGAAGTGAACCTCGTCATGGATTGGGCTCCGGTCGGTCAAAGCTTGGCGACCCGTCCGGCGACCTTGGCCCTCGCCCCTTCCCTTCCCGCCGGCTCGGAAGGCCGGTTACTCCAAGTGTCCGATGGCCGGCCAGGGAAGTCGTCGACGGCCTACTCCCCGGACGAGATGAACATCTATAACGGAGACTACCCTTTGCGCCTCCCCCTGTATCTTTATGTACGGAGCGATAAGCAGCAGACGCATAAAGAAGCCCTGAAATGGCTCTTTTCCGAGGCCGCCGCCGAGCAGATCCGTTCCGTGGGCCTCTACCCTGCCCCCAAGGCCATCCGCGAGCGTTTAGCCCAAAGGCTTGACAGCCGCTAAGCAGATTGGTCTGCTCACTCTCCGAAAGCGCGCGTAGCTCAATGGTAGAGTACCACCTTGCCAAGGTGGCTGTTGCTGGTTCAAGTCCAGTCGCGCGCTCCACTTTAACCCACCTTAACCGGTGGGTTTCTTGTTTTAGGCGGCGACCGGTAGGGTCACCGTGATCTTCAGGCCCTTGGGTCGGACGTTGTCCGCCGTCACCGACCCGCCATGCAGTTCGGCGACCTGTCGGACGATGCTGAGCCCCAGGCCGCTGCCGCCCGCGCGGCGGGATTTGTCGGTCCGATAGAAACGGTCGAACAGCCGCGGCAGATCCACCGCGGCGACCCCGGCGCCATCGTCCTGGATTTCCAAGGCGACGCCGCCCGGGACGTGCGAGGTGCGGATCAGGATGTGCGTCGCGCCGGCGGCGTGCGCCAGCGCGTTCTCGATGAGGTTCTGCACGAGCCGACGGGCTTGCACGGGATCCACGGCGGCGCTCTCCTCCGCGCGCAGGTCGAGCTCGACGGAGACCTTCGCCGAGCGGCAGCGCGGGCCGAGCTCTTCGGCGACTTCGCGGCAGGCCCGATGCAACGCGCCGGCCTCGCGCCGCATGAGGTCATGCGAACTCTCCAAGCTGGCCAAGGCGAGCAAGCCTTCGACGAGGCCCTGCAGGCGACCGACCGAGGAAACGATCTTCTGGATGAAGCGCGCGCGATCTTCCGGCGTCATCGTCGCCTGGTCGTCGGCCAGCGTCTCGGCATAGCCACGGAGGATCGTCACCGGCGTCCGCAGGTCGTGCGAGACGTTCGTCACGAAATCGCGTTCCATCGCCTGGAGGCGTTTGAGCGCGGTCACTTCGGCCAAGACGAAGATCACCGCGCCTTCACCGAACGCCTCGGGGTCGGTGCGCGCCCCGGCGGCTTGGATCCACGCATCGGCGAGCGGAGCGCGGTGGAGCAAGATGGTGTTCCCCGCCCTGCCCTCGCGGCGCACTTGCCGGATCAACTCGATGAAGTCCGCGCTTTTCACCAAGGGGACGATGGAGCCGCCGAGTTCCGCGTCGGATAAGCTGAACAAGGCGCGCGCCGCAGGATTCGCGAGGCGGAGGCGATCCTGGGCATCCACGACCAACACGGCGTCCGTCAGCGGAGCCAACAGCGCTTCGACGCGCTTGGCGGCGGCCGAGCGGATTTCCGCTTCGGTCAAGGTGCGGCCTTCGATGGCCGTGAAGAGTTCGTCCAGTTTGAGCCAGCGGATGAGCCACCCGTGCGGTCGGACGGACGAACCGCCGCCGAGCAGCGAACGTCGGCACCATCGGAGGCAGTGGCCCAGTTCGGCCACACACCAGCCAACCAGGCCGAGCCCGATGGCGAGGATCATCCAAGGAAGCCAGCTCATCGTAACCAGAGCATGCGCGCGGTCATCGGGGCGAGCGAGCGCAAAGCAATCATCCGGTGACGCGATAGCCCACGCCGCGGACGGTTTCGATGACGTCGCCGGCGGGCCCGAGTTTCTCGCGGAGGCGCCGGACGTGCGTGTCGACGGTGCGCGTTTCCAGGTCGGGGGAATAATTCCAGACGTCGGACAGCAATTCTTCGCGCGACTGCACGCGGCCTTTGCGCTCCAAGAGGAGGCGCAGGAGCTTGAATTCCGTGGCGGTCAGTTCGAGCGGCTTGCCGGCGGCGGAGACTTCATGGCGTTCGATGTCGAGCAAGAGCGCACCGGCGGCGAGCCGGGTCGAAGGCTTGGCGGCGGCGGACTTGGCGCGGCGGAGCAAGGCCTGCGCGCGCAGCATGAGTTCGCGCACATCAAACGGCTTCGTCACGTAATCGTCGGCTCCCGACTCCAACCCGCGCACCTTATCGGCGGTCTCCCCTTTCGCCGTCAGGAAAATCACCGGCGTATCTTGGAGCAAGGCATCGGCCCGCACCATGCGCAGCAGCTGCACGCCGGTGAGCTCCGGCATCATGACGTCCAAGATGATGAGGTCGGGCCGGAAGTCGCGGGCCAAGCCAATCGCGCGGAGCGGATCGTTCAGGCTGCGCACGGCATAGCCCGCCTGACGGAATTTATAGTCCAGCAGCTCGGTGACGTCCGTCTCGTCGTCGACGACGAGGATGCGCTTGAGGTGTTCAGCGTCTTGAGTGGCCATGGATAGACACAAAGCCGCTTCGCCCAACAGCGCCAGATTTAGGTGTCAATTAAGACGGACAGGTTACGACCCTAATTTTCTTTTGTAAGTCATTTTATTGCAATGGTTTACAAAACATAGTCACCTGATTGTTTCACGCCTAAGCCGCAAGTGTTACAACGGTCATGTTCCACGTGGAACATGACCGCCCTACCCCACCCTTAGGCACTCTTTTGTGCCCGGAACAAGACCATCAATAAAGAGATGTCCGCGGGGTTCACGCCGCTGATACGGCTCGCCTGTCCAAGGGTCTGGGGCTGGATGGCATGAAGCTTCTGCCGGGCTTCATTGCGCAGCCCATACGCCTTCTGGAAGTCAAAGCCCGCTGGAACCTTAAAGGACTCCAAGTCATGAAGCTTGCGGGCTGATCGACGCTCACGGTCTAGGTAGCCACGGTATTTAACCCGATACATCACTTCAGCCTGAACTTCCGGGGTTTCCGCCAAGAAGCTGGGCGGCAAGTCCGCCGGGATGCCTTCAATGTTCCTTCTTAAGACATCACCGGCTAAGCCGCCGCTGATGGCGATCTTTTCCAGGTATTCGGTCCAGTGAGCCACTTGGGCGGCTTTGGACTCAATACGGGCCAAACGCGCCGCTGGGACCAACCCGTAGTCAGCGATTTTGGACCTAAGGCGGAGTTCGGCGCTGCCGTGGTTGAATAAAAGGCGGTATTCAGCCCGGCTGGTGAACATGCGGTAAGGCTCTTGGGTGCCTTTGGAGACCAAATCGTCGATCAAGACCCCAATATAGGCTTCATCGCGCCCAATGACCATAGGCGTCAGGCCTTGAACCCGGCAGGCAGCGTTAACCCCGGCAACCAGACCCTGGGCGGCGGCTTCTTCGTAGCCCGAGGTACCATTGATCTGGCCGGCAAAGAAGAGGCCTTCGACTTTTTTGGATTCTAGGGTCGGGTAGAGCTGGGTGGGTGGGGCAAAGTCGTATTCCACAGCATAGGCCGGGCGGAGCATGACCGCTTTCTCCAGTCCAGGGATGGAATGGAGCATCTCGAGCTGAATATCAAAGGGCAGGGAGGTGGAGAGGCCATTAATATACCACTCATCGGTATTTCGGCCCTCGGGCTCTAAGAATAGCTTGTGCGACTCCTTTTCTGAGAACTTCACGAACTTGTCTTCAATGGAGGGACAATAGCGCGGACCAACGCCCTTAATCTCGCCACCATAGAGAGGGGAGCGGTGAAGGTTTTCATGGACGATCTTGCCGGTCACTCCCGAGGCCTCCGTCATCCAGCAGGAGACTTGATCACTGCCAGGTGTCCATCCGGGCAGGCGCTCGCCGCGTTGTTCCACGTGGAACATGTCCGCTTCCTGGCGGGTATCATGGAACGCAAACAGGGTGGGGGAGAGGTCTCCGGCTTGCTCCTCGCACTGGCTAAAATCGATGGAGGAACCGAGGATGCGGGGTGGGGTCCCCGTCTTGAGGCGCTGCAGTTCGATTCCAGCATCTAAGAAACTGCTAGACAATGACTTAGCACTAAAATCTCCAAGGCGACCGCCCTCGGTTTTGTTGTTCCCGATATGCATCAGGCCGCGCAGGAAAGTGCCGGTCGTGACCACGACGGTTTTGCCATAGAAGGCTAGGTCGAGGTTGGTGTTCACCCCGACGACCGCCCCTTGCTCGAAAATAAGGCCCGTGACCATGGCCTGGAAGATCGTCAGCCCCGGTTGTAGTTCGCAGAGGTGCTTCATCCGGAACTGGTAGGCCTTCTTATCGCACTGGGCGCGGGGCGCTTGGACGGCGGGGCCCTTGGACGAGTTCAGGAGGCGGAACTGGATGCCCGTGGTATCGGCGGTCAGGCCCATCTCACCACCAAGGGCGTCAATCTCCCGGACGATGTGCCCCTTGGCCTGGCCCCCGATGGCGGGGTTGCAGCTCATTTGGGCGATGGTATCGATATTACCGCTCAGCAGCAGGACCTCTACGCCCATGCGGGCCGCGGCGAGGGCGGCTTCAACGCCGGCATGGCCGGCCCCGCAGACGATGACGTCATAGGGTCGGCTCGGGCCGAGGCGGATTTCTTTGGGTGGTCGCATAGGAGGCTTCCCTCCTAGCGGAGGGAATCACTTCCCTATGCAGAAGGAAGCAAAGAGCTTGTCCAGCATACGCTCATTGTCGATGCGTCCGACGATCTCCCCCAGGGCATCCAAGGCCTCCCGGCAGCGGGCCGCCGCCAATTCGGTTTGGGCGGGGGGTGCCAGGTGCTCCCGGGCGACCTTCAGGGCGGCGGCGGCCCGGAGGAGGGCGTCGGCATGCCGGACCCCGACGACGAGGTCTTCGGCGCCGGGGGCGACTTCGCGGGCGACCAAGATTTGGCCGAGTTGGTCGCGCAAGGCTTCGGCATCCCGGCCATCCAAGAGACAGGTGGGGATCTTCGTCAGTTCGGGGCGCCAGCCCGCGTGCGCGGGATCCGCCGGTAGGTCCGCCTTGTTCGCGATGACGAGCGTGCGCGTCGCGTCCAGGAGTTCGGCGAGCGCCGGCGGCAACGTCGGCGGCGGGGCGGAACGATCGACGACCAGGAGGAGGAAATGCGCGGCGCGCGCCTGCTCGAGCGAGCGTTCCATGCCGGCATGCTCCAAGGCGGAACCACCCGCGCGCAGGCCCGCGGTGTCGACGGCGGTGACCGCGAGCGGGAGGCCCGCGATCGGCGCCTCGAGGAAGTCGCGCGTCGTGCCGGGTTCGGCGCTCACGAGCGCGCGCGCGGAGCCGCTCAGCGCGTTGAGCAAGCTCGACTTGCCGGCGTTCGGCGCCCCGACCACGGCCACGCGCAGGCCGTCGCGCAGCGCGGCGTCATGGCGGGCGGTCCGAGCGTATCCAGAAAGTTCTGACTCAATTTTCGCCAGTGTTTGCAGCGGCCCAGTCGGGTCCTCGGCGGGCAGGTCTTCCTCGGGGAAATCGATGTGCGCCTCCAGCGTCGCGAGCGCCGCGAGCAGGCGATCGCTCCAGGCCGCGACCTGCCGGCCGAGTTCGCCGGCGAGCTGGCGGCGCGCCGAGGCGAGCGCCCGTTCGGAGCTGGCGTGGATCAGGTCGGCGATGGCTTCCGCCTGCGTGAGGTCGAGCTTGCCCGCGAGGAACGCGCGGCGCGTGAACTCGCCGGGCTCGGCGGAGCGACACCCGCGCGCGAGGCAATCCTCGACGAGCCGACGGACGAGGAGCGGATTGCCGTGGCACGTGACTTCGAGTGAATCGCCGCCCGTGAAGGAGTGCGGCGCGACCGCGAGCACGGCGACGACCTGGTCGATGGCGACGCCGGCGCGATCGCGCCAGACGGCGGTCGTCGCGCGCCGGGCGGCGGGGGGCGTGCTGCGACCGAACGCTTCCCGGGCGATGGTCGCGGCCAAGGGGCCGTCGATGCGGATCACCGCGAGCGCGGAGCGTCCGGTGGGCGTGGCGGCGGCGACGATGGTCTCGGAGGTGGACATGCGGACGGCTCATCCCAAGGGGGCGGGGCAGGGGAGGCAAGCGGTGTCATCGGCGTTGAAAAGGCTGGAAGGGTAGGGGGGGAATGGCAAAGTTCGCCCATCACTCCCGTGGAACTCCATCGTTTCCTCTCTCCCGCCGCCGCCGCGGCCATCGCTGCCGCTCATGGCACGCCTTGCTACGTCTACGACCAGGCCACCCTCGAGGCCCAAGCCGATGCCATGCTGGCCTTCCCCAATGCGTATGGCCTGACGGTCCGGTTCGCCATGAAGGCTTGCCCGAATGCCTCCGTGCTCCGGCTCTTCGCCGCGAAGGGCCTCCATTTGGACGCTAGTTCCGGGTATGAAGTCCGCCGCGCCCTCAAGGCCGGGGTGCCCGCCGAGCGGATTTCCCTCTCTTCCCAAGAGCTCCCCGGCGACTTCGCCGAACTCCTGCGCCTAGGGATCCATGTGAACGCGTGTTCGCTCCTCCAGTTGGAGCGGATCGGCAAGGAGCTGCCTGGCCACGAGGTGGGTCTCCGTTTCAACCCGGGTCGGGGTTCCGGCGGGACGGGCAAGACGAACGTCGGTGGACCCGATTCCTCGTTCGGCATCTGGCACGAGTGGGCCGACCAAGCCCAGGCCATCGCTTCGAAG
>DBCN01000074.1:31122-35297 GCA_002293065.1 Opitutia bacterium UBA957
CTGGTGGCGCGCTTCCCCGAAGTCGTCACGCTCAACTTGGGTGGCGGCTACAAGGTCGCCCGCGTCGCGGCCGAGAAGGGCACCGACCCGCAAATCGTCGGCGCACCCGTGAAGCAGGCGTTCGAAAAGTTCGCCGCCGTGCATGGGCGCCCCTTGCGCCTCGAAATCGAGCCCGGCACGTTCCTCGTCGCAAACGCCGGCGCCGTCCTCTGCCGCGTGCAGGATGTGGTCTCCACCGGCGCGCGGGAATTCCTCAAGCTGGACTCGGGCATGACCGAGATCCTGCGGCCCTCTCTCTACGGTTCGCAGCACCCCGTGCACCTATACCCGACGAACCCGACGGGCCGCGTGCGCGATTACGTCGTCGTCGGCCATTGCTGCGAGTCGGGCGACCTGATCAGCTGCGCGCCCGGCGAACCGGAAACCTTGGCCACGCGCGCGTTGCCCGAAGCCGCGGCGGGCGACCTCGTCGTCATCGGTGGCGCGGGCGCCTATTGCGCCGGCATGAGCACGAAGAACTACAATTCGTTCCCGGAAGCACCCGAGGTGCTGCTGCAGGCGCAGGAAAAGTTCCGTCTCGTGCGTCGACGCCAGACGCTCGACCAGATCCTGCAGAACGAAGCCGGCCCAGAAGGTCTCTAAGCCGTGCCGCTTTGTCCGCCATTGGGAGCCACGGTGCCGGCCTCGCCGCATGGCACGGTGGTCTGTCTGCCGACCTTGGCGGATGTCGAGGGCTACGAGCGTCGCGAGCCCGCCACTTGGCGTCACATCACCGCCGGGTACCCGCGCTTTGTCCGCAACGCCTTGGTCTCGCAAGCCGCCCAACAGGCGGCGCAGCAACTGCAGCGCACGGGGTCGCTCTTTCCCTTGGCCTCGCGTCGCGCCGCCGACCGCATCCTCGCGTGGACGCGGGTGACCAACGCGCACGTCGACGTGGTCGGCGATTGGGTGCTCGTTTCTTTTCCGGAAGGCCCGGCCTCCGAACCGTTCGCCAAATTCGTCCAGCACACCGGGGCGCTCATCTCTTCGCGCCAAGCCGAAGCCTATCTGGCGGGTCGCCCCGTGGAGGCGGCGGCGGCGCTGCTGGCGCTCGAGCGCATCCGTGCGGTCTTGGCTCCTTACCTCGCCCCCATTCGGCCCGCGGACATCCTGGTCACGCTGGCCGGCATGAACGCCGTCGCCGCCGGGATCGCGGCGGTGAATGCCGTGCAGCGTCCGCGCGGTAAGCATGTCTGGATTCAGTTGGGTTGGCTCTATGTCGACTCCACCCGTTTGTTCGAGAAGGCCACCGACACGCGCCACGAGTTCGTGTCGGATGTGACCGACCTCGCCGCCGTCGAGCGCCTGCTCGCGCAGGGTGACGTCGCCGGGGTCTTCACGGAAATCCCCAACAACCCGCAACTGGAGACCGCCGATGGCTTGGCCTTGCGCCGGCTCTGCGATCAGTATGGCGCTAAGTTGGTATTGGATCCGAGTTCGGTCGGCTTGGCTTCCGTCGATGTGTTGCCGCATGCGGACGTGGTTTGTTCGAGCCTGACCAAGTACGCCGCCAGCGGCGGCGACGTCATGGCCGGCGTCCTGGCGATCAACCCGGGACGTCCGGACGCCGAGGCCTTGCTCCGCAGCGCGCGCGCGTTCGTCGATGCGCCGCATGCGAGCGACGCCCTCGTCTTGGCGCAGCATATCGAAAAGATGGCGACGGTGACCGCGCGGCTTTCGGCCCAAGCGACGGTGCTTGCCCAACGGCTGGCGCAACACCCGTCGGTGAGTCGCGTGCGCACGGCGTTGACCACGGCGACGGCCCGTAATTATCAAGCCATGCTCCGTCCCGGCGCGGGCGCGGGCGCCTTGATCACCTTGGAGCTGAAGGCCGACCTGCGGACCGTCTACGATCGTCTCCAAGTGGTCAAAGGGCCGAGCTTCGGTTTGGAGTTCACCTTGGCCGCCCCGTTCCTGTGGCTCGCGCACTTCTCGGAAGTGACCACGCCCGAGGGACGCGCCGGCCTCCGGCGCGCTGGTCTCGACCCGGACCTGCTGCGCGTCTCGGTCGGGTTGGAGCCCATCGAGGACGTTTGGGCGGCGTTCGAGCACGCGCTCAAAAAATAAGCCCACCGGGCGGTGGGCTTAACTCCATCCTGGGCCAAGCTCAGCCTTCGTCGTCGGCCCGTTCCTTCGCCGCCGCGGGCTTCTTTTCGCTCCGCGCTTTCAGCATCTTCTCCCGGAACGCCTCCCGTTGTTTCTTCTGGATCTCCGCCGCCGCGGGATCCTCCTTGGCGAGCGCTTCGTCGAAGGCCTTGCGGTAGGCCGTTTCGGATTCCGCGGCCTTGGTCCGGGCCTGCTTGTATTCGGCGGAGGCCTTGGAAGCCATCGCCCGGTCGGCCTTGGCTTGTTGCTGGGCGCTGGCGATATCGGGTAGCGCGAGGACCTTGCGCTTGGCGGCGCTGAGTTTCGCCTGATCGGGGTCGGCGACGGGTTCGGTTTCGGCGGCGGGCTCCGCCGCCGATCGGGTCGGCGGTGCGGCGAGCAGCGAGGAGGGCAGGGCGGTGACGGCGAGGCCGGCCGCGAGGAGGAGGGAGGTGAGTTTAGTCATGGGTGTGGTGGGAACGGGCTTGAGGAAGTTCGCCCGCAAACGATACTGCAAGCATACCCCTGTAAGGCTCATTCCATGAAATTTTTCTCCCGTCTCCTCCTAGGGTTGCTTCTCTTGGCCCCCTTGATTGCCGTCGCGCAAAAGAAGGGCGCGGGACGGATGATCACCACGCCGGCGCTCCCGCAGGTGCCCGAGTTGCCGGATGCGTTTCCGCAGGTGTTGGGCACGCAGGTGATCGGGCCGGCGTATAAGTTCACGAAGGAAGATCCGATCGTCGAAGGCGCGCTGGTCGTGCAGGGCCTCGGCTCCCGCATCCTCAAGGTGCAGGTGCCGCCCGGCCCGCAGTTGAACCAACTCATCGCGATGCCCTTCACCCACTACCTGCTGTGGTTCCGCTCCAACGCGGATTGGAGCAAGGGGTTCACGCCGGAGATGCGTCGCCGCGAATACAACGCCACGTATGCATTTACCAAGGACCTGCTCACGCGCCGCGACACGACGGGCAAGACCTTCTTCATCGGCCACTGGGAGGGCGACTGGTACCTCCTGCCCGACCGGAACACCAAGGCCGACGTCGACCCCGCGGCGGCGGCGGCCATGGTCGAGTGGCTCAACGTCCGCCAAGAGGCGGTGGACGATGCGCGCGCCGAAGTCCCCTACACCCGTTGCCGGGTCTACACCTACGCCGAGGTCAACCGCGTCCGGGATGCGATGGTCGAGGGCAAGAAGCGGATGGCCAACCTGGTCGTGCCGAAGCTGAACGTCGATTTCGTCTCCTACGCGGCCTACGATTGCCAGCTCTTGCCCGCCGCCGAAGTCACGAAGACGTTGGATTGGCTCAACGCGCAACTGCCGCCGAAGGCGAACCTGCCCGCGAAGCGCGTCTTCATCGGGGAGTGCGGGTTGTCCTGGATGGCTTGTGGGGGCGACGGCAAGGTCCACGAGGAGAAGAACCGCGAGATCTTCACGAAGTTCCTGTCGTGGCGCCCCCCGCTGGTGCTCTACTGGCAGGTCTATAACAATGAGGTCGTCGACGGCAAGCAGGTCGGCTTTTGGCTGGTCGACAACAAGAACAAGAAGACCCCGCTCTACGAGACCATGAAGGAGCTCTTCGTCCAGCAGGAGGATGCCGCCAAGGAGATGCGCCGGCGCACGAACCGGCTGCCCACCTTCGAACAGATGGCGGAGTTCTCCGACAACTGGCTCGCGCAGAAAGGGAAGTAGTCCGGGCTTGAGGTACCCGGTGGGTTGGCAAGATTCGAGCCATGCGCCCCAAGCTCCTGATCGAAGGCCTTGCGACTTTCTTCCTTTGCTTGGCTTGCGCGCTCGTCCAAGGCCCGCTCGCCCCATTGATCATCGGGGCGCTGCTGCTCGCGCTGATCTACGCCGGTGGGCCGGTCTCCCAGGCCCACTACAACCCCGCCGTGACCTTGGCCTTCTGCGTGCGGCGTCGACAGGCCTGGTCGGCGGGGGCGGCTTATGTCGGCGTCCAACTCTTGGCGGCCTTGGCGGCGGCGGTGGTCGCGGGGCTGTTCCACGGCCACTCCGAAGAGAACAGCCAGCACATCCTGGAGGCCCTGCAGGA
>DBCN01000061.1 GCA_002293065.1 Opitutia bacterium UBA957
GAGCCGCGGAAGATGGCGTCGCCGCAGAAGGCTACCTGATCGCTGGCGCAATAGAAGAGGAGGCTGCCGGGGCAGTGGCCGGGGACGTGCCGCGTCGCAAAGGACTTGCCCGCCGCCACGAAGGTGGACCCTTCCTCCAGCCAAGTCGTGACCTTGACGGAATGGAAGTCCTCCTCCGAGAGCGAGGGGATCATCGAAAGGTAACGATCCTTGTAGGCTTCGATGTTCTCGATGAGCTCGCGGTCGGCCCGGTGGGCGAGGACCTGCGCGCCGGCGGCGGCGAAGGCGTGCGCTTCGCACATGTGGTCCCAGTGGCCGTGCGTGAGCAAGAGGTGCGTGAGCTTGAGACCCCGCTGCTTGATCAGCGGCATGAGCGTCGCTGCCGCCCCTTGCGGGGCATCGACCACGCTGCACTCTTGGCCGTCGTCCGAGGTGATCAGGTAGGCGTTGGTCTCGAAAGGTCCGAGCGAGAAGGCTTCAATTTTCATCGGAAAAGTTCAGGCCGGGCCAAAGGCCTTGGCGAAGGCGGCTTCGACGATGTCCGGCGGGCGGATGGCCTTGAAGTCGCGGCTGACGAAGGCATGGACGGTGAAGCCCTCGACCAGGAGTTCGGCGCCGCGTTCGACCTTGTAGGTCAAGCGGAGGCGGGCTCGGGGTCGTTCCGCCAGCGTGACGGTGATGCGGACGCGGTCGTCGAAGTGCGACGGCCGGTGATAGGTCAGGCCGGTTTCCAAGACCGGGAGCAGGTAGCCTTGCTTTTCGAGTTCCCGGTAAGGGCAGCCCAGTTGGTCGAGCAGGGCGACGCGGGCCATCTCGAACCAAGGAAGGTAGTTGCCGTGGTAGGTGACCCCCATGGCGTCGGTTTCGGCGAAGCGGACCCGGGTCTCGACGGTGGCCTGTGGCATGCGGTTGTTCTGGGTCAAAGAAACGCGCTTTCCAACCGTAAAGGCGTCCGATGGATCGCTTCTCCTTGCCCCCTGCGGAGTGGTCGTGAAGATGGTTCCATGGGCCAGCGCGAGCGATGGATCATATTCTTAGTCGGTGCCCTCATGGGCGTAGGCGTCCTGTGGGTCGTGCAGACCAACAGCCAGCCTAAGCGCGACGCGAAACGGCAAGTCCGCGAGGGACTCAATCTCCCTGGCATGATGTACGACTTCGCGGTGACCTCGAAGGGCTTCTATGGGCATTACGTGCTTTGGGAGTCCGTGGAGACCCGCCCGGACGGCGCCAAGGTACGGTCCATCGTCACCGGTGGACGCCGTCATTACGAGGCATCCGGCCGCGAAATGGCCCAGGAGTACCTCTTGATCCGCGAGACCTATGCGGCGGGCACGGCTTTGGCCGAACCCGGTCCGGTCACGGACTACACCTTCCAATTCGCCGATCGAATCGCGCTCAAACTGAAGCCCGGCCACCAAGCGGCGGAAGTGAAGCTGCCGAGCGGTGATTTCGCCCAGCCGGTCGCCGGTAAGCCCGACGAGGCTTTGCTGGCCTTGAAGCGCTGGCGTGAGCCCCTCGAGAAGACCCCATGGGCCGAACTGCCGAAGGTCCTGGCGGCCCTGCGCGCTGACCCGGCGGTCGCTTCGGCTGAGCTCATCTCGATCGACTGGAAGAAGGAAGCGGAAATCATCCGCGCCAACAGCGGACAGAAATGAGCGACGACCTCCAGCGGAAGGGCACGGTGACCGTGGCGCTCAGCCTGACGGTCAATGTGTTCCTGGCGGGGTTGAAGTTGATCGTCGGGTTCACGTGTTTTTCGCAAGCCCTCGTGGCCGATGGGATTCATTCCCTGGTCGACATCGCGGGGGATATCGCGGCCCTCATTGGCCTACGCTTGGCCCACCTGCCGAAGGATGAAGACCACCCCTACGGCCACCATCGCTTTTCGACGCTGGCGGCGCTGCTCATTTCTTCGCTGGTGCTCCTGTTCTGTTTGGGGCTGGCGTGGCAGTCGCTGAGCGGCCTCGTCTCCGGTGAAACCGTCAAGAAGCCCGAGCTCGCCGCCGCCTGGGTGGCCGGCGCCGCTCTGGTCATCAAGGAAGTCTTCTATCAGTTCGCCCGCCGTCAGGCCGAGCGCTTGGGCTCGCGTCTTTTGCTGGCCAACGCCGCCGACCACCGGGCGGATGCGATCGCCTCCTTTTTGGCGCTGGTTGCCGTGGTGGTCGCCAACGTGCATCCCGAATGGGTCGCCGTCGATAAGGTCGTCGGTCTCGTCCTTGCGGGCTGGCTGGGTGCCGAGGGTATCCGGTTGTTCAAGGGCGCCTGCCTGGATCTCATCGACACCGCGCCCGAAGAGGCCGTGCTGAAGGACCTCAGTGAGCACATCTTGGCCGCCCCGGGGGCCAAGGGCTTCCACGCTTTTCGGGCTCGTCGCTTGGGGGATCGGTTTGAGGTCGATTTCCATCTCCAGGTTGCGGAAACCGCGACGGTCGCCGAAGGCCACGCCATCGCGGGTCGCATCAAGGCGGATATCCTGCGTTCGCATCCGGAGGTCATCGCCGTGCTGGTGCACGTCGAGCCCGACCACCCTGAGCACCTCAAGCCTGACGGTCACCACGGCTTGGCCGACTGAGTGCGGTTTGTTTTGATTAGGGCCAATTCCGGGCTATCAAACCGGTCATGCCCCGCTTTCTCCTGTTAGGCCTGCTGGCCTTGGCTGCTGTCGCCCAGGCGGCCCCACCGACCAACGTCGTGTTCATCTTCGCCGACGACCAGCAGGCGGACACCATCGCCGCCTTAGGCAACCCGGTCATCAAAACGCCGAACCTCGACCGCTTGGTGAAGCGCGGGCTTTCCTTCACGCGTGCCTACATGCAGGGCGGCAACAACGGTGCCACCTGCGTGCCTTCGCGCGCGATGCTGATGTCGGGGCGCTCCTATTTCCGGGTCGACGAGAAGCTCATGCGCGACGAGACCTGGCCGCATGCCTTTGGCCAAGCGGGCTACGCGACCTTTGCGTCGGGGAAGTGGCATAACGGGTCCGGTTCGGTCGGTCGTTCCTTCCAGACCGCGAAGGCGATGTATATCGGCGGGATGACCAATCCAATGAAGGCGCAGGTTTGCGACCTCCTGCCGACGGGCAAGATGGGGCCGCAGCGCCTTTCGCCCAAGCACCTCTGCGAGGAGGCCACGGACGAGGTGCTCGCTTTTGTGAAGGGGCAGGATGGCACGAAGCCCTTCTACGCTTACCTGGCCTTCGACGGACCGCATGATCCGCACATCGTGCCGGCGGATTTCCCGGTGACCTACGATCCCGCCAAGATCCCGTTGCCGGCGAACTTCCTCCCGCAGCATCCCTTCAACAATGGCGAGATGGTGGTGCGTGATGAGTTGCTCCTGCCTTGGCCGCGCCCACCGGCGGCCATCCAGCAGATGCTGGCGGACTACTATCGCTACGTCAGTTTCCTCGACCAGCAGATCGGGCGCGTGCTCGATGCGGTCGAGGCGTCGCCGGCGGCGGCGAACACCTTGATCGTCTTCACCGCCGATTCGGGCGTCGCGCGTGGCTCGCACGGACTCATCGGCAAGCAGAACCTCTACGAGCATTCGATTCGCGTGCCGTTGGTCATCGCCGGCCCCGGCGTGCCGAAGGACCAGCGCACGGATGCCCTGTGCTACCTCTTCGACGTGCTTCCGACCCTCGGCAAGGTCTGTGGGGTCGCCGCGCCGAAGACCAGCGAGGGCCGTGAGTTCACCGCGGTCTTCGCCAAACCGGCGGCGGCGCACCGCGAGCGGCTTTTCTTCGGGTATCGGAACGTGCAGCGGGCCCTGAGCGATGGACGTTGGAAACTCATCCGCTACCCCCAGATTGAACGGACCCAACTCTTCGATCTCCAAGCCGACCCGTTCGAAATGATGGACCTCTCGGGGAAGCCTGAGCACGCCGATCGAATCTCGGGGATGTTGGGCCGCCTCGCGGAAGAACAAAAGGCGGTCGACGACGCTCTACCCTTGGTCGTCGCCAAGCCCCAGCCGGCGGACTGGATGCCGCCCACCAAGAAGGCCTCCAAATCCGGCGAGAAGTAACCAAGCCCCCGTCGGGCTTTAGACGCCGGCCGCGGTGTAGGACTTGCGGCCGTACTTCTTCCCGAGCCAGTTTTGCAGCTCGAGGAAGTCGGCCGGTGGGGCCACTTCGATGGTCAGCGGCTTGCCGGTCTGCGGGTGGAGCAGGGTGAGGCGGTTGGCGTGCAGCATGACGCGCGGCATCGGCCAACCATCGAAGGCTGGGTAGTCGAACTTACCGTAGGTGCGGTCGCCGAGGATGGCGTGGCCGATGTGCGACAGGTGGACGCGGATCTGGTGCGTCCGGCCCGTGTGGGGGAACGTACGGATCAGCGCGGCTTGCGTGCCGTACTTCTCTTCGACGCGCCAATCGGTGATGGCCTCGCGGCCGTCTTCGCGGACGGCCATGCGCACGCGGACGGTGCGGTGGCGGTCGATCTTGGCGTCGATGCTGCCGCCCAGGAGGCGGGGGCACTTGTCGACCAACGAAAGGTATTCCTTCTGCGCCGTGCGCTGGGAGAACTGCTCGACCAGGTTATGGTAAGCCTTGTCGGTCTTCGCGAGCACGATGACGCCGGAGGTCTCGCGGTCGAGGCGGTGGACCACGCCGGGGCGCGGGGCGCCGCCGGCGGGAGCCAACTTACCCTTGGTGTGGTAGAGCAGGCCGTGGACGACCGAAAGCTCATCGGAGCCCTGCACCGGGTGCGTGAGCAGCCCGGAGGGTTTGTTGATGGCGATGAGGTGGGCGTCTTCGAAGAGGACTTCCAACTTCATCTTCACCGCCGTGGCGGTCGGCTCTTCGGGCGTCGGGAGTTCGATGACGATTTCGTCGCCGGGATTCAAGACCGTGCGGCGGTCGATGGCCTTGCCACCCATTGTGATCAGGCCGAGGTCGAGCGCGCGCTGGACGCGGGAGCGGCTGACGCCTTCCATGAGGCCCGAAACGATCTTGTCGGCGCGCGCGGCGGCTTGTTCGTCGGAGACGCGGACCTTGAACTTTTCGTTCGGCTTGGTCTCCGTGGCGGGTGCCCGGCGGGCCGGATCGCGGGAGGCGCGGGTGCTGCGCCGCGGTTCGGGCTGCGCGCGGGGCGCGGCCTTGCGGGTCTGCGCTTTGTTGGCGCTGATGGGCTTGATCGAACCAGGGGAGGGCTTCGAAGGCGTCTTATGCTTGGACTTGGCCATCTTAGCGCTTTTGGCCGAGGAGGTACTCAGGATTCAATTTTTGGAGGGCTTTAGGCACGAACAGACCATCCTTGCGGATGACCTTCCCGTCAAAGCGGATTTCACCGCCCCCGTATTCGGGGCGCTGGATGCAGACCATATCCCAGTGAATCGAGGACTTATTGCCGTTGTCGGTCGTCTCGTAGCACTTGCCCGGGGTGAAGTGGAAGGAACCGGCGATCTTCTCGTCGAAGAGGATGTCCTGCATCGGATTCAGGATGTGCGGGTTGAAGCCGATGGCGAATTCGCCGATGTAGCGGCCGCCGACGTCGGTATCGAGGATCTCGTTGAGGCGCTTGGTGTTGTTCGCCGTGGCTTCGACGATCTTGCCCTTCTTGAAGACGAGGCGGATGTTCTCGAAGGACACGCCTTGATAGATGGTCGGGCAGTTGTATTGGAGCACGCCGTTGACCGAGTCGCGGATCGGGGCGGTGAAGACCTCGCCGTCGGGGATGTTGTATTCGCCGCCGCAGGGGATGGCGTTCATGCCCTTGATGTTGAACTTGAGGTCGGTGCCGGGGCCGGTGATCTGCACCTCGTCGGTGGCCATCATGGCCTGCTTGAGGGCTTCCATGCCCGGAATCATGCGGGAGTAGTCGAGCGTGCAGACGCGGAAGTAGAAGTCCGCGAACGCCTCGGTGCTCATCTTGGCCTGCTGGGCCATGGAGGACGTCGGCCAACGGAGCACGACCCACTTCGTCTTGTTGACGCGCCAGTCCATGAGCGGACGGACGGTTTCGCCGAGGAGGCGGGCGCGGTCGGCGGGGACGTCGCTGGACTCGAAGATGTTGTTGGCCCCGCGGACCGCGATGTAGGCGTGCATCTTCTTCATGCGGGCGAGCTCGTGGTCGGCGAAGAGCTTGAACTGCTCGGCGTTGCCTTCGCGGGTCATCTCGCGCGACACCCGCGCCTGCTGGATGTTCACCATCGGAATCGCTCCGTGTCGGCGGGCGGAGCGAATGAGGGCGATGACGAATTCCTCGGGGGTTTCGGCGACGTCGATGAGGACTTTCTCGCCTTTCTTGAGGCGGGTCGAGAAACCACAGAGGACGTCAGCCAGTTGGGCGTAGCGCGGATCCATAATCCGGCGACACTTGCGGCCCTTGGCCTTATTTCCAAGCGTGAAAGCCACGCTTGCACGAATCCTCCGTCCCGCCAAGTTGGGTGCCATGGAAACCGCCAGCCCGATGGAACGCGCGCAAGCCCTCAGCGCGGAGGCGTCCTTCGACTTTGCGGTCGGAGATGAAGCCGCGGCCTTGGCCAAGTTGGCGACGGCCGTGCAGCTCGAGCCGGCCTGCTTCGAAGCTTGGCTGGCCAAGGCCGAAGTCCATTTCGCCCTGCGTCAGCTCGACGCTGCCTTGGCTGCGGGTGAAGCCGCCTTGGCGCTCCGCGCGAAGGACATCCATGTGCACACGTCGCTTTCACGAATCTGGATGGAGCGCGGCGATAAGCCCAAGGCGGAGCACCACGGCGCCCAAGCCAGGTTGCTGGGGTGGGGGGATCAGCTGAAGCAACCGGAGGGTGGTTTGCCGGGCGAGATCGGCTAGCCCGGGCGCTAGGGGTAGGGGGCGCCTTGGTCACTTGTCTCACCCTCTGCGACAGGCTGTCCCTTGAAAAGGTGGGAACAAGGCCCTCCAAAGGGGGTCAAGACTTAGCCGACCCCCGAAAAACCCCTTAATCGGTTGCTAAACCCCGCCAAAACCGTTTTGGCATCTGTTCTGCAAACTCACTGACGCCCCTCCGGGCAAACTCTACCCAAACACACTATGGCCAAAAATACCAAAATCACCGTAAAGCCCCTCGCCGACCGCGTGCTCGTGCAGCGCATCGAGGAAGCCGAAGAAATCAAGGGCGGCATCATCATCCCCGACTCCGCCAAGGAAAAGCCGCAGGAAGCCAAGGTCGTTGCCCTCGGTACCGGCGCGGTCGACAAGGACGGCAAGAAGATCCCCTTCTCCGTGAAGGTCGGCGACAAGGTCCTCATCGGCAAGTATGCTGGCTCGGAAGTGAAGCTCAACGACGAGATCTACCTCCTCCTCCGCGAAGAAGAAGTCCTCGCCGTCATCGAATAATCCCCTCCACCTAACCCTCTCAAACCACATCTACCATGTCTAAGAAGCAAATCCTGTTCGATGAAGCCGCCCGCCGCAAGGTGCTGAACGGCGTCTCCATCCTGGCCCGCGCGGTCAAGGTCACCCTCGGTCCGAAGGGCCGCAACGTGATGATCGACAAGAAATTCGGCGCCCCGAAGGTCACCAAGGACGGCGTCACCGTCGCCAAGGAGATCGAATTGAGCGACCCCTACGAGAACATGGGCGCCCAGATGGTGCGCGAAGTCGCCTCCAAGACCGCCGACAAGGCGGGTGATGGTACGACCACCGCCACCGTGCTCGGCGAAGCCATCTACAAGGAAGGCCTCCGTTTCGTCGCCGCCGGCGCGAATCCGATCTTCGTGAAGCGCGGCATCGACAAGGCCACCGAGGCCGTCGTCAAGGAGCTCGCCAACATCTCCAAGAAGATCAAGACCCGCGAAGAGATCAAGCAGGTCGCGACCGTCTCCGCCAACTGGGACTCCTCCATCGGTGACATCATCGCCGAAGCCATGGACCGCGTGGGCAAGGACGGCACCATCACCGTCGAAGAGGCCAAGACCATCGAAACCACCCTCGACGTCGTCGAAGGCATGCAGTTCGACAAGGGTTACCTCTCCCCGTACTTCGCGACCAACGCCGAAACGCTGGAAGCCATCATCGAAGACGCCTACATCCTCCTCTACGAGAAGAAGGTGTCCGCGATGAAGGACCTCCTCCCGCTCCTCCAGGAAGTCGCCAAGGCCGGCAAGCCGCTCCTCATCATCTCCGAAGAAGTCGAAGGCGAAGCCCTCGCGACCCTCGTCGTCAACCGTCTCCGCGGCACGATCAACGTCTGCGCCGTCAAGGCCCCGGGCTTCGGCGACCGCCGCAAGGCCATGATGGAAGACATCGCCGTCCTCACCGGTGGCCGCTTCATCACCGAAGACCTCGGCATCAAGCTCGAATCCGTCAAGGTCGCTGACCTCGGCCGCGCCAAGCGCATCGTCGTCGACAAGGAAAACACCACGATCATCCAGGGCGCCGGCAAGTCCGCCGACATCCAGGGCCGCGTGAAGCTGATCCGTCGCCAGATCGACGAGACCACCTCCGACTACGATAAGGAAAAGCTCCAGGAACGCCTCGCCAAGCTGGCCGGCGGCGTCGCCGTCATCCACGTGGGTGCCGCGACCGAAGCCGAACTCAAGGAGAAGAAGGACCGCGTCGACGACGCCCTGCACGCCACGCGCGCAGCCGTCGAAGAAGGCATCGTCCCGGGTGGCGGCGTCGCCCTCCTCCGTACGGTCAAGGCCATCGATGGCGTGATCAACAACCTCGTCGGCGACGAAAAGATCGGTGCCCAGATCGTCCGAAAGGCGATCGAAGAGCCGCTCCGCACGCTCTGCGCCAACGCCGGTGTCGAAGGTTCCCACATCGTCCAGGAAGTCCTCCTGAAGCATAAGGGCGCCAATGGCTACAACGTGGCCACGGGCGAATACCAGGACCTCGTCGCCGCCGGCGTCGTCGACCCGACCAAGGTCACGCGCACCGCGATCATCAACGCTTCCTCCGTCGCCGGCCTGCTCCTCACGACCGAATGTCTCATCACGGACGTTCCGGAAGAGAACAAGCCTGCGGCTGGTGGCGACCACCACGACCACTGAGGTCGTTGCAGTCCGCTTCTCGAACGGCGCCCAGTGGGCGCCGTTTTTTTTTGTGCCTCCTCCCGGCGGGGAAGGCCGCCGTTTTGTATTATTACGGCAAAGTGCTGGGGTTCGACCGACAAAAACAGGGCGGATGAATTCTCCGGGTTGCTCTCTCCCGCCAAATGGATTGGTTCGGTCGCATACCCCTATGCGAGTCTTCCTAGCTCTGTTGACGTTCCTGGCTTCTTGGTCGGCCCCCCTGCGTGCGGCCGAACCGTCCGAGGGTGCCTTACGCGTGCTCTATTTCGACGCCCTCGGTTCGGAGCAGAGCGCCAAGGGCTCGCTCCACGACTACATGGCCGCCCTCGGCCGTGATGCCATCTGGTTCGACTACGCCTCCGGCCCGACGCCTGCCGCCGCCACGCTGGGCTATTACGACGCCTTGCTGGTCAAGGGTGATGTCCCCGGTCTTGGCGCCGAGGTGAAGTTGCCGGACGGCAAGACGATCGTGGTGCTGCGCCTGTCCGCGAGCGTGAATGCGGAGGGCTTCCGCAAGGATCTCTTGGCCAAGCTCAACCCCGCCCGCGTGTCGGCCTGGGAAAAGTTCCTGGCCCAGCGTGAACCCGAGGTCCGCGAAGAGAACCCGAACGTCGCCAACTACGAGCGTCGCCCGAAGGCGCTGACGCTCCAGAAGCCGTTTTCCGTGAAGGGCAGCATGGAGCGCACGCAGGTTCCGGCCGACATGAAGTTGGTCCTCTTTGCTTCTGAGCCTGATATCATGAAGCCCATCGCGTTCGCGTGGGACAACCGTGGTCGCCTCTGGGTGGCCCAGACCAGCGACTACCCCCACGGCGTCTCCAAGGACGGCGCCGGCAACGATAAGATCATCATCTGCGAAGACACCGATGGCGACGGCAAGGCCGACAAGTTCACCGTCTTCGCCGACCGTCTCAACATTCCGACGAGTTTCGCGTTCGCCAACGGCGGGATCGTGATTTCGCAACCGCCGCAGTTCCTCTTCCTGAAGGACACCAACGGCGACGACAAGGCCGACGTCCGCGAGGCGGTCATGACCGGCTGGGGCGTCAACGACACCCACGCCCAGGCCAGCAGCTTATCCTATGGCTACGACAATTGGCTGCGGGGCGCGGTCGGCTACAGCGGCTTCAACGGCGAAGTCGGCGGCCAGCGCAAGGGCTTCTCGCAAGGCAGCTACCGCTTCAAGGCGGATGGCTCCGCCCTGGAGTTCCAGCACCAGTTCACCAACAACACCTGGGCGCAGAGCAACAACGCCGCGGGCGATGATTTCGGCGGCACCGCCAACGGCGCCCCGATCTTCTACGGTGGCATCCCGCTGACCGTCGCCCCGAAGGGGATGCGCGTGATGTCGGCCAAGAAGATCAACCTCGTCGAGCAGGCCCACACCATCACCCCGAACTTCCGTCAGGTCGACGTCATGGGTGGCTATACCGCCGCCGCCGGCTCCAACTTCATCTACTCGGCCCAGCTGCCGGCGCGCCTGCAGGGCGCCGCGATGGTCTGCGAGCCGACCATGAAGCTGATCAACCTCATGAACGTCGTCCCGCAGGGCGCCGGTTACGTCGCCAAGGACGGCTACAACATCGTCGCCTCTTCCGACGAATGGATGTCGCCGGTCTTCGCCTCCGTCGGCCCCGACGGCGCCATCTGGTTCGCCGACTGGCAGAACTTCATCATCCAGCACAACCCGACCCCGAGCGTGTCCCGGGGTGGTTACGACGCCAAGACGGGTGTGGGCGGTGCCCACGAGAACCCGATCCGCGATCACTCCCGCGGTCGCATCTACCGCATCGTTTCCAAGACGACGCCGGCGGTCAGTCCCGCCCAAGCGAACACCGATGAAGCTTTGTTGGCTGGCCTGAAGGGCTCCACGCAGTATGGCCGCCTCCGCGCCCAGCAGCTGATCGTGGAAGGCAAGAAGACCGCCCTCACCACCGCCCTCGTCGCCCTCGTGACGGCTGCCCAGCCGGACGTCTCCGCCCTCCATGCCCTTTGGTCCCTCCATGGCCTCGGTAAGCTCGACGCCGAGACCCACAAGAAGGCGTTGCTTTCGGCCGACGCCGCCTTGCGCCGCAACGCCATCCGCGCGCTCGGCGACGATGCGGCTGCCCAAGGCTTGTTCTTTGGCACCGGCGTCATCGCCGACAAGGACCCGACGACCCGTCTGGCCGCGATGGTGAAATTGGCCGAGTTCGCCACCACCCCCGAGATCAAGACGCTCGTCCGCGGTTTGGCGACCGACCCGATCGTCCAGTCCGACGAGTGGTTGAAGGAAGCCGCCAAGGTTCTCGCGAAGAAGCATCAGACGCAGGTCTTCGTCGAAGGGCCGAACCTCCTGCCTAACCCTGGCTTCGAGGAACTCGCGGGCGCCTTGCCGGCCGGCTGGCAGCGTCGCGACTACGGCAACTCCCCGGCCAACAAGGCCGCGAAGTGGGACATCGTCACCGACCCCGCCATGGTGCACTCGGGCAAACGCGCCATCCGCGGGGTTACCCGCGACAATGGCGACACCAGTTTCTACGCCGATGTGGCCATCAAGCCGGACACCGAGTATCGCCTGAGCGCCTGGATCAAGACCAAGGGTTTCCGCGGCAAGGCCAGCCTCAACGACCACATCGGTCGCGCGGAGACCAGCACGATCGGCCGCGACAGCGATTGGGTCGAGGTCGAGGTCGTCTTCAATTCCGGCAAGCGCACGCGGTCGTCGATCAACCTGCTCCACGTGGGCAAGGGCGACATCTACTTCGACGACGTGAAGCTCTGCGAACTGACCGTGGCCGGCGAAGCCCCCGTGACGGAGGGGGTCGCCGCCCGGGGCGAAGAGATTTACTGGAAGCACCCTGTCGCCGCGTGCGTGAACTGCCACATGGTGAAGGGGAAGGGTAGTGCCATCGGACCAGCGCTGGATGGCCTCGCCACCCGGGCGACCCCGGCGTATATCCACGACTCGCTCGTCGAGCCCAACAAGGTCTTGGCCAAGGGCTATGAGCAGCTGGGCGTGTCGCCGATGCCGCCCATGGGCCTGATCCTCAAGCCGCAGGAGCTGGCCGACGTGAAGGCCTACCTGCAGACGCTCAAGTAAGCCCCGGGCGGTTTCTATTGGATTGATTCAGCCGTGGTCGGGGGCTATCCCTCGCCCATGGCTGCCGTCAAACTCCAGAAGGAATCCAACCCCATCGTCACGCTGCTTTCGTTGATGGGCATCACGCTCATCACCATGCTCATCCTGTATGCGGGCATCCCAGGCACGGGTTTCCATGGTCTCAAGGCCGGCGTGCACTTTGACATGGAGTCCGGCTTCGAAGACGCCCGTTTCATGGACAACCGCATCGTCTGCGAATCCAAGGACGCCTTGCGGGACGTCCGCGCCGCGCTGCAGGCGGTGAAGCCGGACTACCCCGTCGAGCGCGTCACCGTGAGCCTCGAGAATTACGCATCGGGTTATAAGTTCAAGGTGCGCTACATCACCTATTACGGCCAACGTCTGAACCTCTTCGAAAAGGGGAAGCTTTTCCGCCGCGGGTCCGAGGTCGGCGATCCCGTGCTGGATGCCGAGGTGAAGCGCTTGGACGACGAACTCGAAGGCGCGATCCGCAAGGCCCTCGAGACCTATTTCAAATCCAAGGGCGCGCAGTAAGGGCAGGACCCGGTTGGGTGGTCGCGCAAGGAAAAGGCCCGGATTGCTCCGGGCCTTTTGGCTGAAAGTGGGGTGATTGAGGGGACTTGAACCCCCGACCCCTGGTACCACAAACCAGTGCTCTAACCAACTGAGCTACAACCACCGTTCAGTCTTCCTTGCGGAAGGGTGTTGAATGCAGGTTAAACCACCCCGCCTGTCAATCTCGGACGGAAAGAGGGCTCTCGGAGGCCGAATATTGCCCCGCAGGGGAGAATTCCTTCATTTGTTCTTCCCCTTTCCCAGCCCGCCCGCCTTTCTGTTCTGACATCATGCCTACGTTTACTGAAATTGGCCTCCCCGAGCCAGTCCTACGCTCCCTCGCCGATTGTGGTTACGTGAACCCCACGCCCATCCAGGAGCAGGCCATCCCCGTGGTGCTTTCTGGTCGCGACCTCATCGGCGCCGCCCAAACGGGTACCGGCAAGACCGCCGCCTTCGCTTTGCCGACGCTCGCCCGCCTCGGTCCCGCCGCCGGCAAGCCCCGCTGCCTCGTCCTCGTGCCGACCCGCGAGCTCGCCGTGCAGGTCGATGAGAACTTCCAGAAGTACGGCAAGTACCTCGGCACCAAGACCGCGCTCCTCTACGGCGGCGTTGGTTACGGTATCCAGGTCAAGGCCCTCGAACAAGGCGTCGATGTCGTCATCGCCACGCCGGGTCGCTTGCTCGACCTTCACGAACAGAAGATCTTGGACCTGAGCTCCATCCAGGTGCTCATCCTCGACGAAGTGGACCGCATGCTCGACATGGGTTTCATCGAAGACGTGACCCGGATTGTCCGCTACTGCCCGAAGGATCGCCAAACGTTGCTCTTCTCGGCCACCGCCGATGAGCGCGTCGGCAAGATCGCCAGCTGGGCCTTGCGCGATCCCGTCACCGTCGACGTCCGTACGGGCCTCGGCGCCGCCGACACCGTCGAACACGCCATCTACCCGGTCGATATCTTCCAGAAGTACGACCTCCTCTTGGCCCTGCTGACGAAGAGCGGTTACAAGTCGGTCATCGTCTTCACCCGCACCAAGCGCGACGCCGACCGCATCGCCGAGTGGATCGAAGGGCACGGTACGCCCGTCGCCACGATGCACGCCGACCGTTCGCAGTCGGAGCGCGCCGCCGCCCTCGCGGGTTTCAAGTCCGGCAAGTTCACCATCATGGTGGCGACGGACATCGCCTCCCGCGGCCTCGATATCCGCGGCGTGACCCACGTCATCAATTACAACGTCCCCGAGCACGCCGAAGACTACGTGCACCGCATCGGCCGGACGGGTCGCGCTTCCGCGGAAGGGGAGGCGTTCACGCTGTATTCGCCGGACGAGATGCATCACCTGCAGCAGATCGAGATCCTGCTGGGTCGGGGCATCGAGCGCCGTAAGCTCGAAGGTTTCCGCTACTATTCCGAGCCGCAGTTGACCCCAGGTGGCCCCAAGGCCGCCGCGGTCTCCCGCAAGCGCAACCGCTAAGCCGCCGGCGATGTCGCACGAGCCCCCGATGCGTCGAGCCTTGGAGCTCGCCCGGCAAGCCTGGGGCCGGACGCATCCCAACCCGATGGTGGGGGCGGTCATCACCGAGGACGGTGTGATCGTCGCGGAGGGCTTCCATGCGAAGGCGGGGGAGCCGCACGCGGAGGTCATGGCGCTGCGCCACCTGGGGCGCCGCCCGAAAGCGGACGCCATCCTGCACGTCACTTTGGAGCCTTGCTGCACGCATGGACGCACGCCGCCGTGCGTCGACGCGATCGTCGAAGCGGGCATCCGTACGGTCGTGGTGGGCGCGACGGATCCGAACCCCGCGCATGCGGGCCATGGCTTGGCTTTGTTGCGCTCCAAGGGCGTGGCCGTCGTGGAGGGCGTGCTCGCCGCCGACTGCGCCGACCTCAACCTCATCTTCAATCACTGGATCGTCGCGCAGCGTCCGCTCATCGCCTTGAAGGTCGCCTCGTCTTTGGATGGACGCCTCGTTCCCGCGGAGGGCATGTCGCCGTGGATCACCGGGGAAGCCGCCCGGGCAAACGTCCAGGAATGGCGGGCACTCTTCCCGGCCATCGCGGTGAGCGTGGATACCTTGCTGAAGGATAACCCGCGTCTGACCGCCCGGTTGCCGGAAGGCGAGCGCTGCGGCATCCGCTTCGTGCTGGACCGCAATTTCCGTTCCGCCGGCAAATCGGGCCTGAATCTCTTCCGCGATGCCTATAATGACCGCACGGTGGTCGTGGGCCTGCAGGACGCCGTCCGCACCGCGGACCTCCGTTGGTATGAAGCCGAAGGCGTGACCTACTGGTGCCTGCCGGGCGGTCCGGAGGACTTCTTGGCGAACTGGATCGCCCGTTGCGCCCTCGAACAGATCACGGGCGTCATGGTCGAAGCTGGCCCGCGCTTGGCCGCGGGCTTGTTGGAGGAAGGGCGGGTCGACTACCTCTTGGCCTATGTGGCCCCGATGTTCACGGGGAACCCCGATTCGCCGGTGTGGGCCTCGAGCGCCGTGGGGCAACTGGTCGATCCCCGGGTGCAGGTCTTCGGTCAGGATGCCCTGTACCGGGGTTATTTGGCCTAAGGCGGGCAGGGGATAGGGGAACCCGACCCTTTGGGCGCCTCGAGTCCGCCAAGGCTTTGTAGGGCATTTTTAATACTTTTGGGGGCCTTTAGGGGGTGGGTGGGGGTCGCTTGCCTCTTTTGGCTCGACTTTTCAATAAAAACTTTCATTAAAGGGAATCCGTCTCCCTTTCCCAAAGGGCGTCCTCCTAACCACTTTAACTCGAACCACTTATGGCAGACAAAATCACGGATATCAGGAGGAAGGAAAAGCCTTCTTTCACGTCTCTCATCGAGAAGAAGCGCGATGGTGGCGAATTCTCCGCCGACGAGATCCGGCAGATCGTCGATTCCGTCATGGACGCCGAGATGCCCGAGGCGCAACAGGCCGCTTTGGCCATGGCGATTTTCTTCCGGCAGATGTCGGCCCAGGAAACCGCTTTGCTCGCCGAGGAACTCCGTCTCTCCGGTGAAGTCATCGACCTCGACCGCCTGACCCAGCCCAAGATCGCCAAGGTTTCGACCGGTGGCGTGGGTGACAAGACTTCCATGGTGCTCGGTCCGCTCGGCGCGGCCGCCGGCGTCATCATGCCGGGCATGAACGGAAAGGACGAAGAATTCTGCATCTCGACCGTCGAGAAGTTGAGCTCGATCCCGGGCTTCAAGGGCAAGGCGACGCTCGAACAATTTCGCCAGCAGCTCGAGCGCGTCGGTTGCGCCATCACCGAGCAGTGCAGCGACATCGCTCCGGCGGACGACCTCCTCTACACCCTCCGCCAGAAGACCGGCACGATTCCTTCGTTGCCGCTCATCACCGGCAGCATCCTCTCCAAGAAGCTC
>DBCN01000079.1 GCA_002293065.1 Opitutia bacterium UBA957
GGGGCGGCGATGATGGTGATGGCCCCGTTGAGGATCTGGTCGCCGTCCTTATGGATGACCAAGTTCGGCTGCAGCGTGTCGAAACCATTGCGGACCATCTTGATGAGCCCCGGGATGTCGTCGGTGCGGTGGGATTGGGAGAAGTCCGGCTTCGGCGTGCGCCAGAAGTCGATTTCGGACTGCAGCACGTGGATGGCCGCGTTGGGGAAGAGAATCTTGTTCCCTTGGAAGAAACCGCCGATGTGGTCGACGTGCGAGTGGCTCAGCAGGCCATGCGTCACGTCCTCGGGCTTGATGCCGATCGTGTCGAGCGCGTCGGCGAGCCAGCCCCAATTGGCGTTCTTGTAGTAGGCGCCGAAGCCCGCGTCGACGATGACGACCTCCTTGCCGAGGCGGAGCACCAGCACGTTGATGTAAAGCGTCACGTCATCGGGACGTTCCCCGAGGTCCGTGAGCGCCTTCGCCATTTCGGGACGTTGGGCCGGCGGCCACATCTTCTTGGAGACGCATTTGCCGAAGGTGCCCCAGCCGTCGCTGATGGACCACGCCTCGATCTTGCCGACGTGGAAGGCGTAGATGTAGGCCTTCTTCTTGTTGTTCTTGGCGGAACCGGACTTGGGCGCCTCTTGGGCGGCCAAGGAGCCAGGTAGGGCGAGGCCGGCGAGCGCCGCTGCGGCGGCGCCGAGGAACGAGCGGCGGGAGGGGACGATCTCTTCGGGGGTGGGCATGGCCTCACCCTAGGGAAAGACCCTCACCCATCAAGCCCAGCCTAGCGTCCGCGCGCTTTTTGGTGGTTTCGCGGGAACCTTTGGTCCGCTCAGCGCTTTTCCGCGAAATCCACCTGACGGTAGACGTGGCGCTCGAGCACCTGCTGCTTCAACTGTCGCTCGCTGTCGCCCGAACAACGCCGGACGTCGTTCAGGATGATGTAGCCCATCAGCGAAAGGATCAGGGCCATGCACGTGAACTGCACGATGGTGACCGCCTTGGCGTTGAGGGCGTTGTTGGTCAGCTTGGAGATCGTCGCGATGAGCATGTGGCCGCCATCGAGGACCGGGATCGGCATCAAGTTGAGGATCGCGAGGTTCAGGTTGATCAGGACCGTGAACCAGAGCACGCGGCGGATATCCTCCGAAATGTTGTAGTACGTCTTGCTGATGGAGATGACGGAAGCCAGTTGGTTGACCTTGATGTCCGAGTCCCGGTCGAAGAGGCGCCCGAGGGTCGTGAACGTCTGCTTGATGATATGCGTGCACGTCTCGATGGGGTTGTTGTGGGCGATTTCGGGCTTCGAGAGGAACGGGGCGCCGATGAGGGCGCGTTCGACGGGCGTACCGCGCTTCACTTCCGCCTCCTTGAGGGAGAAGTTGCCGGCGTCGCCGTTGGCGCGCTTCCAGTAGAACGTCAGCGTGTGGCGGCCGGCCCCGCTGGCTTTCTCGAGGTCGTCGAGGGAGCGCAGGACGGTCAGCTCCTTGCCGTCGACCTTGTCCAGGATGGTGCCGATGCGGAGCTGCTCGGTGTGCGCGGGGTCTTCGGGGGAGACTCCGAGCACCATGAGCTGGTCGCGGTTGGCCTTGGGGTCGTTGGAGAGCAGCTCACGCGTGACCGGTACCACCACGATGGAGTGACGCTGGTCGCCTTCCCCGTAGGTGATGAGGCCGACCGGGTTGGTGCGGGCGCTGATCTTGGGCGTGACCTTGAGCGTGATCAGTTGGCTTTTGCCGTCGGCCTCGACGCGGGAAACCTGGAACGTGCGTTCGCCGGGACCGGCGAGGCGGAGCCGTTCGAGCAGTTCCGTCGGGTTGTTCACCGGGCGGCCATCGATGGCGATGATGCGGTCTTCACGCACCAGGCCGGCCTTTTCGGCGGGCGAGCCGGGCAGGGGCGTGTTCAGGATGACATCGGAGCGGGGCATCAAGCCGGCCACGCGGACCTTGTCGCCGCTACGGGTGTTCAATTCCACGCGGGCGGGCAAGACCGTGATATCCAGCTTCTCCTCGCCGCGCTTGATGGTGAACGTCGCGACGGGTTGCTTCTGCGAATTCATCCCATTGCCGAGCATGACGGCCTCGGTGATCTGCGTGAACGATTTCACCACGACTCCATCGACGGCGAGGACCTCGTCGCCGGAGCGGAGGCCGGCGGTGAAGGCGGGGCCGGGGACCGTTTGGCCGAGCCCGAGTTCCGAGAGTTGGCCGGAGCTGGTGACCACCTGTTCGGGTACGTAGCCGACGATGGTGCTGCCGCTGCCTTCGGGGACGGGCATCCCGGTGAACCAGAGGATCGTGGCGAGCGCGAAGGCGAAGATCACGTTGAAGACCGCGCCCATGACCGCGACGATCATCTTGTCGGCGTAGGAGATGACCGGGAGCTTCTCGACGTCGCTTTCCGTGGCGCCCTCGATGGCTTCGGGGTCGCCCATCTGGGGGAGCGCCACGTAGCCGCCGAGCGGAATCCAGGAAACGCGGTAATCGACCCCATCCTTGCCGGTCCAGCCGAAGATCTTCGGGCCGAAACCGATGGAGAAGCGCTCGATCTTCAGGCCGCGCCAGCGGGCGGCGAGGAAGTGGCCGAGCTCGTGGACGAAAATCGAGCCACCGAAGAAGAGGGCGAGCAGCACGATGCCGCGGACGGAAGTGGCGAGGTCGCCAAGGAACGTGTTATCCATTAGGAAAAGGGAGGAAGGTTATGTGTCAGCGGGCGAGGCTGGGGGCGAGCCTGGAAGCGGTCCGGCGGGCTTCGCCATCGGCGGCGAGGACCTCGTCGAGCCCGTTCGGTTCGCGGGCGCCGAGGGCGGCGAGCGTTTGGCGCACCAATTCGGGGATGCCGGTGAAGGGTAACTGGCCGGCCACGAAGGCCTCGACCGCGACCTCGTTGGCGGCGTTGAAGATCGCTGGGGCGGTGCCGCCGGCGGCGGCCGCGGCGCGGGCCAGCGCGAGGCACGGGTAGCGGGCGGGGTCGGGCGGCGACATCGTCAGGGCGAGCGCCTCGGCGAGGTTGAGCTGCGGGGCGGGGCAGGGCAGGCGACGAGGGAACAGCAGGCAATCCTGGATCGGGTAGGCCATGTTCGGGGGCGACAGCTGCGCCTGCAGGCTACCGTCGGTGAGCGCCACCAGGGAGTGGATGATGCTTTGCGGGTGCACGACCACATCGATGCGGCTCTCGGGCAGGTCGAACAACCAACGCGCCTCGATGACCTCGAGCCCCTTGTTGGCCATGGTCGCCGAGTCGATGGTCACCTTCGGCCCCATGTTCCAGTTGGGGTGTTGGAGCGCTTGGGCGACCGTCACGCGGGCGAGTTCGGCCAAGGGCGTGTCACGGAAAGCGCCGCCGGACGCCGTGAGCACGAGGCGCGCGATCTCGGAGCGTTCCTTGCCGCGGAGCAATTGGTGGATGGCGTTATGTTCGCTGTCGACGGGCAGCAACGTCGTGCCGGCGGCGCGGGCGGCGGCCGTGACGAACTTGCCGGCCAGGACGAGCAGTTCCTTGCTGGCCAGCGCCACGTGCTTATGGGCGTGCAGGGCGGCGAGGGTGGGGGCGAGGCCCGCGGTACCGACGACCGCGGAGACGACCGTATGGACCTCGGGCAGGCAGGCGACTTCGGTCAGTCCGGCGGTCCCTTCGAGAATCCGAACGCCAGGGAAATCCCCTGAAGCGCGCGCGGCCGCCGCGGCGGCGGGATCCGCCAAGGCGATGGTCTTCACCTGGAACTCCTTGACCGGTCCAATCAGCTCGCGCCAACGCGAGTGCGCCGCCAGTCCGGCGACCCGCAGCAACGTCGGGTGGGCCCGGACAACCGCCAAGGTGGTCGTGCCGATGGAGCCGGTGGCCCCGAGGATGGCGATAGCCCTAGGTTCCATGCACGCGTGGGTAAGGTTGAGGCAACCGCACCCGCCCGCCTAGGCAAGCCGGTTTCGCCCCCTGCGGCTCTCTTTCCTGCTTCTCCGCTGGACACCGGGGCGGGCTCTGCTTCCCTTGAGGCTCATGGCCACGCAGCCTCAAGACCTCACCGGGCTCTCCCACCTCGGGAACACCCAAAACAAGCCCCAGCAGACGCTGGAGACCTTCCCGAACCGCAACGCGGGCCGGAACTACACCGTCGAGCTCTCGACGGAAGAGTTCACCTGCCTCTGCCCGGCGACGGGCCAGCCGGACTTCGCCAAGATCACGATCCGCTACGTGCCGGGTCCGCGCATCGTGGAGTCCAAGTCGCTCAAACTCTATTATTGGAGCTACCGCCAGCAAGGCATGTTCCACGAGCACCTCACGAACAAGATCCTCGACGACCTCGTCGCGGCCCTTGATCCCGTCTGGTGCGAAGTCACCGGCGCCTTCGGCGTCCGCGGTGGCATCGGCATCACGGTGCGGGCCGAGCACGGCAAGAAGCCCCAGGCGTGAAGCCTCGCCCCGTCCAGTCTGACGACGACGGGGAACCGACCGATTGGCCGGGCTTCAAGGAAGTCTCCGACTACTTGACCCGACAGCTGGCCAGCCGCCGGCTTGCTCCCCGCACGTGCCTGACCTATGGACGTTCGCTCAAGGGCTTTGCGCTCTGGATGCGGTCCAATGGCGGTTGGGATGGCGATTGGTCTCGGCTGACGGCCCGCAATCTCCGCGACTTCGTCATCGAGCGTCAGCAGACCCATCAACGCACCTCGGTGCATAATCAGGTCTCGGCCTTGCGGGCCTTCTTGGCGGACCTGCGGGAGCGCGGCGGCATCACGTCCACGCCGGCGGCCGGGCTGGTTTTGCCGAAGCTGCCGCGTGCCTTGCCGAAGTTCCTCACGGAGCCGCAGGCCGAAGCTTTGTTGGAGGCGACATCTTTGGAAGAACGCACTCCGCAGGCGGAGGCGTGCGACCAAGCCGTCTTGGAGCTCCTCTATGGAGGTGGCTTCCGCGTCTCCGAACTCTGCGGCATCAACGGGGGGGACCTCGACCTGTCGACCGGCCTCGTGCGGCTGATGGGCAAGGGCTCCAAGGAACGCGTCGTCCCGGTCGGCGAGACCGCGTTGGCGGCGGTGCGCGCTTATTTGGCTTTGCGTGGGCAGCCGGCGCGAGGCGAGCCACTCCTCTTGGCGCCGCGGGGCGGGCCCATGCATCCGCGCGCGGTGCAGCTCATGTTGAAGCACAAGTTGGCGGCGGCGGGCTTGCCGGCCGATCTGACCCCGCACAAGCTCCGCCACGCCTGCGCCACGCACCTCTTGGCCAACGGCGCGGACCTCCGGTTGGTTCAGGAGCAACTGGGCCACGCCTCGCTTTCCACCACGCAGATCTACACGCACCTCACCGTCGCCAAACTCCGCGACGTGCACCGCAAGGCCCATCCGCGGGCCTGATCCCATGCTGACAGAAATCGCCCCGGCCAAACTCAACCTCTCGCTCGCCGTCACCGGTCGCCGGCCAGATGGTTTCCACGAGCTCGTCAGTCTGGTCGCCTCCCTGGAGCTCGCGGACACCTTGGAATTCACGCCCGGCGGTGCGTGGCGTTTGACCTGCGATGACCCCGGGTTGCCCGTCGACGGGTCGAACCTCGTGCTCAAAGCCGCGGAAGCCTATCGTCGGCACCATCCGGAAGTCACGGCCGGCCATTTTCATCTCCGCAAGAAAATCCCCAGCGGCGCCGGTTTGGGCGGCGGCAGTTCGGATGCCGCGGCCGCGTTGCGCCTCCTCGATCGCAGCGTCGCGCAACCCTTGGGCCTCGGCGCGCTCGAAGTCATCGCGGCGGAGGTCGGTTCGGACTGCCCGTATTTCGTGCGTGGCCAACCCGCGATCATGCGGGGGAGGGGAGAACGCTTGGAGCTGATCCCCGCCTTGGCCCGCGAAGCCTTGGCGGGTCGGCGGGTCTTGGTGGTCAAACCTCCTTTTGGTGTCCCGACCCCGGAAGCTTACGGACTCTTGGTGAAGACCGGTAAGTACGTGGATGGCACCACGGCGGAAGCGGCCCTGGCGGAGTGGTTAAATCAGCCGGTGCGCGACCCATCTTCCCTCGGGAATACCTTGGCCGAGCCCGTTTTCGGGAAATACCTCGCCTTACCGACCGCTTTGGAAGCCCTTTCGCAGACCATGGGCGTCGTCTTCCGGATGACGGGAAGCGGGAGCGCCTGTTTTGCATTTTATACCGATGGGGCCGAGTCGGAATCCATCAAGCAGGCCTTGATCGGACAGTGGGGGGTGGGGACCTGGTTTTGCGATACCCGCATTTCGGCGTAGTTTCGGCTTTACTGCGGGCTAACCCCTCGCCTAGATGCCAGCCACCAACCAAACTATGGGAAGCCTCAAGAAAAAGCGTCGTCTGAAGATGAACAAGCACAAGCGCCGTAAGCGCTCCAAGGATTCCCGCCATAAGAAGCGTTTGTGGGGTTGATCTGACCCCGCAAGGTCCCAAACCCAAGCACGGGCGGCCAATTTGGCCGCCCGACTTGTTTTCGGGCTTGCTCCACCCCCTTTCACCCCCCAAGTCTGACCCCTCACAACACCTAAAACCATGGCCCGCGAAACCATTATCATCGAGTGCACCGAAGCCCGTAAGGAAGGTAAGAACCCCTCCCGTTACATGACCACCCGCAACAAGAAGCTGACCCAGGAGAAGGTTGAACTCAAGAAGTACAACCCCTCCCTCCGTCGCCACACGCTGCACAAGGAAATCAAGGGCTAAGCCCTTCCTTTCCCTGTAAAGACAGAAGGCCGATGCATCCGCATCGGCCTTCTGCTTTTAAGCCCGGAGGGACGGGGCTCAGTTGCCTTGGCCGACGCGGCGTTCGGAACGCCAGCGTGCCCGGTGGTGGCGCTTCCAGTCGATCATCGCGCGTTCGAAACCGATGTCCTTGCCGGCCTTTTCGGATTCGATCCACTTATGCCGGAGAATCTCTTCACGCTCGGCCAAGAATTCGGCGTAGAGCGACGACCGGGCCGCCAAATCGGCGTCTTCGTGCGGTGTCGGCTCTTCCTTCATTCTTATTTCAGTTAAGACCCTTGCGGGTGGTTTGGCAAGCCGGTCGTCACGGACCGGTCACGAAGCGGTGGCAAGTTTCCGCAAGACGGTGAGCGCGACCGACTTGAAGACGCGGGCGGCGTTGCTGTCGGGGTGGCTGACGACGACGGGGATGCCATGGTCGCCCCCTTGGCGGACGGCGGGGTCGAGCGGGACTTCCCCGAGCAACTCGGTGCGCAGGGCGGTGGCGACTTTCAGCCCACCGCCTTGACCGAAGAGGTATTGGCGCTGGCCATCGGGACCCTCGAAGTGGCTCATGTTTTCGGCCACACCAAGGATGGGCACGCCCACCTTCTCGAACATCGCCGCACCGCGGAGGGCCACGGAGACCGCGGCCGTCTGCGGGGTCGTCACGATGACCGCTCCGCTCAAGGCCATCGCTTGGGCGATCGACAGCTGGGCGTCGCCGGTGCCGGGCGGGAGGTCGATGAGGAGCACGTCCAGTTCGCCCCAGCGGACATTGGTCGCGAACTGGGAAATCGTCTTCATGATCATCGGCCCGCGCCAGACCACGGGGGCATCGGCATCGATCAGCAGTCCCATGGACATGACCTTGACCCCGAAGTTTTCGAGCGGCAGGAGGACGTCGCCTTCCATTTCGGGACGAGCGCTGAGGCCGATCATGAGGGGGACCGACGGCCCGTAGATGTCGCAATCCATGAGCCCGATGCGGTGAGGGCGGCCCTGCTCGGTCAGGGAGCGGGCCAGGGCGCAGGCTAGGTTGACGGCGAAGGTCGACTTACCGACCCCGCCTTTGCCGCTGGCGATGGCGATGATGTGTTTGACCTGACCCACCCCGGCGTTGGCGGGCAGTTTGATTTCGGCGGCGGCGGCCCCGGGGGCGGCCTTGGGGACCGTGACCGTGATGGCGATTTCGGGGTCGATGGCGCCGGCGGCCTTCAGCACGGCCTCGATCTCATCGTACAGCTGCTTGGGGATCTTGGGGTCGGCCGTCGTCACGGCGAGGCCGACCGTCACCTTACCCTCGGCGGTGACCTCGATCCCGCGCAGGAGCCCGAAGGAGACGATATCTCGGCTGAAGCCCGGGTAGCGGACTTGGCCGAGGGCCTTTTGGACGGAATCCTTATCGAGTGGCATGAGCAGGATTGAAGTCCCGCCCCACCTTAGGTCAAACTGCTATCGCTCTTACCATCCATGAAGTTCATCCGTCTCTCGCTGGGGCTCCTTTTTCTCGCGGCCGTTGGCCTGGTTCCGGTCCACGCGCAGAACCGCGTCGTCGTGAACGACAGCATCGATGCCTTGATGAAGCAGGGCATCATGCCGGTGACCATCGTGAGCGATGACGCCGCCGTGGGCAGCTTGGTTTCCTTCGCCTTGAGCGCGCACGGCGCCTTCAGCGTCCGGACGAACTCCTCGGTGCGCGTCACCATCGGTCGCACGGGCACCAGCGCCGTCGTGGCCTGCGATCACCCCAGCTTTGCTTTCCAGACCACCGTCGAGGCGCGCGACCAGGATGATTTGGCCTTGCGCGTCGCCGATGCCGCCGTCGTGGGCCTTGGTCGGGCCTGGAAGCTTAAGCCCCTCTTCGCGGCGACGAAGGTCGCCTTCGTTTCGAAGTATACCGGCAACCAGGAGATCTACACCACGAACCTCGTGCATTCGAAGACCGCGCGCATCACGAATTTCCGCAACACCAGCCATTCTCCCCGCTGGAATCCCGACGGCACGCGCCTCACCTTCATCACCTCGGCGATGACCGGCTTCCCCGAAGTCTTCTCCACGAACGGCATCGGCAATCCGCGCGGGGTCATCACCAACGTGCGCGGGGCCTTGGGGGCCGCGAGCGCGGGTCCCGATGGCCGTTTGGCGTTCGCCTCCTCGAATCGCGGCAACATGGACATCTACGTGGCCAACGCGGATGGTTCGGGCGCGCGCGTGGTCGTGGCGACGCCGGACGTCGATGCCGATCCCTCGTGGTCGCCGGATGGCGCGCGTTTGGTGCTGACCAGCGGGCCGACGGGCCGTCCGGGCATCTACGTCAGTTCGGCGGCCGGGGGCGGCCTCTCGCGTCTTTCCACTGGCTATGGCTACAGCGCCGAACCCCGCTGGAACCCGGTCGAGCCTGGTCTCATCGTCTTCACGTTCCAGTCGGGCGGCTTGCGTTTGGCGGTCGCCGATCTCCAGTCGGGGGCCATCACGCCGGTGCCGGTGACCTCGGCGATGGGCTTTTCCCATAGCTCGTGGTGCGCGGACGGACGCCACGTCGTCGCCACGCAGTCGCTGAACGCGCAATCGTGGATCGCCATCGTCGATACGAAGACGGGCAAGGCGACGCGCCTCACCGACAGCAAGCTCGGCGAGTGTTCCCAGCCGGACTGCTTCGTCCGCCGCAACTAAGCGACCGCGCGCGGTTTATTCGGCCGCGAGGAGCGGGGCCGGCGCGGGGGATTCCGTCAAGCGCGGGAAAGACTCACACTTTTCCAGGATCTCGGTCGGGACCACGCCGCCCACGGGGAATTTGCCGTGCGTTTCCGCATCGACCATCACGATGAGCGGGTCGGTATCCTTGTCGCGGGCGACCACGAAGAAGTGCCACTTCGGCGAGAAGCGATTGGCGGAGATTTCCTTGTCGCCGACGCGGTAGCGGACGTAGTGGCGGCGGTTGCCCGTCACCGGTTTATCGAGGACCTTGTACTGCTCACGGGTCAGGAAGGTATCCTTGGGGATCTCTTCGGAACGCAGGTCGCGGCAGGCCAGGAACTTCGAGCCCCAAGCGAGGTAGACCGTGTCGCCGTTGATTTGGGCCGTCACCAGGATGCGGGTCGGGGCGATGTCGGTTTCGAGCTTGCCCGTTTCGGCGATGAGGAAGTTGCCGTTTTGGTCGACGGGGACTTCCTTGGCGTTGGAAGCGAGCACCCAGGCGCCGAGTTCGGCGCCGAGGCCGGAGTTGAATTCGCTCCAGACCTTCTTGCGGGCGTTGGGGTCGACGTTGATGCGGATGCGGTTCTGGAGGTCGCGCAGCTTGCCGGTGAAGGTGCGGAGTTCGCCGGCCCACTTGCTGTTGCCGACCTTCTCGGCCTCGCGGGCCCGGAACTCGACGCGGTCGATCGCGGGCTTCAGTTCGGCCAACTTCATCTGTTCCATTTCGCCTTTCAGGCGGGCCGATTCCGGGGCGGCATCAACCGGGAACGTGGCGACGACTTCGGTGCGCAACTGATCGAAGGCCGCATCGTCCAGCATCGGTGAAAGCACGGTGTCGAGCACGGTGGCCTGTTCGGTCACCTTCTGTTGGACGTCCGCGGGAATCGGCGCGCTCAAGACGTAGACCTTGAGGCCATCGTCGAGTTTGATGTTCCACTTCGTGAGGAGGTTGCCGAGCGGGGAAGTATCGACGGCGCCGGAGACCTTGAAGCCTTGGTTTTCGGGGATGCGGAGGCGGTTGAGCAGCGTGGGCCGGAGGAGTTGGCCTCCCGTCGGACGTTGGAAAGTGGCGAGTTGGGCTTGGGCTTGGATCTCTTCGAAGCGCTTCACGTCGGAGTCGAACCGCTTCAGGTTATCCGTGGCCTTCGGGTCATCCTTGGCGAATTTGGCGGCACCCTTGCCGAGGAGGCTTCCGCCGATCTCGGTGAAGGAGCCGACGTAGGCGGCGAGGGCGAGGGCGACGAAGAAGGCCGACAGGCCAACGGTGCGGTGCGTGCTGATCTTGGTGCGCAGGTCGGCTTCGTGGCCGCCGAGGACGATTTCGGCTTGGGCTTGGGAGATCTGGTCTACCGTGGCCGAGTCGGCCAAGCCGTACATCAAGAGCTTGCGGCGCACATCGACGTCGAGGCGGCTGGCGTCGACCTCCGCTTCCGCTTCGCTCTTCTCCACTTTCTTGGTCAGCTTGATGCTGCTGCCGAAAGTGAAGTGGTTGCCCAAGGGCTCCCACTCGGTCGAGCCAGAGGGGGCGCACTGCGTGTCGGCATGGACGGTGCCGGCGTTGATGAGGTCTTGGATCTCGTACTCGCTGAGCGGGCCGCGGACCTCGTTGTCGATAAATAGGGCAAAATGACGCATAAGGGCGTTGTGGCCAAGGGGTTTAGGGCCTTTGTTAGGGTAAGCCCTGAGGGGTCAGTGGCAAGCCGATAGGGGGATTGCTTCCCCTTTGCAAATTAGCCGAAGATACCTTTGCTCAAAAGGGTTAATGGCTAATCAAGGTGTCAATCAATCGCAGAAGCAGGTGCAGGGGCTCGTCCTGACGCCCCAGCTCCGCCAGTCCTTGCGCATCTTGCAGGTCCCAGCCGCTGAGTTATTGCGTGAAATCGCCGATGAAATGGCGGCCAACCCGTTGCTCGAAGAGGTTGAACCCAGCTCCACCGAGCCGATGGAAGCAGCCCCGTCCGAGGAGCCGGAGGAGGATGGTCCCCGCGAACTCAGTTTGGGGGATGAGGACTTCGATGCCTTGCGCCGGATGAAGGAGGATTGGGACGAGAGCTATTACGAAGAAATCCGTTCCCAGGGGTATACGCAGGACGACGAGGAACGTCGTCGGCACATGCTGGAATCGGTCACGGGCGAGTCCTCGCTTTCCGAGCATCTCGCCGAACAAGCCCGGACCGCCTCCGATGACCCGCAGGTCCAAGACGCCCTCAAGCTTCTGATTGCCTCCTTGGATGACCGCGGCTTCCTGGACGAAGACCTTTCCTCGATCGCGTTGCGTTCGGGGCAGAGCTACGAAGCCGTCGTCACGGCGCACACTCTGCTGCTCGGGTTCGATCCCGTCGGCATCGGCGCGCGCGACCTCCGCGAATGTTTCCTGGCCCAGCTCCGGCAGCGGGGCCGGGGCCTCTCGTTCGCCGCCCGCTTGGTGCAGGACGCCTGGGAGCCCCTCATGGCCCGCCGCCTCGATGAGTGCGGGCGCATCTGCGAGCTCACCCCGGATGAAGTCCGCGAAGGCCTGACGGAGATGGCCAAACTCGAGACCGCGCCCGCGCGGCGCTTCATGCGCGACGACAACCGCGTCGTGACCCCTGATGCCACCGTGGAAAAAGCCGACGATGGTTCATGGAAGGTCGGCATGGATGACCGGCACATCCCGAAGCTCAAGTTGGCTTCCGCCTATAAGGACATGTTGGCCGGACAGGCCTTGGGCGAAAAGGAGCGGACCTATATTTTGGAGCGGATGCGGCAGGGCAAGTTCCTCATCGGTGCGATCGAGGAGCGCCAGCGCACCGTCGAGCGCCTCGCGCACATCATCGTCGAACGCCAAGGCGATTTCTTCGAACACGGCCCAGCGCAGTTGCGGCCGCTGACCATGACGGACGTCGCCAAGGAGATGGGCGTGCATGAGACCACCGTCGGTCGCGCCGCCGCGAACAAGTGGATGCTCACCCCGCATGGCCTGAAGGAATTCCGCTGGTTCTTCACTTCCGGCGTCGCCACCGAAGGCGGCGGCACGGTCGCCCAGGAAGGCGTGCAGGAGCTCATCGCCGACATCTTGGCGCGCGAAAACCCCGCGGCCCCGTTGGCGGACGAGGCGATCACGGCCGAACTCCGGAAGCGCGGCATCCAGATCGCCCGTCGCACCGTGGCCAAATACCGTGAAGCGTTGGGCCAGCCCCCGGCGCACATGCGGCGGCGGCGGCTCTGATCACCGGAGCCGTTCGAGGACCGAGCGCCAACCGAAATTGGCCATGTCCGGGAAAAGGATCTGAATCCCCGCCGTCAGCCCGTCGGCGAGTTTCACCGGTGCCGCGACGGCGGGTAGACCGGCGAGCGAAGCCGGTGCGTTCAGCGCCAGGAGGCGCCGGCGATGCTGGTCGTCGCAAGCCGCTTTCGGCACGGCCGGACCGAAGGTGGCGGGGAGGATCACGTAATGGTGGCGCGTGAAGATGGCCTGGAACGCTTCGCTCACCCGGCGGCGAACCACTTCCGCCGCACGCAGTTCTTCCACGGTGCGGTTACGCCCGGCATCCAGGCGGGCCCAGACGGCGGGGTCGTAAGCCGCGCGGCGCCGATCGAGCCAAGGCGCGTGGACGCGGGCGGCGGCGGCGCCACCAAGGATGGGGTAGGCCGTGGCCGCTTCGGTGCAGGCGAGCCGCAGCAGTTCGGCCGCCGCGGGGTCTTCCTTGGCCCCGCACTTGAGCGCCAAGGCGCGCATCGGCGCAAGCACCGTTGGATCGATGCCCAAGCCCAAGTCGCCCGCCCACAGACCCGCTCCGGCCGGCGGCGCTTCGCCGAGGACGGCCGTGGAAACTTCGAGCAGATCGTTGGCGGAACGCGCGAGCCAGCCTTGCGTGTCGTAGCCGGGCGACAAGGGGAAGCTATCGCCGACGGGTGCGATGTCGGGGGATAGGCGCAAGCCCCACACCCCGCAATAGGCGGCGGGCACGCGGATGGAACCCGCCGTGTCGGTGGCGAGCGCGAAGGGCACGAGGCCGCGGGCGACGGCGAAGGCGGAGCCGGAACTGGAGCCCCCGGCGAGCCGGGCGGCGTCGGTCGGATGGGGACAATCGCCGAAGTGCGGGTTTTCGCCGGAGAGCCCGAAGGCGAACTCGTTGAGTTGCGTGCGGCCGCATTCCACTGCGCCGGCGTCATGTTGGAACGCGGCGGGCAGGGAGGAGTTGGTGCGGGGCAACCCGATTTCTTCCGCGAGGAAAGTCGACCCCGCGTGGGTCGGGTGACCCATGCGGAAATAGAGGTCCTTCGTCAGGAACGGCACGCCCCCCAGCGCCGACTCGCGCTGTTCCCAGGCGTTTTCGAAGCGCTGCGTCAGGCTGCGCGTATCGGGTAAACCGCACAGTGCGGCCCGCTGTTCGCTGGGGCTGAGCTCGGCCAGTTTGAGCAGAAAAGCTTCGGCGGCCATCCGGGGGCCGCGGGTCAAATAGAACTCCCGCCAGTCTTCGACTGAGAGGGGAGCGAGGTTCACAGGTCGAGGGGAACGCCCGGTTCGGGGTCGTGGATGCGGGTGCCCGGCAATTCCTTCGACAAGGTCTCCTTCATCCAGGCGCGGGCGGGTGGGTCGCCATGCGTGAGCACGAGATCCTTGGGCGCGAGCGACTTGGCGAAATCGACCAGCTCTTCGCGATCGGCGTGGCCGGACAAGTGGAAGCGTTCGACCTCGGCGCGGAGGATCGACGTGTGGTCGAGCCCGGTGAACTTGAACTCACCGCCGGGCGCCATGCCGATCAATTCGCCCCCCGGCGTTTCCGGGTCGCAGTAGCCCACGAAGAACACGGCGTTTTCCTTGTGGTCGAGGACGTTGGCGGCGATGCGCCAGGCCGGCGTCTTTTCGACCAGCATGCCGCTCGAGAGCAGGTAGATGCCGCGTTCGGGGAGGTTCTTCCCCGGCTGCACGTAACGGCGCGAAAGCGGGAGCACGTTTAGGTCGCGCAGCACCTGCCGGTTGAATTTGACCTGCTTCGTCTTCTTGGTGGCGGCGTCGAGGTAATCGCAGAGATCCATGCCGAGACCCGAAGCGATGATGGGCACGTCGGCGAGGTTGCCGGCGGCGGCCGCTTCATCGAGGAGCATCAGGATTTCCTGCATGCGACCGAAAGCAAAAGCGGGGAGCAGCACCGTGCCACCGGCGTCGCAGACGCGGTTGATGGCCTTGATGAGGCGCTTCTCTTCCATCGCGCGCGTGTGGCTTGGATGCGAGGCGGTCGCCCCGCGGGTGCACTCCATGACCAACGTATCCACCGGTTGGCGCGGGAAGTCGGCGCCGCCGACCGTGCGTTGCGCTTGGAAATTCACGTCGCCCGTGAAGAAGTGGCGTTTGCGGCGATGCTCGATCATGCAGCCCACGGCGCCGGCGACATGGCCCGCGAGGTGGAAGCTCAATTGGATCTCCTCGCCGCCGCGGCCGATCTTACGGGGGTTGGCGAGCGGGACGGCGGACAGCGCGTTTTCGACCCTTTCCACATCTTGATCGACGTACAGCGGGAGGTCGAGGTTGCCGGTCTCCTCCCGTTGGCGCTTCATCACCTGGATCGAATTGGAGAGCAGGCGGCGGGCAAAGAGCGTCGTCGCGGCCGACGCGAAGACCCGGGCGCCGGGGTGGGCGCGGACCAGCAAGGGCAGGGAGCCGAGGTGGTCGAGGTGGCAGTGCGTCAGGATCACGCCATCGACCGACCCCTCGATCTTGTTGATCTGGGGCAGGGCGGCTTTGCCCGCGTGTTTGGGGTGCATGCCGCAGTCGATCACCATGCGCAGGCCCCCGAATTCGAGGAGCATGCAGCTGGCGCCGATTTCGCGGCCAGAGTTAAGGTCGGTAATTCTCATTCAAGGGGGTCGGCAGGAGGAATCATCTCGAAGGCGGGGATGCGCACGAAGATGCGCTGCCCATCCTCGGTCGTGCCATGGAAGGCGCCTTCGGCGGTCACCGGGTGTCCGGTGAGATGATAACTATTATAGGAAAACGTTTCACCCGACGGGATGCGCGGGGTTTGTCCGACGATGCCATCACCCTCGATGACCTCGATGGTGCCGTCGGGGGAGCGGATGATCCATTTACGGCCGAGGAGTCGGACGGTGGACTGGGAAAGATTGGAAACGGTCAGAAAGTACACGAAGGCGTGGGGGGTCTCGGGAGGAAAATTGGCGTCACGATGGTGGACCACCTTATCGACGGTGACCCTGAGGCCTGGAAGTTCCTGTCCGGTGGCTTGCACTGGGTGGGAGACAAGAGGGGATGGGGTCCCTTAGGAAGCCATAAATCAGTCGCTGACACATAATTGTGAACCTTCCCGCCTTGCGCCCCTCCGAGGCGGTCATTTGACTGCGGTTGATGTCGACCCCGACACAGATGAAGCAGAACCTTGGGCGAGTCCCGGGCAAGTGGTGGGGCATGGTCATCTATTTGGGGTTATTGGTCCTCTCGGCCTTCTTCCCGTTTTTCAGTTCCATCGAGCGGATGGCGAAAGCCCCGCCCGTCATGGTCCCCGCCTTTGATTACCAAGGCGACCAAGTCGTCCCGCTGGCGACGAAGATTCCCGTGCACGCCAAACTGCATGGCTTCGATGCCCAGCAGTCGCCGGGAGGTAAGCCCGTCTTGGTCTATCTGCATCGCGCCCCTTGGGATCGTCGCGGGACGCGTTTTTGTGAGGAGCTGGCCAAGACCGGCAAGGTGGCGGTCATCGAGCCCTTCCTGCCCGGCTTTGGTCCGACGCCCGGCAACGTCCCCAGTCACTCCATGGAAGCCAACGCGGAAGTGGTGGCGGCCTTGGTTGAGCATTACGGGGTGAAGGAATACCACGTCCTCGGGCAAGGCTTGGGCGGTGTGGCTGCCTTGGAGCTCGCCTCGGCGCATCCCGACCGCGTTCGCTCGCTCACGATGCTTTCCGCCCCCGGCGCGCAGGAGTTCGAGCTCTTGGGGAATCCGCTCGTCAACAAGATCGTCTATGGCTTTCAGGGAGCGTTCTTCTGGGGCGTCGCCCGGCTGACGCCCAACTTCGGCGCGGCGGACCTTTTGCCGTGGGACCGCGATTACGCCAAGACCATCTTTGACACCGACCTCTCCGAGTCCAAGGCCATCCTCTTTGGATGGCGTAAGCCCCTCTTGATCGTCCATGGTGAGGACGATTGGCTGACCCCGGTGCAGGCGGCGACCTACAGCGCGCAGTTGGCGCCGCAGGCGAAACTCGTCGTCCTGCCGGGCGGACGAAACATCGTCTTCAAGGAACAGGCCAAGGTCGTGTCGGAGATCGTAGGTTTCGTCGCCACGCCGCCGGCGGATACGGTGGCGGCCACGCGCGAGTATCCGCCGCTGCCTTCGGCGGTGGGCGCCCATTTCTGGATCCTCCTCGTCATCATCGTCATTTGCACCTTTGTGGCCGAGGACCCCACGTGTTTGGCGACGGGCCTCATGGTGTCGGTGGGCATCATCGATTTCTGGTCGGGGGCGGCGGCTTGCACCGTCGGTATCTTCATCGGTGACATCGTGCTATATTCGATAGGACGGTTCTATGGGCGGCAGGCGATCACCAAGGCCCCGTTCAAGTGGTTCATCAAGGAAAGCAAGGTCAACCAATGGGCCGGTTGGTTTTCCACGCCGCAGGGCCTGCTGGTGGTCGTCAGTTCGCGCTTCGTGCCGGCCAGTCGCGTGCCGACCTTTGTGACGGCGGGAATCATGAAGCTGAACATCGCGCGGCTGGGCGGCTTGTTGCTGGTGGCGGCGTTGATTTGGACCCCGCCGCTCATGTGGCTGGGGTACAAGTTCGGCTCGCATGGCATGGAACTGCTGGCGCGCTTCAAGAGCCAGGCCCTTTGGATCATCATCGGATTCATCTGCGCCCTCCATTTCGTCACGCACTGGATCGTGCCGGCCCTGACTTGGCGGGGCCGACGTCAGATCGTGATGAAAGTCCGTAACCTGCTGCAGGCATCTTTGTGGCCCTCTTGGTTGCTCTATTTCCCGATTCGGGTCGGCATCCTGGCGCTGTGCCTGCGTCATCGCCGCTTGACGGCGTTTGCTTCGGCGAATCCGTCTTTCGGTCGCATTGGGGGCTTCACAGGCGATGCCAAGTCGCTGCTCTTGCGCCCCTTCCAGCGGGATTCCCGCTGCTGTCCTTTGCTCGCCCTTTCGATGGAAGACTCCGTGGAAGAGCGGCTCAAGGAAGCCCGGGCGTTCGCGGCCTGCCATGGGTATCCCTTGGTCTTCAAGCCCGAAGTCGGGGAGGATGGCGCGGGCATGCGTTTCCTTCGGGATGACGCGCAGCTGGAGCGTCGGGTCGCGGGCGCGAAGGAAGACTTCATGCTGCAGAAGAAGATCGACGGACTGGAGTTCGAGGTCGTTTGGCATCGTAATCCCGGCAAGGACGATGGGCGGGTCTTGGTCGTCGTGCAGAAGGTGGACGTCGTCGTCATGGGCGATGGCGAGGAAACCCTGGAAGAACTCATCTGGCTCGACGAAGTCGCGGTCTCGCGCGGCGAACTCTACTTGGAGTGCCACGACCGCGACCTCAACCGCGTCGTGCCAGCGGGCGAAAAGGTCGTCCTGAACCTTTCCGGTAGCTATGGCCATGGCGCGCGTTGCGTCCATCGCCATGATCTCAATACCGATGCGTTGAGCGCGGCCGTGACGACGTTCGCCAAGCGTTTCCCCGGTCTGCACTTTGGGCGCTTCGATCTCCGGGCTACGAGTGAAGAAGAATTCAAGGCCGGGCGTTTCATCGTCACCGAAGTCGGCGGCTGCTGCCATGTTTCGAGTTTGGTGCGCGATGAGTCGCTGCGCTTCAGCCGTGCGTATGGTGCCGTCTGGACGCAGCTCAAGGTCTGCATTGATGCCGGTGCTTACAACCTCGCGCAGAAAGTTCGCCCCGTGCCGCTCGATGAATGCTTGGCGCGGTGGAGCCAGGCCCGTGGGCGCGATGACCAGTTTGTGGTGAGCGAGCAGTAAGCACTCCACTCACTCTTAGGCTGAAACACCTATCTAGTCATAGGGTTGATGGCCTGTTTTCGTGGTTAAAGGTTCACACGCTTCCGCGTGGATGCGTTGGTGCTCGCACAAAGCCCAACCTCTATGCCTACCACCAACAAGTCTCCCATCCGGACTTCCTTCCTCCTCGCTGCCGCCGCACTTTCGTTGATTCAGGTCGAAGCTGCCAATATCACGGTCTCCAGCGGCACTACTGCTATTGGCTCAGGCGGATCCTCCACCACTGCAGCCGATATCGTGACCGTGAATGGTGGTACACTTGAAGTTACCAGTAGTAGTACCATTGGTGGGCTTGCGGGCTCCGGCGGACAGGTGAGTGCGGGGTTTCAATCTTCCTCTTACGGTGATGTTACACTGACTATCAATGTAGCCGCAGGGGCTAGCCATGTGTACAATGGGATCATCCTGCCCAACAGCTGGGATGGTAATTCGGTTAACATTTTTGGGATCACCAAGACCGGTCTCGGCACTCAGGAGCTGGCAGGTAATTCGACAGGTTACGTCACTAGTCCGAGCAAAAAGCCTACAATTATTGTAAATGCTGGATTGCTGAAGATGTCGGGATCTTGGGGGTTTGACACATACGTCGATTATAATAACGCTATTTCAGTCAACAGTGGCGGCACGATGCAAATTGCCCGAAATTGGGACTATGGAAGTGGGAATGCTTTTAACCAGTTATCGCATAATGCAAATACGATGACTGTAAGCGGAGGGACCTTGAGGTTTTCCGCGGTAAATCAGAATTCGGGACGTAGCTTCACTGTTGGCGGCGGCGGCGCTACTTTATCAGTGGACGAGACGGTAAATTTCAATTCCACAGGGACTATTGCCGGTAGTACGGCCGGCAACCTGACTTTGGAGGGTGCGTCGATCAACGCGACCTTGACCAATGCGGTCGGTGGCACGGGTACTTGGTCAGCTAGTTCGAAGCTGATCAAGAACGGTTCCGGGACCTGGACCGTCGCAGGGGTCACGTCTGCCATAGCCAGCGGCGTGGAGGTCGTTCAAGGCAAGTTAGTGTTAACGGCTAATTCCG
>DBCN01000025.1 GCA_002293065.1 Opitutia bacterium UBA957
CGTCGGCCCCTTGCGCGGCCGCGGTGGGTGACTCCGCCCAATGGGCACCCGCGGCAAGCAGGTCGGCGGCCTTCGACTTGGTCCGGGTGTACACGACGACTTCATGGCCAGCCTTCAGCAGATGGCCCGCCATGCTCTTCCCCATGACCCCGGTGCCGACGAACGCGATACGCATGCGTAAACTTTGAGTTACGATATAACAGGTTCAACCTGTTTTCCTGGTCGAACGAACCTTGATTAAAGGCTTGCACATCAAGTTGCTGGTGTAACCTTGACGAAGGGTCCGGAGCCAAAACGCACCGGAGGAATCACCGAAGTCGGGCCGCTTCGGAAACCAAAATAGCATCAACAAATGAAGCCCCTAAAAGTCGGTATTATTGGCTATGGCCGTGCCGGAAAAACAGCCGTCCATGAAATCCTGAAGGATACAGAACTGGAACTCATGTGGATCGCACGCCGCCAATGGGAAGCCACCCCCGACGTCACTTCGAGAAAAACCAGGCTCCGCACACTGCACCTCGAGGGGGAGGACATCGCGGTATTCGAAACCAGCGAACTGCGCGATCGGGTACTGATGAGGCAGCACCGCGTTGACCTGCTGATCGACCTTGCTGGCAGTGAAGCCGTACGTTCCTATGCGCACCTCGCGGACTACGGAACGCATTTCGTATCCGCTGTTTCGCATTATGAGCCGGAAGACCTCGCGCTGCTTAAATCAGCCGCGCTGAAGACCGCGGTCCTCCACTCACCGAACATCACATTGGGGATAAACCTGCTGCTTGTTGTTGCCCGCATGCTCCGGAAACTCATCCCACATGCAGATGTCCAGATCATCGAGGAGCACTTCGCGACCAAGGAGGGTCGGTCGGGCACGGCGGAACGGCTGGCATCCAGCCTGGGACTTGAGCTCGACTCATCCATCCTGTCGATCAGGGCTGGAGGTATCATCGGCAAACACGAACTTATCTTCGGACTCCCGAATCAGACCATCCGCCTGATTCATGAAAGCATCAACCGTGCCGCCTTTGCACGTGGTGCAATCCTTGCGGGCAAGTGGATGCGGGACTCAGAGCCTGACTTTTACACCATGGAAAAACTCGTGATGCAGCGGGTGCGTAAAGGCTTCCTGGCCGAAATAGAGGAAGAAGTCGCCTAAATATCCGGGCGGGGTTTGCGGCTCCCATGACACGGGATCGAGGCCATCCAAGACCGCTTGCCCTCCCCGGCGAAATCGCCGAACCTCCGGACATGGCCTCGGCCCCTCTTTCCGTCAGCGAACTTTCCGATGTCCTCAAGGGGCACGTGAACGGTCTCGGCACGATCGAAGTGCAGGGTGAGATCTCGGGCTACAAGACCTACCCTTCAGGCCACCACTACTTCTCGCTCAAAGACGCCGAGGCCAAGGTCGACTGCGTGCTCTACAGTTTCCAAGCCCGCTGGATCAAGGTGCCGCTCCGCGATGGCCTGAGCGTGGTCATGAAGGCGAAGGTCGATTTCTACGGCAAGAGCGGGAAGCTCTCCCTCATCGTCGACTCGCTCAAGCCCGCCGGCGAAGGTGACCTGTTCAAGAAGTTCACCGAGCTCCTCGCGAAGCTGAAGGCCGAAGGGCTCTTCGAGGACGCGCTCAAGCGCCCCCTGCCCGAATTCCCGAAGACGGTCGCCTTCGTGACCTCCGAGATCGGTTCGGTCTGGCATGACTTCACCGAAGTCCTGAAGACCCGCGGGTGGCGCGGCACGGTCTGGCTCGTGCCGGCCCGCGTCCAAGGCGACAGCTGCCCAGGCTCGGTGATGAATGGCCTCAAGCAGGCCAACGCCATCCCCGGCATCGACCTCATCGTCGTCGGCCGCGGCGGCGGTTCGATGGAAGACCTTTGGGGCTTCAACGACGAAGCGCTCGTCCGGGCCGTCCGCGCGAGCGCGACCCCGGTGATCTCCGCGGTCGGCCACCAAACCGATTTCACGCTGTGCGACTACGCCGCCGACCGCCGCGCGGAAACCCCGACGGCCGCCGCCGAACTCATCGCTTCGGGTCAGACCAAGCTGCGTGAGCGCCTCCGCCTCTTCGAGTCCGAACTGCAACGCCATTCGCCCAAGGCGAAGCTGCAGTCGTGGTATCGCGACCTCGACCTGCTCTACGCCAAGCTCGCAAGCACGGCCGAAGAATACCTCGCGGACCGCCGGCACCGCCTGTCGGAAATCGGCAGCGACCTGCATCGGCTCTCACCCAAGGCGCGCCTCGGCGTCTCGCGCGAAAAGCTGAACCAACTCGGCAAGCGCCTGCAGTCTGCCGGTTTCGAATCGGTCCTCGCCCGCGGCTACAGCATCGTGCGCGACGCCGATGGCACCGTGATCAGCGCCAGCAAGGGCGTGACCACGGGACGTAAGCTCCGGCTGAAGTTCGCCGACGGCGAAGCCGACGCGACGGGCGGTTAGTAAGCCTTCGCCATCACGACGCGGCGGGCGCTGGGCTCGCCGGTGACGACGCACTTGCCCGGCTCGGCCTTCGCATCGAGCGGGATGCAGCGGATGGTGACCTTCAGTTCTTCCTTGAGGCGCTTCTCGACTTCCTTCGTGCCGTTCCAGTGGCACAGGGCGAAGCCACCATGGATTTCCGGGTGCTCGGGATTCTTGGCGGTGAAGTAGGCCTTGAGGTCCTCCCAGGTATCAATTTCGCGGGTGTTGGCGGCGCGGAAGGCCTTCGCGCGAGCGAGGAGGTTGTCCTGGATGGCCTGGAGGCGATCGACGACGGTCGCGACGAAGTCCGCACGCGGGACGCCGGCCTTCTCGCCGGTGTCCCGACGGGCGACGAAGACGGCGTTGTTGGCGAGGTCGCGCGGGCCGACTTCGACGCGGAGGGGCACGCCCTTCTTGACCCAACCCCACGCCTTGTCGCCGCCGCGGATGTCGCGGTTGTCGACGGTGACCACGAGCTTGCGGTCATGGAAGCGCTGGGCGGTGAGTTCCTTCTGGAGCGACTGGCAATACTCGAGGATCTGCGCCTTGGTGGCGTCGTCCTTGTAGATGGGCATGATGACCACGTGCTGCGGCGCGAGGCGCGGCGGAGCGACGAAGCCGTCGTCATCCGCATGCGTCATGATCATGCCGCCGATGAGGCGGGTCGAGACGCCCCACGACGTGGTGTGGGCATACTGCTGCGTGGCGTTCTCGTCCTGGAAACGGATGTTGCACGACTTGGCGAAGTTCTGGCCGAGGTAGTGCGAGGTGCCGGCCTGGAGGGCCTTGCGGTCCTGCATCATGGACTCGATGCAGAGGGTGTCGACGGCGCCCGGGAAGCGCTCGCCTTCGGTCTTGCGGCCCATGATCACGGGCATCGCCATGTAGTTCTCCGCGAAGTCCGCGTAGACCTGGAGCATCTTGTTGGTCTCTTCGACGGCTTCGGCTTCCGTCGCATGGACGGTGTGGCCTTCCTGCCAAAGGAACTCGGCGGTGCGGAGGAAGAGGCGCGTGCGCATCTCCCAGCGGACGACGTTGGCCCACTGGTTGATGAGGATCGGGAGGTCGCGGTACGACTGCACCCACTTGGAGTAGGTTTCACCGATGATGGTCTCGGAGGTCGGGCGGACAATGAGCGGCTCTTCGAGCTCACCCGCGGGGACGAGCTTGCCGTCCGGGCCGGCTTCGAGGCGCGAATGGGTGACGACGGCGCACTCCTTGGCGAAGCCATCGACGTGCGCGGCTTCCTTCTGGATGTAACTGACCGGGATGAAGAGCGGGAAATAAGCGTTCACGTGGCCGGTCTCCTTGAACATGGCGTCGAGGTCGCGCTGGATGTTCTCCCAGAGGGCGTAGCCCCAAGGCTTGATGACCATGCAACCGCGGACGGCGCTGTTCTCGGCCAGGTCGGCGTGCTTGATGACCTGCAGGTACCACTCGGGGTAGTCTTCGGCGCGGGTCGGGGTGATGGCGGTCTTGGGCTTGGCGGCAGGCTGCTGGGACATGCCGCCACTAAAGAGCAAGGAACGACCCAAGGGCAAGACGGGTTCTTATTACGAGGTTAGGTCGGCACGCAGTGCCGACCCTACCCAAGCCAAAGGCGCGTGGATGGCCCAGCCTTATCTTCCCTTCTTCGCCTTCCAGAACCGCGGGCGGCCGCTCATGTCCGGCAAGCCTTCGGTTTCGATATAACCCTGCTGAGCCGACAGGGTCGCCAAGGCCGCATGTTGGTCGATGCCGGTCTCGCACAGGAGCCAACCGCCGACCCGCAAGTGGGCGCGGGCCCCCTCCAAAATCTTGCGCAGATCCGCCATGCCTTCCTCCGGAGCGACGAGCGCCGACAGCGGGTCGAACTGACGGACCTCCGGGGCCGCGACGGCGACTTCGGCGTCCGTCAAGTAAGGCGGGTTGGAGATGATGAGGTCATACGCGTCGGTGACGGCGCTGAACCAATCCGACTCCGCCAAGGCCACGCGAGCCGATAAGCCGCAGCGCTCGGCGTTCTCGCGGGCCAAGGCCAAGGCGTCGGGCGAACGGTCCACAGCTTCGACGACCCACGCGGGGCGCTCTGATGCCAAGGCTAAGGCAATCGCGCCTGAACCAGTCCCGAGGTCAAGCACACGCACGGCTTGCTCCGCCGGAAACAAAGCCAAGGCGAGGTCGATGAGTTCTTCGGTTTCCGGACGCGGGATGAGGGCGCGTTTGTCGGACTTCAGCACGAGGTCACGGAACTCGACCTGACCGACGATGTGCTGGAGGGGTTCGCGGTTGCCGCGGCGCACGGTGAGCGCGCGGAGCTTCTCCACCTCCGGGTCCGTGAGCAACCGTTCGAATTGCAGGTAAAGGTCGAGGCGCTTCAGCCCGAGGCCGGCCGCGAACAAGTGCTCCGCCTCGGTGCGCGGGGACTCCAAGCCTTTGCGGGACAGAAACTCCGCGGCTTTTTTAAGCGTCTCAAGTAGGTTCTGCACAGGCTTAGCGGGCGGCGGCGCGGGTCAGGCGATCGTTATAGGCCGCACCGATGCCGACGGCCTCGGCGAGTTCGGCTTGGATGACATCAAAACCACGCGCGTCGAGTTGACGCAGCAGATCAAACAGGTGGCGGGCGCCTTCTTCGGCGGAGCCATGTTCGGATAAGTAGAAATCCTCCGGACCCACGGGGAGGTCGGTACGACGCGCCAAGAGCAAGCGAGCGACCTTACCGACGGCCGCAGCCGGCTGCGCGCCACGGGCAAACAACTCGACCCGCGTCGCGGGGCTGTAATGACGCTCCAACATGCCGGGGGCATCTTGGGCAATCTGCTGGCTGACCGCACGCGTGACGACTTCGATGGGGCCGAGCTTGGCCTGCAAGGCTTCCAGCGTGACGGGGCCGGGACGCAACAAGCGGGCCCGTCCAGGTACGGAAAGGTCGAGGATGGTCGATTCAACGCCATGGGTACAGGCGCCGCCATCGACGATCCACGGACAGCGGGCACCGAGCGAATCGCTGACATGTGCTGCCTTGGTGGGACTGACGTAACCAAAAGGGTTGGCGCTCGGGGCGGCGAGCGGACGGCCGCTCAGCCGGAGTACTTCACGGAAGATCGGGTGGGCGGGAATCCGGACCGCCACGGTCGGTTTGCTCGCGGTGACGAGGTCGGGCACGCAAGGCTTGCGACGCAGGACCACCGTCAACGGACCCGGCCAGAAGCCGGCTAACAACGCCAGGCGTTCATCCAGCTCGGCGACTTCGGCCAACGCCGCTTGGTCGAGCACGTGGACGATGAGCGGGTCGAGCAAAGGGCGGCCCTTGATGGTGAAGACCTGGGCCAGGGCGGCCGGATTGAGCGCATCCGCGGCGAGGCCGTAGACCGTCTCCGTCGGTAGAGCTACGCAGTGCCCGGTCCGCAGGAGGTCAGCTGCGCGCGCGAGGTCGGACGGCGAGGAGGACAGGAAACTGGCGGCAGGCGAAGGCAAGGGAACTGGGACTGTGCGGAAAGCCGGCGGGTCGGCAATCCCCGGACAACAAAAAGGCCGCCCAGAAGGCGGCCCGGAAAAGTATCGGGGGAAACCGATTACTTCATCGTGATCATATTTCGGGCGCGCTTAACGGCCTTCGAAATATGACGCTGCTGGCGGGCGGTGAGGCCGGTCAACTTGCGGGGCAGGATCTTGCCCGTCTCGGTGACGTAGCGCGACAGGGCCTCGGGTTCGGTGAAATCGAAATCGAGGGGGTTGCGGGAACGCTTGAGCTTACCTTCGGTAGTCATGGGAGGGTTTTTGGTAAGGGATGCGGGGCTTTGGGCAAGAAGGAAAAGGTGTTTTGGGGGTGGAAGGGTAAAAACTGCCCTAAATCGTGTTAAAAGACCACTTTAGTCACCCAGTTAGGCCTGACGGGCCAGGCAAATCAGGAACTCCTTATTACCCTCCCCTCCCTCGATGGGCGAAGGGATGACACCGAGGACCGTCGCGCCGGGGAGTTCGCGGCTCGCCGCGGTCAAGCCCTCGACCACGCGGGCGTGGATGAGCGGGTCCTTGATGATGCCGCGGCCCTTGTCGGCCTCAGCCCTGGTCGCCTCGAACTGCGGCTTGATGAGCGCCACGAGATGACCGCCTGGCGCCACGCGCGCCCAGGCCACCGGCAAGACCAAGCCGAGGGAGATGAAGGAAAGATCCATGACGACGATGCCGTAGAGGGCCTGCGGCAGCTTCGCGGTGGGCAAATCGCGGGCGTTGAACTTCTCGAAATTCGTCACGCGCGGATCGGTGCGCAGTTTCTGGTGCAACTGGGCCGTCCCGACATCCACGCAGGTCATGCTCACGACGCCGCGTTGCAGGAGGCAATCCGTGAACCCACCGGTGGAAGCGCCGACATCGAGGCCGTGCCGGCCGGCGACATCGATCTGGAAATGCGTCAACGCCGCATCGACCTTTTCACCACCTCGCGAGACGAAGCGTGGCGGCTGATCGACGGTCAGCACGGCATCGTCGGGAAAAGACTGCGAGGCCTTCTGCACAACGCTGTCCGGGCCGGAGCGTACCTTACCCGCCAAGATGAGGGCTTGCGCCATGGAACGCGACGGCGCGAGGTTGAGCTTCAGCAGAAGCTCATCGGCGCGCATACGACCAGGCTTGGCGGCCATGGCATCAGTCGAGGAAGCCCGTTAACGGCGACGTCGGCTGGGCCGCAATGGAGCCAGCACCGAGGCCCGACTCGCGGGCGATGCGCCCGGCTTGCACGGCTAAGGCGAAGGCTTGGGCCATCGCGACGGGGTCGCCGGCGGAAGCGATCCCGGTATTCACCAAGACGGCATCGGCGCCGAGCTCCATCGCTTCCGCGGCATGCGACGGGGCCCCGAGGCCGGCGTCGATGATCACGGGCACGCGGGCCTGCTCGATGATGATGCGGAGGAAGTCACGGGAGAGCAGCCCACGGTTGGTCCCGATGGGGGCGCCGAGCGGCATGACGGCGGCGGCGCCGACTTCTTCGAGGCGCTTCGCGAGGACCGGGTCGGCGTGGATGTAAGGCAAGACGGTGAAACCCTTCTTCACCAATTCCCGGCAAGCCTCGAGTGTCTCGACCGGGTCGGGCATGAGATACTTGGGGTCGGGATGGATCTCGAGCTTCAGCCAAGAAGTCCCGAGGGCTTCGCGGGCCAGCTCCGCGGCGAAGATCGCTTCCTTGGCCGTGCGCACCCCGGAGGTGTTCGGGAGGATGAGATGCTTCTTCGGGTCGAGGGCGGTCAGAATGCCGTCGTCCTTCGCTCCGAAGCGGACGCGTTTCACGGCGACGGTCACCACTTCGGCGCCCGAGGCGTCGAGGACGGCGCGCAGGGCCGCGGCGGACGCATACTTCCCCGTGCCCGTGAACAGGCGGGAAGCGAACGTGCGATCGGCGATGCGGAGGAGGGAGGACATCCGACTTCCGACAATCCGAGCCGCGGCCGAATTGTCCAGCCCTCGCGCGGAAAACCTAGGCCGAAACCGCGGCCACCAAGGCCCGCGCGGCGGCGGTCGGGTCGGCCGCCAAGGCGATGGCGCCGCTGACCGCGATGCCGTGGGCCCCCTGCACGCGCAGCGCCGGGAAATCCGCGGCCGTCACGCCTCCGATGGCGAAACAGGGTAACGGCACGGCCCCGGCGATGAGCTCGGCCAAGGACTCCGTGGAGTGGACGGGCGCATGCTTCGCCTTGCTGGCGGTCGCCCGGACCGGCCCGACGCCGGCGTAATCCACCTGGGCACCCTGCAGCCGCGCGAGGTGCGCGGGGAAGTTCAGGGTGACGCCGACCACCGCATAAGCGCCCAGCAACTGACGTGCTTCCGCCGGTGAAGGATCGTCTGGTCCAAGGTGCACGCCATCGGCTTCCGCGGCCAAAGCGATCCGCGGGGAATCGTTGATGATGAAGGTCGCACCGTAGTCGCGGCAGAGCTCGGCGATGCGCGCGGCTTCCGCGATGGCGGCCGCTTCGGGCAAAGCCTTCGTACGGAACTGAATCCAACGCACCCCACCCTGCAAGGCTGCAAGCGCTTGGTCGCGGTGGCCGAGCGGCGATGCGTCGAGCGTGAGGAACTGCAGGCGAGGCAGGCCGGACATTAGTGCTTACGCTTCAGCTTACGCGCATCCTTGCCAGACCAGGCGCGCTCCAGTTCCAAGAAAGCTTGGACAGGTTTATCGTGCTCCCAGACGGAACCAATAAACGCCATCCCGTCAAAACCCAACGCACGCACGTGGGCGGCGTTTTGGGGCGTGATCCCGCCGAGACCGTAGACGGGGCAGCCGCCTTCAGCGCGCCAGCGTTCGACGATGACTTGGAACTCGCGATGCGTACGCTGGGGCACGTAGTCGCGCTTCGAGACCGACGGGAAGAGCGGGCTCAGGAAGAGGTAATGGCAACCCTTCGGCGTGCTCCGCATCTCGTCATAGGAATGGCACTTCATGCTGAGCGCGGCGGTCTTGGGCCAGCGCGGCGGGATGCGGTCGCCAGGTATCATCTGAAAACCCGCCAACTTCCGGGAGAGCACCAGGTCGGGCTGCTCTTCGAGGACGATGCGGTCCCAGAAAACCTCGGGGACCTGCTGAAGGAAGGCCTCGTATTGGCGGACATTCCAATCGCGGACCGACTGGACGTGCAGCCGACCTAAGCCCGCGTCGAACAGTTTGACGACCGTCTTGGCGTCCCAAGCGGTCCGCGTGGGCGTAAACAGCACGAGGTTAGCCGGGGCAGGCGCCTCGGGTTCGGATTTGAAAAGACCTTTGATGAACTTAAGCATGAATTAACCGCCTTGAGCGGCGCGAATGACGAGGATTTGGGCGCCGGCGGCGAGGACTTGGGCGGACCAGCGGCTCCGGGGGACGACTTGGCCGTCGACGGCGGCGGCCACGGCGGCCTCCTGGGCGCAACCGAGCTCCTCGAGCAGGGCGGCGAGGGTCGTGGCGGCGGTTTCCCGGGGCTCATCGTTGACGATTACACGCATACCTGTGGGCCCGAACGTGACCCCCTTGAGGCAGGGAGGCAAGCGGAGGTTTGGGGTTGCGGCAACGCTCGGCCGGCTTTCGCTGGTGGGCATGAAATCCCTCCGCCTGCTCGCGTCGTGCCTCCTTGGCCTGGCCCTCGCCCACGCCGCCGAAACCCCTTCCACCAACATGAAAGAATCCTCCGACCCCAAGGCCGCACCGCGTGCCATCATCCACACCACCTACGGTGACATGACCGTTGAGTTCTGGCCCGACGTCGCCCCGCGCACGGTCGATAATTTCCTCAAGCTGGCCCGCGAAGGTTTCTACGACGGCACCTGCTTCCATCGCATCATCAAGGGCTTCATGATCCAAGGTGGTTGCCCCAACTCGAAGCTCGGCGCCAAGGGCCAGCCGGGCACCGGTAGCCCCGGCTACCAGATCAAGGCGGAGTTCAACAACCGCTCCCACACCAAGGGCGTGCTCTCGATGGCCCGCTCCGCCGACCCGGACAGCGCCGGTAGCCAATTCTTCATCTGCCATGGCGATGCTTCCTTCCTGAACAACAAGTACACCGCCTTCGGCAAGCTCGTCGACGGTGAGAAAGTCCTCGATAAGATCGCGGCCATCGCCTGCGTCGGCCCCGAACGCTCCAGCCCCACCGAACGCGTGGAAGTCACTGGCGTGGAGATAGTTGGCGAAAAGAAGGCCGAGAAGAAGTCTGAGGAGAAGAAGAAGTAAGCCGCTCCCTTCGTCCTTTACACAATAAAGACCTCAACCAACCTAGCGTTTCCCCATGAAATCCCTACGCCCCCTCCTCCTCCTGCCCTTGGCTGCCGTTGCCGCTCAGGCCTACACCCTCGAACTGGAACTCGGTAAGAGCCACCCGACCGGCCACCAAGACAGCAACGTCGTCGGCCTGACGATCGCGACCCAGGTCAATGAAAGCTTCAGCCTCGGCCTGAACCTGAACTCCCGTGGCCTTGCAGGCGGGACCTCGACCCCCGCCCTCGATGTCGACGCTCGCAGCGCCATCGCTGAGCTGACCTACGACCTCAACGCCCGCGGCGGCATCCGTCCGTTCATCGGTGCTGGCGTGGGTTACTCCTGGCTCTCCGATAACGGTGGCGCCACCGTCACCTCGAAGTCCTCGTCCGTCCTAGTGACCGACGTGTTCGCCGGCGTGCGCTTCGCCCTCTCCGAGAACCTCGACCTCGCCTTCACGGTGAAGAACGCCCAGTTCATCGGCGTCAAGGATTCGACCGGCGCGAACAAGAACACGATCACCGACTGGTCCCAGTCCGTGAGCCTGCGCTTGAAGTTCTAAGCGACTGCACGTCCCACGAAAAGGCCGCCCAATGGGCGGCCTTTTTTATGGGCGGAGGTGGCGGCTCAGGGCGTCAGGATTCCGCGATCCTTCAACCAAGCACCCAAGGTATTGGTCCACTCCTTCGCCGCCAAACAGCGATCCGAGGCGCCCCACCCATGGCCGCCCTTCGACCAAACGTGGACTTCGGCGCTGCCGCCAAGGGACTTCAGCTTCGCCGCCAAGGCCATCGAACCTTCGGCCGGATAGGGGTCATCCGCGCTATGCGCGAAGAACGCCGGCACGGGCTTGGGGCCCTTCGGCGGAACGACGCCATCGGGGCCTTCGCGCAGGACGCTATCAGGCTTATCTTTCTCGAAAAGATAGGCGGGGTAGACCATGACCGCGAAGTCCGGGCGGGCGGCGCTGGCCTCCGCCGGCGAGTAGGCCACGCGCGCGGCGAGATTACCACCCGCGGAGAAACCGAGGATGCCAATCTTCTTGGGATCGGCGTTCCATTCAGCGGCATGGGCGCGCACGAGTTCGATGGTCTTGCGTGCATCCAGGACGGGCACGACCCAGGGCTTGTCGTTATCGCGCCGGGGCACGCGGTAACGCAGGACCGCGGCGCCGACGCCTTGGGCGTTGAGGCGACGCGCCACCTCGGCGCCTTCGTGCTCTTCGGCGAGGATGCCGTAGCCGCCCCCCGGGCAGACGACGATGAAGGGCGCGTTGGGCTTGGCCGCCGGCCAAACCACGAACTCGGGGATCATCACGTCGGTGCGGTGACCGTTCTTGTTGAGGATACCCTTGGGGTCTTGGCCGGGCTTCGCCTTGAGCGTTTCAGCGGGCGGGGCGCCATCCCAAACCGGAAGGGGCGCCGCCGGTTCGGCCCACAGCAGGACGGGCAGGCAAAGGACCGAGCAGCAGAACGTTTTCATTCGTGTCGAAGGGCTTCGATCGGATCGAGGTTGGCCGCGCGGATGGCCGGATAGACGCCGGCGATGAGACCAACGACGACCGAGAAGGAAAGGCCTTGGAGCATGATGATCCAATCGAACTTGGCGACGACGCCCGTCGGCACGGCCTGCATCAGGACATAGTTCATGATCGCGACGATGCCCATCGAAACGGCGAGGCCGATGAGGCCACCCAGCACCGAGATCACCGCCGCTTCGGAAAGGAATTGCAGGAAGAGGTCGGAGCCGCGCGCACCGACGGCCTTGCGGACACCGATCTCGCGGATGCGTTCGTTGATCGAAGCCAACATCACGTTCATGATGCCGATGCCGCCGACGAAGAGCGAGATGCCCGCCACGCCGCCCAGCGAAAGCTTGAAGGCCACCTCGGTCTTGCGGAAGTCCTCCAAGGTCTGCTCATTGGTGGTGAGCGTGAAATCCTTCAGGCCATTATGCGTCTGCAACAGCGTGCGTTCCACCTGTTCGACCGCGTGATTGAGGTCGTCGCCGGAAGCCACCTGCAGGCCGAGGCCGCTGAGCCGATCGTTGCCGTTGAACTTCGCAGCCGCGGTCGAGATCGGAATATAGACGCCGCTGTTGCGCCAGCGCCACATGCCCCCGCTCCCGCGACCCTTGCCCGAAGCCGAGCGGATCTCCATCCCTTGGGCTTCGATGTTGTTGAGGAGGCCGATGACGACGAAGCGCTTCCCTTTGACGCGGATGACCTTACCGAGCGGGTCGACGTTGGGCGGGAAGAGTTCCGCGACGATGGCGGAGCCCAACACGCAGACGTCCGTCTTATGCAGGATATCGAGGTCGCTGATGAAGCGGCCTTGGCTCGGATCGACCCACCGCTTCGCGACCGGAAGCCAATCGGGCGTCACGCCGTTGATCACGGTATTCACCTCACGGCCTTCCCAGACGAGCTTCTCGTAGCCGACGCGGGCTTCGGGGGAGACATAACGGACGATCGGGATGGTCGCCTTGATCTGCTCGACGTCGCGCATGGTCAGGCCTTCCGAAAGTCCGGCGAGGTGCTCCTGTTCCTTGGGCAAGGACTGCTTATCGACGGTGATCTTCTCGATGCCGCCCATGGCATCGACGAATTGCCGGAAGTTGCCGACCATGCCCTGGACGACCGTGACCATCGCGACGAGCGAGGCGACGCCAAGGATGATGCCCGACATGGAAAGCAAGGAACGCACCTTGTTCGCCTGGAGTTCCCGCAGGCCATTGATGACGGCGGCGCGGATGCGGATGAGGAGCTTCATTGGCGGCGGTCCTCCTGCACCTTGCCCGCCCGCATGGAAATGACGCGCTTGGCCTTGGCGGCGACGGAAAGGTCGTGGGTCACCAGCACGACGGTGATGCCTTCGGCCAGGAGGGACCCGAGCAGGTCGAGGATGCGGTCGACGTTCTTCACGTCGAGATTGCCCGTGGGCTCATCGGCGAAGACGATGGCGGGGCGCGCGACGATGGCGCGGGCGATGGCGACGCGCTGGCGCTCACCCCCCGAGAGCTGGGTCGGCCGGTGCGTGAGGCGGTGCGACATGCCCACGCGTTCGAGCGCGATCTTGGCGGCTTCCTCCCGGGCGGCTTCGGTGTAATCCTCGCGGTAAAGCAACGGCAAGGCGACGTTCTCCAGCACGCTCAAGCGCGGGAGGAGGTTGAACGACTGGAAGACGAAGCCGACGCGGTTGGAGCGATACCAAGCGCGCCGATCCGCGCTCAGGTCGGAGACTTCCTCGCCCTCGAAGAGGATGCTGCCCTTCGTCGGCGTATCCATGAAACCCAAGATATGCATCAAGGTCGACTTGCCCGAACCCGAGGGGCCCAAGATGGCGATGTATTCGCCGCGGTCGAAATCGAGGTCGACGCCATCCAATGCATGGACGGTTTCGTCGCCCATGACGTAGGTCTTATGCAGACCGCGGATGGTCGCGAGGGAACCCATGCTCAGCGCTGCACGGTCTGGCGAACCAGGCTGACGGTTTCGCCGACTTGGACGCCGGACTTCACCTGGGTGTAGCCGGCATCGCTGAGGCCCAGCTTCACCGAGCGGCGCTCCCACTCGCCCGACCCGCCCTTCGCGTAAACGATGCGGTCCTTGCCCTCGACGAAGATCGCCGACACGGGGATGGAGAGGCAGCCGGCTTCGCGGGCCACCAGCACGGAGAGGTTCGCGCTGATGCCCGGGCGGGCGCCCTCCCCGGCGGCGAAGGAAACCTGGCACGGAAACACGCGGAGATCGGGGGTCTTGACGTCCGGCGTGCCGAACGGGGCCAAGAACGTGACTTGGCCTTTCTTCGTCAGGCCGGGGATGGAGTCGAACGTGATGGTCGCCTCGCGGCCCAACGACAGGCGCGTGGCGGCGAACTCGTTGAGGTTCACGTCCACGCGCAGGACCGAGACGTCGGAGACGCGCAGCAGGAGGGTGCCGCTGTTGATGGATTGCGCGCCGATGACGACTTGGCCTTCGACGAGGTTGTTCGCGTCGGACACCATGCCGTCGTGCGGGGCCACCAGCACGGTCTTGCGCACGTTCTCTTCGGCCTTCTCGAAGCGGGACTGGGCGACGTCGCATTGGAGTTTCGTCACTTCATAGGCGGTGCGGGCATCCAGCAGCTCGCGGTCCGACACGAACCCCTTCTCGCGCAGGGCCTCGGCCCGCTTCAGGTCGCGCGTGCTCTTCTCGAGGTTGAGCGCTTGGAGTTGGACGTTGCGGCGGGCCTCCTCTTGGTCGGCCTTGACGAGCAAGGGGTCGAGTTCGATCAGGATGTCTCCCTTTTTGACGACTTGGCCGTCTTTGACGTGGATCTTCTGAATCTTGCCGCTCACTTCAGCCTTCACGTCGCTGAAGATGACGGGGCGGACATAGCCGGCCGCATCGACGGTCTCTTCGATGTCGCGGATGGCCACGATGGATTCAATGGGGTTCTGCGGGGCCCCGCCCTTCGCGCCACCGGCGCGCCGACCACCCTTGTCGGCGTCCTCGGGCCACCAATGGACGGTGGCCGCGGCCGCGAGGGCGACGGTGGTGAGGATGATCAGGTTCTTCTTAAGGCTCATGGGGTTGCGGACAAAGGGGGTAAGGGTTCATCCATCGGCAGCCCGGCACCGACCTTCGCCTCGGCCGCTTCCAGCGTGAAGCCGTGACGCGCGAGCAAGGAACCATCGAGACGGGCGACCCGCGCGGAGGCGGAACGGGCATCCAGCGAGGACTGGATCCAATTCAATTGGGCGGCATCCAAGGCCGCCTGGGCCTGCAGGACGCGCAGGATGTCGGATTGGCCGGCGGCGTAGCGGGCCCGTTCGCCTTCGTAGGACTGGCGCTGCAAAGCCAACGCCGAGGTCGCGGAATCCACGCGCGCCCGGGCGGCCTCGAGGTCGCGCCACGTGGCGCGGGCGTTGAAGACGAGGTTCTGGCGGACGTCCGCCAAACGGAATTCGGCCTGCTGGCGGGCCCGGGCGGCGGAGCGTAACGCGGCTTCGGATTCGCGGGAGCCCAGCGGCAAGCGGTAGGTGAAACTGATGCTATTGCTCCAGCCCGAGGCATCACGGAGGCCGTTATGCGCCTGATTCAATCCGGCGACCGAAGGCCCGATGTTGGCGCCCGAGAGCGTGAGGTCGAGTTGGGCGGCATCATTTTGCCGCGCGGCATCCAAGGACGAGTTGGCTTGGGCCAAGGCGGAGAGCTGAATGGCCGTTTCGAAATCGAAGTCGGCCGCTTGGCGTATCCAAAGCGCGAACGGCTCCGGGGCGGCGACCGCGGACGAGGGGATGGCTTCCACGAGGACCGCCTGCTCGATTTCGGCGGCATCGCCACGTCCGAGCGTTCGGCGCAAGCGCATCTCCGCTCCGTCCACCGCCTGCTTGGCGTTCAAGACGGCGACCTTCTGGTTCGCCACGTCGGCCGCGGCTTGCAATTCCTCCAGGGCCGTGGCGTCGCCGAGCCGGCGCTTGGTCTGAACCTGCTCCAACAAGGACTCCGCCGAGCGCAGGCTGGTTTCGCGCAAGGCCACCAACGTGCGCGCCCCGGCGAGGCTCCAATAGGCGACTTCCGTGTCGCGGATGAGGTCCAAGGCCGCGGCCCGTAAAGCGAGGCGACTCCGCGTGGCGCCTTCCTTGGCGGCGATCAAAGCCGAGAGGTTGACGGCCCGACCGGCGCCCGCGAGCAGGGGCTGGGTGTAACTCAAGCTGGTCCCGAGGTCGAAATTCGAGGCCGTCGAATTGAGGCTGCCGCCATCGGACCAGAGCCGCGTCATGCCCGTGCCCAAGGTCAACGTCCCACCCCAGCTGAACTTGCGGGAGAGGCTGATATCCGAACTGAAGTCCCGGGCAGCGGGGTTGCCGTTCTGACGATCGAACGACGACTGCGCCCCGCTCAAGCGGTTGCTCCAACCGAAGACCGGATCAAAATCGGCCTCGGCCTGTTCCACGGAATCCAAGGCGCGGGCGGTCTCCAGTCGAGTGATGACGAGGCCCAGGTTGCGGGCCAACGCCTGGTCGATGGCGGCGGCCAAGGTGACCGTCTGGGCGGCGGAAGCGACCACCTGGTTCACGGGAGCCGGCGCGACGACGCCCTCTGCTCCCAACAGGGAAGCAGCGACGAGGAAAGTCGCGGGGAGAATGGCGCGCATGGAAGGGGTAAGTACCTCAGTAGGTGTAGTTTGTTCCGTCCATAAAGCAAGCGACGCACCATCAGGTGCGTCGCGAAACCTCACCGTTGAAGGCGTTTTGTCTTATTTGACGATTTCAACCAATTCCACCTCGAATTCGAGGACGGAGTTGGGAGGAATCGGGCCCTGGCCATTCTCGCCATAGGCGATGCTGGCGGGAGCGACGAGGAGGATCTTGCCGCCCTTGCCGATCATGGGGACGGCTTCGGTCCAAGCCGGGATGACGCCGTTCAACGGGAACTCAGCCGGGGCGTTGCCGCGGTTGGCGGTGGAGTCGAAGACCTTACCATCGACCGTCTTGCCGGTGTAGAGGCACTTGACGGTGCTGGTCGCGGTGGGCTTAGGGTCGGTACCTGGGGTGATGATCTTGTAGCGGAGACCCGAAGCGGTCTTCGTGAATGCCTTGTCGGCGTCGATCTTGGCGAGGAAAGCGTCGTTCTGGGCGCCCCAGCGCTTGGCCTTACCGGCGACGCGTTCGCCGATCATCTTCTCGGCACCGGGAATGATTTCCTCGGCCTTGAACTTCGGCGTCTCGTTCTTGAGGGCGGCGCGCATGCCGTCGAGCAGGGCGGTCACTTCCTCGTCGGAAAGGTCGAGCTCCGAGGCGATGGACGCCCATTGAGCCTGGCGGACCAGGAAGAATCCCTGGAGGAAGAAGGCCTGTTTCTGTTGTTCGGGGGTGAGGTCTTTCACGATGGGTGCGGGTGGAGGGGTGAGCGCGGGAGCGGCCGGAGCAGCGGTCGCCGCGGCGGGCTTGGCTTCGTCGGCGGCGTGGAGGGACGCGGCGGCGAGGGCCAACGCGGCGAGGGCGGGGAGTTTCATGGGGAAGGGTTGGTATCCGAATTAGGCCTGCGGGGGAAGCACCTTTGCGTGTTCCTGGAGGGAATTCACGGTCAGGGGGCGAACTTTGAGGGACTTGATGCCGAGGACGGCCGCCCGGGCGGCGTTCATGGTCGAAGCCATATAGACGCCGCGGAGGACGGCCTCGGCGCGCATCGCATTCTCATCCTTGCGCGGCAGCATGCCCGCGGCGGTGTTCACGATCATCTGGAGCTGGCCGTTCTTCAGGAGGTCGAGCACGTTGGGCCGCGAGCCTTCGGAGATCTTGCCGAGCTTGGTGACCTTGACGCCGGCGGCCTCGATCGCCGCGGCGGTACCGCTCGTGGAATAGACGCTGAAACCGAGGGTCGCGAGCTCGCGGGCCACGGCGACGGCGCCGTCCTTATCGCGGTCCTTGACGGAGAGGAAGACGCTGCCGGTGGTGGGCATGGCCGGCTGCGCAGCCATCTGCGCCTTGGCGTAAGCCATGCCGAGGTCGTCATCGACGCCCATGACTTCACCCGTCGAACGCATTTCCGGCGAGAGCGCAACGGGCGCGCCGGGGAAACGGTTGAACGGGAAGACCGATTCCTTGACGGACCAATAGGGCGGACGGATTTCCTGGGTGAACTTGAAGTCCTTCAGCTTCGCGCCGAGCATGCAGAGCGAAGCCAGCTTGGCGAGGGGTACTCCGATCGCCTTCGAGACGAACGGGATGGTGCGCGAGGCGCGCGGGTTGACCTCCAGCATGAACACGGTGCCGTCCTTGATGGCGAACTGGATGTTCATCAAGCCGACCACCTTGAGGCGCTTGGCGAGCGCATGCGTGATGCGACGCACTTCGTCGATGATGGCCGGCGAGAGGGTGTGCGGGGGGAGCACCATCCCGGCGTCGCCGGAGTGCACGCCC
>DBCN01000149.1:0-3042 GCA_002293065.1 Opitutia bacterium UBA957
CCAGAGGACGGTGGCCATGCCGAGTTCGTGGGCCTGCTGGAAGGCGGTCGAAACTTCGATGATCTGGCGGTTGGTCTCGGGGGAGCCGAAGTAGATGGTCGCACCGACGGCGGCGCAGCCCATGTCGGCGGCCTGCTTGAGCGTGCCGTACATCACTTGGTCGCCGACGTTCGGGTAGGTGAGCAACTGGTTGTGGTTGATCTTCACCATGAACGGAATCTTGTGCGCGTAGCGGCGGGAGACGCTGCTGAGGACGCCGAAGGTCGAGCAGACCGCGTTGCAACCGCCTTCGATGGCGAGCTTCACGATGTTCTCACCGTCGAAGTAGATCGGGTTCTTGGCGAACGAAGCGCCGGCGGAGTGCTCGATGCCTTGGTCGACCGGGAGGATGGAGACGTAGCCGGTGTTGGCGAGGCGGCCGGAGCCGTAGAGACGCTGCAGGTTGGCGAGCACGCGGTTGTTGCGGTCCGACGGCGCGAAGGCGTGGTCGACCCAATCGGCGCGGGGCAGGTGGATCTGCTCCTTCTTGATCTTCGGGTTGCTGAATCCGAGGAGGGATTCCGCATCGTTGCCGAGGAGTTTCTGGATTTCGCTGTAGTTGCTCATGGTGCTGGGAAGTGGGTGGGTTCGTCGATACGAACGAACCCCCTCAAAAGGGCGAGTCCGAGGGCGGGCATCAAGCCAGAATTCATAATCCACCATAAAAGCCGCTGGCGGGGCTTTCAAGTGGCCGAAAATGGGCGGTCCCTGACTAAATCTGCCAATCGTCGCCGGAGGCCGAAGCCGGGGCGGGAAGGCCAGGATGCGGGGCCGTCACGACGCGGAGGACGGCGTCGCCGCCGCCGGCCAAGGAGCGAGCCCGGCGGACCGCCTTGGCGAGCGCCGCGGTTGGGTTGGTGTCATCCCACGGGATGACGTTTTCGGCGCCCACCGCGTCGACGAGGCCGGCGTTCACGAAGATCCGCATCGTGTCGGGCTTCGCCTCGCAAAGGATCAAGTGACGCCCATCCGATTTCAAGGCCTCGGCGAGGTCACGCAAGAGCAGTACGCCGTTGGCATCCAAGTGATGCGCCTCCCGGAACTTCAGCACCAGCACCTTGAGGTTCGGGTCCGCCGACGCGCGGCGCAGGTGTTCGTGGAAGGCTTGGGTCGCACCGAAGTGGAGGCTGCCTTCCACATGGAGGATGGAGATGCCTGTCGACGCTTGGCCCTTGGGGCGTTCACGCAGTTCGCCGGTTTCGGAGAAGTCGTATTCCACGACCTCGGGCTCGGACGTCTTGCGCAGGTAGAACGCGATGGCCACCGCGGTACCGAAGAAGATGGCGATGTCGAGCGGGGCCAGCAGCGCCGTCAGGAAGGTCGCCAAGAAGACGGTGCGGTCCTGCGCCCCGGACTTGAGGATCAATTTGATCGCCGACAGATTCGCCAGCTCGACTTCGGCGAGGATGACCAGGATGCCGAGCGTCGCCAAGGGCACGAGCGCGACCCAGTGGCTGAAGAGGAAGGCGGCGGCGAGGATGAGGAGCCCGGCGAACAAGGAGGCGAAGGCCGTGCGCGCGCCGCTGGCCACGTTGAGCGCGGAACGGCTGATGGAACCCGAGGCGGCCATGCCGCCCGTGAAGGCGCAGGCGAGGTTGGCCATGCCGAGTCCGAAGACCTCTTGGTGTAGGTCGGAAGGTCGGCCCGTCTTGAGGGCCGAGGCGCGGGCATTGGCGGTGCCCTCGATCACGACGAGGACGGCGAGGGCCAAGGCCGGCGAAAAAAGCGTCGAAAGCGTGCGGGCCGAGAAATCAGGCAGGTGTAGGCTGGTGGCCGCGCGGGCGGCGTCGCCGACGAATTTCACCACCTGCCCTTGGGAGCCATGATTTAGAGCCACCGATTGCGCGAGGGCGGCTCCGACGGTGGCCACGGTGATGGCGCCGAGGATGGCCTTGCCGACGCCGTAGGGCTTGCGCATGAGCCCGTAGGTGATCCCCGTCACGATGGCTAGGCCGAGATCGGGGTTAAGCAGGCCCTTGCCCAGTTTGACGGCCGCCCAGAGGACTTCAGGCAGGCTTTCCGCTCCATGTTCGCCGGGCAGGCCGATGGTCACGGGGAGCTGCAGCGCGATGACGCGGAGGGCGGCGGCCGCGATGTAGGCCGAGATCACCGTCCGCGGGACGAAGTCGGCGAAACCGCTCAGGCGGAGCCAGGAGGCGAGCAGCAGGAAGACGCCCGCCATGAGCACGAGGGTAGGCAAAGCCGCCGCGCGTTGGTCGGGCGAAATCGCCCCTAGGGTGGCGAAGGCGCCGAGCAGCAGGGCCGCGGAGGCATTGGTGGGTCCCGCGGAAAGGTTGGAGGAGCCCGTGAAGATCGGGGCGATCAGGGCGGCGACGCCGCAACCGATGAGTCCGCACCAGACCGGCAGGCCGGCTTTCATCGCGAAGGCCATCGACATCGGGAAGGCCAAGAGCGCGACGTTGAGTCCGGCGATCAAGTCCGCCTTGAAGGTCGGTCCGTCCATTTGCGGGACGGCGGAGCGAATCGGGAGGAGCCGCGGGCGCGGTAAGGCGGCCAGCATGCGCCAACCTTGACCGAGCAGGGAGAAGAAGTTTTGGAGGCCCCGGAGCACGGACCTGTTGTTGCCAACCGCGTCGAGGCTTCAACCGATTTCGGCGGGCCTCAGTCAAACGCTTCGGGGTCGAGCTGTTGTATTAGCGATTGTTGCAGCAGCCCAAAGCAGGAGTAGCAGGCCAAGGCGTGGCGTTTCTCGGTCGGCAGCGACTCATCGTCGAGCAGTTCGGAGCTTTCCAGGGCGGAGTCGGGGATGTCGGCGAAGACCAATTCGCGCAGGGCGATGCGGACCGCCGACAGGGCGCGGAGGAAGGCGAATGCTTGGCCGTCGTTCTTCAGCAAGATGACCGCGGGTTCCCCTTTGGCGTTCGCGAAGGCCGTGGCCAGCAGGCGGGCCTCCTCGGCCGCCTGGGAACTCAGGGTTTCCGTCCAAAAGGCGGCCACCTCGGCGTCGCCGTCGGGGATCTTCGCGCGGTTCACCGAGACGCG
>DBCN01000149.1:3089-5645 GCA_002293065.1 Opitutia bacterium UBA957
TCCGCCGTCATCGTGAGACGGAGCTCAGCCATCTTTTTCGAGTAAGGCGTTGAGGTGCCACTGTTGGAGTTCGAGCGAGAGCATTTCGGCCCGTTCGCGTTCGCCGGTCCAGACGGTGGCGCGGCCCTCCTCATGCACTTGCAGCATGTATTTCCGAGCCAACGGACGCTGGATGCGCAGCACGTTCATGAACACCATGACCACGTAGCCGGTGAGGTTGATGGGGTCGTTCAGGACGACCACATTCCACTTCGACGCCAGGGCGGGAACCTTCTCAGTCTTGATCTCCGGCTTGATCTTGGGTTTGCCCATGGGGAGTCAGCTCGCTGTCAGAACTAAGGGACAGGAGCAGGTTCCGCAAGCCACCGATGAGCCTTTGGCAAGTTTCTGCGGCCGGGGGCAGGCCCGGGGTGCGCTCGAGTTGGGCGGCGACCCGGGAGAGTTCGATGCAACCCATGAGGGCCAGCATGCCTTTGACCCCGTGGGCTTGGCGCATGACCGCTTCGGGGTCTCCCTGATTCAGGGCGGACTCAAGGTCCGTGACCATTTGGGGGCCATGGCGGAGGAAGGAGCGGGCCGCGCAACGCAGGTCTTCGGCCTCTTCTTCGTCGAGTTCGCCCAAAGCCGCTTGGAATTCGTTGCCGTGGGCGGTGTCCGCGGATTCGCCGGCCAGTTGGTCGATCTTGGCGAGCAAGTCCGAGCCGCGCATCGGCTTGGACAGGTAGCCATCGAACCCGGCCTGCTCGCAACGGACGCGGTCGCTTTCTTGGGTCATGGCCGTGAGCGCCAGGAGGACGGTCCGGCGGCGGCCCGTCTGGAACTCCGCGGAACGGATGCCTTCGGCGACCCCGATCCCATCGACGAGGGGCATTTGGATGTCGAGCACCGCCACGTCGAATTCCTTGATGCCCCAGAGTTCCAGCGCGGCGGCCCCGTCCACGGTCGCATTGACCTCATGGCCGGCGCGTTTGAGGCGGGAGACGGTGACCTCGCGGTTCACTTCATTATCCTCCGCCACGAGGATGCGCAGATGCCGGCGGGGCGGGGCGGCGGGCGTCGTCGCGGGTTGGTCTTCGGGGCCCGGTTGGTGGTTTCCCAATTCGGACCAGAGGGAGGACAGGGTGAGCGGCTTATGGAGCTGCTTGAAGCCGCGGAGTTCGAGGTCGGGCGAGGTCAGCAGGACCACCAGCTCGCGGGGAATGGCCGGTAGCTTTGGGCTGACGTCATCGGGTAAGTCGATGAAGGCGCGGGTGAAGGGTTGCCCTCGCGACGTCGCATCCTGCCAGGCCTGTTCGGCCAACTCGTTGGTTTCGACGCTGACGCCTTGGCCTTCGCGGTGGCGGATGCACTGCAGCAGCCATTCCCGCAGCGCGGCGCTGCCGCCGGCGATCAGGATGCGTTCGTCGCGGAGCGGTGGCAGCGTTCGGCTGCGTTCGGCTGAGTCGCTGGCCAGCATGAGGGCTGCCGTGAAGCGGCTCCCCTTGTTGGGTTCGCTCTGAACCTTGACGTAGCCATCCATCGCTTGGGTCAGGTTGCGGACGATGGTGAGGCCAAGCCCCGTGCCCCCGAACCGCCGCGTGGTCGAGGCGTCGGCTTGGGTGAAAGGGTCGAAGATGCTTTCCAGCCGGTTCACGGGAATCCCGATCCCGGTGTCCTCCACGACGATGCGGGTGCGCAGGTTTTCCCCGCGGGTTTCGAATTCGAGGTGGCAGTGGACGTGGCCGCTTTCGGTGAACTTGACCGCATTGCCGATCAGGTTGGAAAGGATGCGGCGGAATTTCACCGGATCGCCGAGCACGCTGTGCGGGGCGTCCGGGGCGGTGAGGGCGGCGAACTCGATGCCCTTGCGCCGGGCCTGCTGATGGAATTGCGCCATCGTCTCCTCCAGCGCGCGGATGGGGTTGAAGGGGATCTGTTCGATCGTGATGTGGCCGCGATCGAGGCGGGCGAAGTCGAGCACGTCCTTGACCATCTCCTCCAGGTCCACGGCGCACCGCTGGATTTTTTGGAGCGTCTCCTCGGTGGCGTGGGCGGGCGACTCCAGCGCCGTTTCGCAGAGTCCCTGGATGGCGTTGATCGGATTGCGGATCTCGTGGGTGATGTTGGCGACGAACTGCGATTTCGCGGCCCCGAGTTCCTCGGCTTTCTCGAGGGCGATCCGGAGGCGATTCTGTTCCTTGGTCGAGTCCGTGATGTTGCTGGCGAAGGTCAGGAGCCCGGCAGGCAGGCCATTGCCGCCCTTGATCCGTTCATGCACGACGCTGATATGTCGGGTCGTGCCTTGGAGGTTGGTGAAGTCCATGCCTTGGTGGCGGGCGCTTTGGCCGTGCTGGATGACCTCGGCGTCGAGGGCTTTGAAGCGGGCGGCCGTTTCCGGGGCCAGGATATCCTCGAGGGTGAGGTCCACGGCGGCGCCGCGGTGGGGCAGGCCGATGAATTCGTCGAGGTTGCGGCTGGTGTGGAGGATGCGTCCCGTCAGGTCGCGCAGGATGATGAAGTCCGGCGAGTTATCGATGAGCGTCCGCGCCAGGCTCATCTCCGAGCGCGGGGTCAGCA
>DBCN01000013.1 GCA_002293065.1 Opitutia bacterium UBA957
GGACGGAGGCGGGACCCCGCGGGCAGGACCTCTTAAGCGTTGTCCGCCTGGAAGCCGTACTGTTCCAACATCCGGGCCACGGCTTGGGCCAAGGGCGGCCGCAGGCTCGACGCGACGGGTTGGTAGCCTTCGTGGGTGCAGGTGAGGTACCCGAGTTTCCGCGGGGCATCCGCCTGACGGCCATGGGCCTCGAGCCAGCGTTGCAGCACGGCGGCGGCGCGCGCCCATTCCGGCCAATCCTGCTCGGCGCGGTCGGCCGTTTCGACCAGCAGGCAAAGCGCGCAGCCCTCGCCGAGGAAGCGTTCGACCGCCGCGGCGTCTTCGGCCCCAATCGCGTCGACGAGCTTCTGGCGTTCGCGCGCGTCCATGCTTAGGTCTTATAGCCGAGCACCGGCCGAAGCCACCTCTCCGCCTGCTCAATCGTCCAACCCTTACGCTTCGCATAATCTTCCACTTGATCGCGGCCGACATTATCGATGTCGAAGTAGATCGACTGCGGGTTGCCGAAGTACAGGCCCGAGACCGAGGCGGCCGGGTTCATGGCAAAGGATTCGGTCAGCGTGCAGCCGAGGCGGTCCGCATCCAGCAAGCGCCAGAGCTCCGCCTTCTCGGTGTGCTCCGGGCAGGCCGGATAACCGGCGGCCGGCCGACGCCCCGCGTATTCCTCGTCGATGAGTTCCTTGACGGAGAGGGCTTCGGTCGGCGCATAACCCCAGAGTTCCTTGCGCACTTCGCGGTGCAGCCATTCGGCGCAGCCTTCCGCCAGGCGGTCGGCCAGCGCTTGGATGAGGATCTGGCGGAAGGGGTCCTTCTCCTTGAAGGAGGCGGCGTAGTCCTCGATCTCTTGCCCCGCCGTGACGGCGAAGGCCCCGAGGTGGTCGCCCTTGGAGGCGGACACGAGGTCAGCCAGCGAACGGCAGGTGTCGACCCGCGGACGTTGACGCTGGTCGCGCAGGAAATGGAAGCGGCCAATCTGCTTGGCCTGGGCTTCGTCGGCGTAGACTTCGACGTCGTCGCCGACGCGACGGGCGGCCCAGAGTCCGGCGGCGCCCCGCAGGTGCACGCGCTGGGCGCGGATGAGTTCGTCGAGTTCGGCCCGGGCGGAGTCAAAGAGCCCCCGTGCTTCGCTGCCATACTTGGCCGACTGCAGGATCTGCGGGAAGGCGCCCTTCAGCGACCACGTGATGAAGAAGGGCGTCCAGTCGATGATCTCCGCCACGGCGGCGGGGTCGATGCGCTCGAAGAGCGTGACGCCGGGCTTGCGCGGGGCGGGCTGGACCAGGGCGGTGGTGATGAGCGGACGCTTTCGTGCTTCAGCGAGCGGGATGACGACGGCGGGCTGCTGCTTCTCGTAGGCCTCGCGCATCGCCGCCTGCTCGACCTTGAGGTCGCCGATGAAACCATCGCGCTTGGCGGGATTGAGGAGGTCGCTGCAGACGGTGGTGACGAGCGAAGCGTCGCCGACGTGCACCATCGGGCCGTCGTAATGTTCGGCGATCTTGATGGCCGTGTGCTCCTTGGAGGTGGTCGCGCCGCCGATGAGCAGCGGCGTGTGGATGCCCGCGCGCTTCAGTTCCTTGGCGACGGTGATCATTTCGTCGAGCGACGGCGTGATCAGGCCGGACAGGCCGATGAAGTCGGGCTTCAGGCGCTGGGCCTCGGCGACGATGCGTTCGGTGGGCGTCATGACGCCGAGGTCGGTCACCGCGTAGTTGTTGCACGCGAGGACCACGCCGACGATGTTCTTGCCGATGTCGTGGACGTCGCCCTTGACGGTCGCGATGAGGAACGAGCCCTGGGTGGAGCCGCCGACCTTCTCGGCCGCCATGAAGGGCTCGAGGTGGGCGACCGCGGTCTTCATCACGCGGGCGGAGCGGACGACCTGCGGGAGGAACATCTTCCCTTCGCCGAAGAGTTGTCCGACCACGCGCATGCCGTCCATCAACGGGCCTTCGATGACGAGCAAGGGGCGACCCAACTTCACGCGGGCTTCCTCGGTGTCGGCGACGGCGTGGTCGTCGATGCCCTTCACGAGGGCGTGGGCGAGGCGGGCTTCGACGCCGAGGTTGCGCCACTCGTTCTTCTTCGAGGTGTCGGCGCCTTCGGTCTTCGTCGCGGCGAAGCGCGGGGCGGCCTCCATGAGGCGGTCCGTGGCGTCCACGCGGCGGCAGAGCACGAGGTCCTCGACGAGGTCGCGCAGTTCCGGGTCGATCTCGGTGTAGACCTCCAACATGCCCGCGTTGACGATGGCCATGTCGAGGCCCGCCTTGATCGCGTGGTAGAGGAAGACGGAGTGGATGGCTTCGCGGACCTTGTTGTTGCCGGCGAAGGCGAATGAGACGTTGGACAGGCCACCCGAAGTGCGGGCACCGGGGCAGAGGCGTTTGATCTCCGCCACGGCCTCGATGAAATCGAGCGCATAGCGGTTATGCTCCGCCATGCCCGTACCGACCGTCAGGATATTGGCGTCGAAGATGATGTCCTGCGGATCGACGCCGGCTTCCTGGGTGAGGATGCCGTAGGCGCGGACGCAGATGCGGACCTTGTCGGCGAGCGAGGCGGCTTGGCCTTGTTCGTCGAAGGCCATGACGATCATGGCGGCGCCGTAGCGGCGGCAGAGACGGGCGCGGCGGATCAATTCCTGCGGGCCTTCCTTGAGGGAGATCGAATTCACGATGGCCTTGCCCTGCACGCAGCGCAGGCCGGCTTCGATGATGTCGAAGTTCGACGAATCGATCATGAACGGCACCTTGGCGATGTCCGGTTCGGTCGCCGCCATGTTCAGGAACTTCGTCATCGCCGCCGCGCCGTCGAGCAGACCGGCGTCGAAATTGATGTCGATGACCGTGGCGCCGGCTTCGATCTGCTGCTTGGCGACGCGCAAGGCGGAGCGGTAGTCGTCCTTCTCGATGTGGCCCTTGAAGATCCTGGAGCCGGCGACGTTCGTGCGTTCGCCGACGTTCACGAAGGTGCCGGGGCCGCCGACGATGTTGAGGGCCTCGAGGCCCGAGAGCTGGAGCGCAGGCGTCGCGG
>DBCN01000071.1 GCA_002293065.1 Opitutia bacterium UBA957
CCGAGCGGTTGCGGCAAGAGCACGCTGATGCGCGTCCTCGGTGGGCTCGATGAACCCATGGCTGGCCGCTCCGAACTGCTCGGGACCGACCTGGTCAACGCCACCCCCCATGAGCGCGAAACGGTCCTCCGTCGGTCCGGCTTCCTGTTCCAAGGCGCGGCGCTCTTCTCTTCGCTCACGTTGCGCGAGAACGTGGAACTGCCCATGCGGGAGTTCCTCCCCCTCCCTCCGCATGAAGTCGCCCAGCTCGCGGAATACAAGTTGGCCTTGGTCGGCCTGGCCGATGCGATGGACAAGCTGCCTTCCGAAATCAGCGGCGGCATGGCCAAGCGGGCGGGCATCGCCCGCGCCCTCGCCTTGGACCCTTCCGTGATGTTCCTGGATGAACCCAGCGCGGGGCTGGATCCGGTGACCTCCGGCAAGCTCGACGAACTGGTCCTGAAGATCAAGGAATCCTTTGGCACGACGATCATCTTGGTGAGCCACGAGGTGCCCAGCATCCTGCGGATCGCCGACTTCTGCGTTTACCTCGACTCGGATACCGGCACGATGGGCGCCTACGCTCCGCCGAAGGATTTCCTGTCGCCCACCGCCTACGCCAAAGCCCACGCTTTCTTCACCCTCGCTCGGATATCCTGAACCATGAGACGCCATGCCAACAAGACCTTGATCGGCGCCTTCGTCGCCGGTGGCGTCGTGCTCTTCGTCACCGCCTTTATCCTGCTCGGGGCGGGCTCGTTCTCCGGCGCCAAGCCGACGGCGCTCGCCTACTTCGACGACTCGGTGAGCGGGCTCGACATCGGCGCCCCCGTCAAGTTCCGCGGGGTGACCATCGGCAAGGTCTCGCAAGTGCTCCTGCGCACGGAGAGCCAAGCGCCCTCCGATTACTCCATCCCCGTGGTCATGGAATTCACCCCCGACCTGCTCACCCGCCGCGGACTCGATCAAGCCCTCGTCGACAAGAGTGGCCTGCGGGTCTCGGTCGAAAAAGGCCTCCGCGCCAAGCTGCAGCAGCAGTCGGTCATCACGGGCGTGCTTTACGTCGAATTGGACTACTTCCCCGATACGGCCTACAAGCTGCACGAGACCAAGGGCACGCAAGCGGAGATCCCCACGTTGCCGTCGAACCTTGGCGCCTTGACCAAGGCCGTCTCCCAGACGTTGGACCAACTCAGCCGCGTGGACTTCGTGGCCATCACCAAGAAGGTCGATTCCATCCTCGGGCGCATCGACAAGGGTGCCTCCCAGATCGAGTTCGAGAAGATCAACGGCAACCTCGTCCGGGCTTCCGACAACATCGCCCGCATCACGGGTGACCCGGCCATCTCCAAGGCGGTCGAAGATTTTTCGTCGGCCATGAAGTCGGTGGATTCACTCGTCAAACGCTTGAACCAACAGGTCGACCCGGTCGCCGAGGACATCAAGTCCATGGCCGCGGCTGGTCGCAAGGCGCTGGAACGCCTCAATGAAACGGCGGAAAACCTTCGCGCCCTGACCAAGGCCGGCTCCCCGACGCGACGGGAACTCGACACGGCTTTGGCCGATGTTTCGGAAGCCGCCACGGCCATCCGCTCCTTGGCCGACTTCCTCGAGCGTAATCCCGAAACCATCATCCAAGGACGCAGCAAGCGCAGCGCCCCCGAGAAACAGGTCGAACCCTCCTCCGAGACCCCCGCAAGCCAATGACCTGGCGTCACCTCTGCCTCTTGACGACCGTGCTCCTCTTCAGCGGTTGCATCGTCTTCGACAAAAAGAGCGAGTCCGTCTCGTTCCATCAGCTGGCGGCTCCGCAGGCCACCCCGACCGTCAGCGCGCCCCTGCTCTTCATCCCGCGCGTCACCCTGCCTTCCTCCCTCCGCCGTCCGACCTTGGTGCTGATCGACGAAGCCAACAACGTGCAGGTGGATGACTCCCATCGCTGGGCCAGTCCGCTCGACCGTGGTCTGGCGGAAGCCTTAGGCCAGCACCTCATCAAGAACACGGGCCGGCCCGTCACGCACCAAGCCCCCAGTGAAAGCCACCTGGTGGTGCTCATCGACGTCGAGCAATTCGCACGTAGCCAGGGCACGGCCGTCCTCCAACTGCGCTTTCGGGTCGAAAACGCTGCCGGCCAACTCCTGGCCGAGGGCCAAGGCACCTGGAACAGCCCGAAAGCGGACAAACCCGAAGACTTTGTGCGAGCTCAGTCGGAAAACCTCGCCAAGGCGGCCCTCATCATTGGTAAAGTGTTGGCTCCCCTGACGACCACGTCGGGGCAATCCCGATGACCGACCAACCTATCCACCGCCCCAACGGCTTCAGCGAAGCGACCGGTGAGATCTGCTACGACCTTCCTTCGGCCTACATTCCGCATCGCGCCACCGGCCTGCTGCACCTAGCCCGCTTCATCGGTAAGATCCGCAAGCATCTGCAAGGCGAGCTCCCGAAGTCCTATCAACGCAACTTCTGCAAGGGCTTCGACCGCTTCCTCTGCCTGCACCTTCAAGTCGAACCCGAGGCCGTCATCCAATGCGTCCGGGAAGCCCAAAGTGAAGCCGACCTGGACGCCCGCCTGCTTGCCCTCTTCCCCAAGGACCTCCGGGTCCATGTCTGGAACCGCGAACTCGTCCAAAAAGGGATGAGCGAAATGGGCCGCGAAGCCTTGAACGACGCCAAGCGTAAGATGGGTTCGCTTGATCGCACCGACGTGATTTCTTTTGCCGACATGATTGATTTTGATGAGGGACGCATCCTGTGAGTACGGACGACGCCAATCCCAACCGACTGGTCCTGCGCGGAATCGACGCGGTATTGGCCTGTATCCAGGAGCACCCCAAAGCGCTCCGCGAGGTCCATGCCTCCGCCGCCTTCGTGGCCGCCTTGTCTCCCTTCGTCATCGCCCTCGAGGCTCAAGGGGTCAAGTTGCGGACCTCTTCGCCCGACGACATGTCCTACCTCTGCGAGGAGTCCTGTCATGATGCTTGCGCGGTGACCATGCGCCCTGAACCCGGCCACGTCCGCGTGGCGGACTTCTCCGAATGGCGCGAGAAGCATGAGACCGTCGTCATCGCCGACCACGTCACGCGCCCCGCCGACTTGGCGGCCATCGCCCGCACCATGAGTGCCTTCGGTATCCAGCGCCTGCTGCTCTCTTCCGGCACCGAAAAACTCGCCTTCGATCCGCTGGTCTGGTCGCTCGCCCGTGGCGCGATGGAACACGTCCGCATGATGCGTGCCGCCGCCCTCGGCGGTTTGCTCAAACTGGTGGAAGACAAGTGTTGCGTCGTGGGTTTCACGCCGGGTGTCGGCCGTAAGGTCGACCTCGGAACCCCGGTGCGGGTCCCCGGTCGCCACCTCGCCCTCCTGCTGAGCGGCACGGAAATCCATGGCGACCTCCAGCCCCGACTGGATCACGTTTTCCGTTACCCTGGTGTCGTCAGCCGGCCCTCTTTGGCCCTGGCCGAAGCCGCGCCGATCGCCATCGCCTGGATCGCCTCCACGCCGCAGCCACGCGCCGATGGCTTCCTGGCCCGGAAGCGCGCCCGCCACCTGAAGTCCGATCCACCCCCACCTTCTGCCTAACCATGTCGTCCGTCCAGCCGCCCGAAGGCGAGAACGTCATCTCGCTACAGAACATCAGCCGCAACTTCCTGTCGATGCTCCAGCGCCAGCACGACATGTTGGCCTACAGCCTCGCCGGACTCCGCACCGCCGACCCCAAGGCCTACGCCTATTATTCCACGGTCTCCCGCGTCATGCCTGCCCCCCAGGTGCACCTGCCGCACGACCAGATGTTGGCTTATGCCCGCAACCTGATGCTGCGCACCAGCATCAACGACCTCATCGGCCTCTCGGCGGAATGCATGAATCACTGCCATTTGCTCTGCACGCTCATTCGCGTGCGCGGCAAGCAGCAGCAGGTCAGCCCGGAACTCGACAAGCAGATCGCCCAGAAGCACGAAGCCTTCTGCCGCATGAACCTCCAGGAGAAGTTCAATGAGCTGGAGGCCACCTTCGACATCGTCTGCGACCTCGAGGATGGCATCTTCAGCCTCGCCGCCGCCCTCCGCGTCTTGGTCCGTGGCGGCATGGTCACCAACGACGACATCACGCCCGACGGTTCGCTGACCTTGGAGTTCAAGTCGATGAAGGATATCGAGGTCCCCAACGACTCCCCCGAGGCCTTGCCGGAGAACACGCCCATCGAGCGTCCCCTCGGCCTCACGGGCACTCCGCAGATCAACCTGACGGGCGGCTTGAACAAGTCGACCAAGACGATCTCCAAGCTCTCCGACACCCAGCGCACCTTCCGTCCCGGCGAGATGCTCGACTTGACGGATGAAGAAGTGCTCGGGCTCAACATCACGGTCGCCAAATTCTTCGACGGCCTGTTCCGCTCCGTCGAACACTACGGACGGACCTCGCTCGGCGACCCCAAGTAAGGCCGGGCCATGGACGCGCCGGCTCAGATCCATCGACCGCGCTTGGCATGGCTATGGGTGGTGGGTGGCTTCTTGTTCCAAGCGCTGCCCGCCGCGATCCGGGAGGAGGCCCTTCCCGTTGCGCTCAAGAACATCGGCATCTCGAACGCCCGCATCACCCAAGTGGTGGCGATCCTCGGTCTTGCCGTAGCGGTCAAGATCCTCTGGGCGCCGCTGATGCCGCTGACCGGGCCGACCAGGCGTTTCATCCTGATTGCCCAAGCTTGCCTCCTGCTCGCGCTCCTCGGCTTGGCTACCCTCGTCGGCCAAGCCTCGCAGTCCACGGTTCTCATCCTCGGCACCCTGACCCTGATTTCCGTGCTGTCGGCCGGCCATGACTACGCCCTCGATGGTTACTTCGTCTCTTCCTTGGATGACCAAGGCCGGGCCCAACACTCCGGCTTGCTCAGCTTCGCCTCCAAGACCGGGCAAGTCATCGCCGGTCCCGGTTTGATCTGGTGGGCAGGCCACCAGATGAGCCAGGACGTTCCGGCCAGCGCGGCTTGGCAAGCGGCGCTCCTCGTCGCCATCGGTGTCGGGACCCTCGCTTGGGTGGCCAACCAATATGCGTTCCGGCGCGAGCCCGCCTTGCCCAGCAACACCTCGTCCTTCGGTGAACGGCTGACGGGCATGGGCGTCGCCTTGCGCGACATGCTGCGCGACCCGCGCTTTCCGGCCTTGCTCGGACTGATCTTCTTCTATCGCGCGAGCGAAATCCATATGGCCCGGGTGCTGCCGTTGTTCGCCATTTCGCAGGCTTCGGAAGGAGGCTTGGCCTTGGGGAACGAGACCTACGCGCTGCTCCGCATCCCCACCGCCATCTTGGGGCTAGCCCTCGGCGGGCTCTTTGGTTCATTCGTCGTGACCAACCGCGGTTTGGCCAAGTCACTGATGCCCCTCGGCGTGCTGATGCACCTGCCCTTGCTGGGGATCGCTTGGTTGGCGGCCAACCCGCAAGTCAGCCTCACGACCATCAGCGTCCTCTTCTTCATCGAATACTTCGCCTACGGCGCGGGGGTCTGCGCCCTCCTCTTGGCGATGATGAAATTGGCCGCCGGCGACGAAGCGGCGACGCGCTATGCCCTTCTCTCGACCATCGCCCTGGTCGCCAGCTACCTGCCGGGTTTGTGGGCCGGGGCGCTGGCGCAGCAACTCGGCTACGCTCATTACTTCCTCTTCGCGGTGGCCCTCGCTCTTCCTGGTTTGCTGGCCGCCCACTGGGGTCGCCGGGCGTTCTCGGAAAACTAAACCTTCTTCGGTAGCACGACCAAGGTCTGCGCCAGTTTGGCGTCGAGGAAGCGGCGGGCGAAGTCCTGCACGGCGCGCTCATCGGTGGCGGCCATGCGGCGATCCCACTCGGCATCGAAGTTTGCCCCCAGCCCGACGAGTTCCCGCACCATCGCCCCCTGCATGCGGGCACCCGCGGATTGCCGGCCCTGACGACGGTTGACGCGCAGTCGGCGCTTGGCGTCTTCGATCTCCTCGGGCTTGAACTGGCCCTTACGTAGACGCACGAGTTCCGCCTCCATCTCCCGGAGGACTTCCTCGGAGGCTTCCGCCGTGGTGCCGGCGTAGAGGTAGAACATCCCTTGGTCGACGGTTTCGACGCGGGTGGCGCCGACGAAATAGGCCAAGCCCTTCTCTTCGCGGACCCGATGGAAAAGCCCGCTCGCCATGCCGCTGAGGAGTTCTTCGGCGACATTGGCCGCGGTGACGAGGTCGGGGCCGAAACCGCAGTGCGGGTAGGCCACGCAGACCACGGCCTGTTCACCGACCGCCTCATGGCGCTCGCTGCGCGCCAACTGCGGGGCGTGGAGGGGTAAGCCCTTGGGCTCGAAGGCGACCTTGGGGAGATGGCCGAAACGCGCCTCGACGAAATCCAGGGCGGCTTGCCGGTCATAGGAGCCGCTGATGCCCACGACGAGATTGCCGGCGACCACGAGCTGCTGCTGCAAGGTCGCCAAGTCTTGGGTGGTGATGGCCGCCAAGGTCTCCGGCGTGCCCGAAGCATCGATGCCCAACGGGTGCTCGCCGAAGAACTGCTCCAGCAACCGTAAGCGCGCCTTCTCCACGATATCGTCGGCCGCCTCGCGGCAAGCGGCGATGGCCGCCGCCCGTTCGGTCTCGAAGGTCTCGGGCAATAACTTCGGGTAGAGGACGCCGTCCGTCACCAGCTCGGCGATCTTGGCGAAATCGGAACTCAGGGCCTCGCCCCAAACCCCGCACGTGATTTGTGAACCATAGTCGGCGAAGGTCGCCCCCATGGCATCGACCTGACTCGCCACCTCCTCCTTGGTGCGTTTGGCCGTATCGCGCGTGAGCAAGGTCGACAGCAACCCGGTGGTGCCGCGCTTGCCGGCCTCTTCGTAGGCTGTCCCGGCGGCCACGAAGACGCCGAAACCCGCCTTGGGGATGGCTTCATCGGGCTGCAGCAGCACCCGCACGCCATTGGCCAAGGTGAGGATTTCGAAGCTTTCCGCCGCCGGTGTCGGGCGGCGGGCCAGCGCCACTTCCGCGGCCTTCTGCCCACGCATGGTCGCTTGGGTGACGGTTTCGGGCTTCAACCACTGGCGGGCCGACTTGGTGAGTTCCTCCGGCGTCACCTTGGCGAGTTCCTCCACGCCGCGGCGGGGCCAAGAGATATCATGCCCCACGCACGCGGCGTAACCATAACGGGAAACCGCGGCATGGATGTTCTTCAAGCCATTGACCATCGCGACGACGGATTGCCGACGCACCTTGTCCAGTTGGGCTTGCGATACGCCTTTCTGCAGAAGCCGATCGATGACCTCGAAGTAGGCCCGCTCGATGGCCGCCGCATCAGCCCCGGCATCGCCGATCCAACTCAGCCAAGCCAAGCCGACGTCGCGTATGCCCATGACATGCGCATCGATGGCGTGGATGAGTTTCCGTTTCTCGCGAAGCTCATCCCACAGCAAGGAGCTGTTGCCGGAGCCCAAGACCCCGAGGCACAAATCGAGCGGCGCACGGCCCTGGGCGAAGAAACCCGGCACGCGCCAAGTCGCGACCCCCTTGGTCGTCGAGACATCGCGCACCAGGTCGCAACGCCGCGGCCCGGCTTGCGGTGGTTCGAAAGCCGGAATGACTTCCAGACCCGGACGTCGCGGGAAGCGACCGAACCAGCGTTCGGCCGAGGCGAAGGCTTCCTCGGGTTCCATCGAGCCCCCGAGCGCCAACACGACGTTACCCGGAGCGTAGCGACCGGCATGGTAGGCCCGCAGGTCCTCGGGGGTGATGCGCACGAAGAGCTCCCGGTGTCCGATGATCGGATGCCGCATCGGGTGGCTCCGCAGGCTTTCGGCCAAGACCTGCTCGGCCAAGATGCTGTCGTGTTCATCGTCGCGCATGGCGATTTCGCGCAAGATCACCTCGCGCTCCATCTTGCAGTCCGCTTCGGAAATGAGGGGGTCGAAGACCATCTCCGACAGGGCCTCCATCGCGGTTTCAAAGCCTTCTTGCGGCGCATCGATATGGTAGACGGTGCGGTCGAAGGTCGTGTAGGCGTTCGAATTGCCGCCCGAACGATGGACGGCCTCCGTCAACTCACGATTGGTGAAACGCCCCGTACCCTTGAAGACCATGTGCTCCAGGTAATGCGAAATGCCCGAACCTTCCCAACGGCCTTCCTGCGCGCTGCCGGTCCGCACCCACGCCTGAACCGTGCAGAGGCCGATGTGCGGGCGGTGCACGTAGATGACCTCCAGACCGTTGGCGAGCACACGTCTTTCGGGGTCCGGGCCAGCGATCTGGCTGAAGCTGAGTCCTTCAAGAAATGACATGCCGTTAGGTATGCCGCTCCCGAAGGCGGGTGCAAGCGTGAGGCATGGGTTATTTGCCATGGCCCAGCCTGCATGGACAGCCGGCGAGCGGATGAAGCGCCAGCCGCGCGGCGGACTTGGCAAATCAACAATGCCATTGAAAAACAAGGGGAGCCCCCCTATCCCCTTCTTTCCCCTTGATCCAAGGGGTTCTCCGTCCTTCCCGTCCTTCGTCCATGTACATCCCCCCTGAAATCCGCACCCACCTCGAAGAGGTCGAGCGCCGCGCCGGCTACCTCTGGAAATTCCTCGATGTGGCGGGCAAGCAGGTCCTCATCGGTAGGCTCGAAGAACAGATGACCGCGCCCAATTTCTGGGATAGCCAGAAGGCCGCCCAGAAGGTCATCTCCGAGTGCAACGGGTACAAGACCATCATCGGGCCCCAAATCCTCTTCCGCCGGAAACTCGACGACGCCAAGACGTTGGCCGAATTGATCGTCGAATCTCCCGACGGTTCCGCCGATGCGGAGGTCGAAGAACTCCGCAAGCTCGCCAGCGACATGGTCACGGAAGTGGCCGAGCTTGAAATCGCCTCCTTCCTTTCCGGTCTGCACGACAAGTCCAACGCCATCGTCACCGTGAAGGCGGGCGCGGGCGGCACGGAGTCCAACGACTGGGCCGACCTGCTCTTCCGCATGTATACGCGCTGGGCGGAACGCCGCGGCTTCAAGGTCGAGATCGAAGACATCGCCGAAGGCGAAGGCGCCGGCATCAGCCAGGCGACCTTCCGCCTCGAAGGTCCCAACGCCTATGGCTACATCAAGGCCGAACGCGGCGTCCATCGGCTCGTGCGCATCTCCCCTTTCGACGCCAACGCGCGTCGGCATACCTCGTTCGCCTCGGTCGACGTCGTGGCGGAAATCGACGATGACATCGAGATCGAGATCCAGGAAGCCGATCTCCGCGTCGACGTCTACCGCTCCAGCGGCAAGGGCGGTCAGCACGTCAACAAGACCGAATCGGCGGTGCGCCTGACGCACATCCCCACCGGCATCGTGGTGGCCTGCCAACGCGAACGGTCGCAGGTCAAGAACCGCGCCTTGGCGATGAAGATCCTCCGCGCCCGCATCTACGAGAAGACCCTCGACGACAAGCGCGCCGAGATGGAGAAGTATTACGGCGAAAAGGGCGACATCGGTTGGGGCAACCAGATCCGTTCCTACGTCTTCCAACCTTACCAGATGGTGAAGGATCTGCGCACGGGCGTCGAAACGGGCAACATCCAGGCCGTGATGGACGGGGATATCGACGCCTTCATCAACGGTTGGCTCCGTGCCGGTGGCCCACGCACGCGCAACAAGGACATCAAGATCGAAGACTAAGCGTCTTCACGTACCCCGATGCCCAGCCAAGCCACCCTGCGCCAAAAGCTCCTCGATCAGCCGCTCTTTGCGGATAAGATCTGGAAACTGTCGCCGGAGCCTTGGCCGCTGAGCGAAGCCCAGGTCAAGGACCTCAAGCGCATCGGGGCGGCTTGCCTGAGCTACCACCGCGCGCTGGAACGCCTGTATGTCCGTTCCTTCACGGACAAGAAGATCCTCCGCAATCGCGACGTCCACGCCAAGTGGGTCTCCGAATACCTCGATCGGTACAAGCCCCAAGGGCTCATCGAGCACGGCCGCCACCGGGCGGTCAAGGGCCAGTGTCCCGTCGTCCTGCGCCCGGACCTCCTCATCACCGACGAAGGTTTCACGATGACGGAATTGGACAGCGTCCCCGGCGGGGTCGGGCTCACGGCCTACCTCAATGAAGTCTACGCCGAGGATTGCTCGACGCTCGTCGGTTCGACGACCATGCCCGAGCGTTTCTTCGCCGCGCTCGGACGGCTGACCCCGCAGAACCGTTTCCCCTTGGTGGCCATCGTCGTCAGCGAGGAAGCGGCGACCTACCGGCCGGAATTCCTTTGGCTGGGCGAAAAACTCCGCTCGCTCGGCCATGACGTGCAGGTCGTCGACCCAGGCCAGCTCATGCAGATGGGCTCGGAGACCTACATCCCCGTCGACGGTGCGCCGCGGAAGGTCGACCTGATCTACCGGTTCTTCGAACTCTTCGACCTCGCCAACGTCAAAGGCGCCGACGGGATCTTCAATGGTGTCGAGGCCGGCCAAGTGGCGCTGACCCCGCCGATGAAGGCCTATCAAGAAGAGAAGCTCGGGTTGGCTTTGCTGCATCACCCGATGCTCTCCGAGTTCTGGAAGGAGAACCTCCCCGAAGACCACCATGAGGCGTTGTTCCGCATCGTGCCGAAGACCTGGATCATGGAGAAGACCGACCTGCCGCCGACCGCGGTGCTGCACGCCCCGCTCGTCAACGGTCGACCGATTCGCGACTGGACCGAACTGGCCGAAGCCTCCCAGCGCGAACGCAACCTGATCATCAAAGCCAGCGGCTTCCATGAGACCGCCTGGGGCGCCCGCAGCGTCACGCTCGGCAGCGACGTCTCGCGCGAAGAATGGCTGGAAGCGATCGAGCGCGCCCTCGACCCGGAAAACGAAACGTTCCACGTGATGCAGGAATACCATAAGCCCTCCCGGCTGAGCCACCCCGTTTACGCGGATGATGGCTCGGTCGTCCCGGCCGATGGCCGCGTTCGCCTCTGCCCCTACTACTTCGTGGACGGGGATACCGTGGAGCTTTCGGGTGTCCTGTCGACGTTCTGCCCCGCCGACAAGAAGATCATCCACGGGATGAAAGATGCGGCGTTGTTGCCCTGCAGGCTGGTGAGCCCGCCGGCCTGATCCCCGCTTGGGTTAGTCAGGTTGCCTTGCCTCCGGCAGGGATTCCGCCAACTTCGAGGGCATGAAGCGTCTGCTTGCCCTCCTTTTGCTCGGCTGCCTCTGGCTGACACCGTCCGCCCACGCCGCGTCCCACACCAAGGTCGACCTGGTCAACTTGACGCCGGACATCCGTCCGGGCCAAAAGGCCCTGATCGCGGTACGCTTTGTCTGCGACGAGCACTTCCACATCTACTGGAAGAATCCCGGGGATGCCGGCCAAAGTCCGACCATCGAATGGAAGGACGCCGCGGGCACCGTCCCGGGCGCCCTGCTCTACCCCGGCCCCAAGCTGCTCGACCAGAAGGGCATCTACAATTTCGTCCATGAATATGAAACGTTGTTGCTCGTCGAGTTGACCATCCCGGCGAACGCCACGGGCGAACTCAACCTGCAGGCGAAGGTCGAATGGCTCGAGTGCGACGACAAGGGCTGCTACCCGTTCGACAAGGAGGTCGCCCTGAAACTCAAGGTCGGTCCCGGCAATGCCACGGCCAAACACGACCCGAAACTATATGGCGACCTGCGCCCCGTCGTCCGCGCCAGTTATGGCAGCAAGGACGGCACGCTGACGGTGACGCCGCCCGCCGAAGCCAAGTTGGAGTTGTCGAAGGTTTGGTTTCCCGAGCGCGGCTTCCTCGCGCCCGAAGGCGTCTTCACGCAGAAAGCGGACGCGACCACGAAACGCTTCAACCTGAAGGACGCGTCCGAAAAACTCACCGACGGTTCCGTGATCTTCGCTGCCCAGGACACGAGCGGTACTTGGCACCGGGTCGAAGCGACCGCCGCGGCGGGCGGCGCCACCCCCGCCCCGGCTAATCCCGCCACGAAGGAAGTCTCCAAGGGCAACACCGGCTGGCAGGCTTGGTCGCCCGAGGCCGAAGCCAAGGCGCTGGCCGCTGGCCAGACGGTCTACGTCGATTTCACGGCCGAATGGTGCGCGACCTGTCAGATCAACAAGCGCGTCTACAAGCACGACATCGTCGCCGCCGCCTTGGCCGACAAGGGCGTCGTGCTCATGAAGGCCGACTGGACCAAGAAGGATGCGGTGATCGCGGCCGAGTTGACCAAGTACGGCCGCAGCGGCGTGCCCTGCAACGTCTTCCTGAAGCAAGGCGCCCCGACGGCTTTGCTTTCCGAAGTGATCTCGGATGCGGAGGTGCTCACCGCCCTGAACGCCATCAGCGCGGGCAAGGAATACCGCGCCACCAACGAGTCACACGGTTATGTCGTCTGGCTGCTCCTGGCTTTCGGTGGTGGCGCCCTGCTCAACCTCATGCCATGCGTTTTCCCGGTGATTGGCCTGAAGGTCCTGGGCTTTGCCCGTGAAGCCGGCGCCGACCGAGGCGTGGTCGTGCGCAATGGCCTCCTCTATTCCCTCGGGGTCGTCCTCAGCTTCCTCGCGCTGGCAGGCATCATCCTCGCCCTCAAGGCTGGCGGCGACTCCGTCGGTTGGGGCTTTCAGATGCAGTCGCCAGGCTTCGTGCTCGGCACCTGCGTCCTCATGGTGACGCTCGGCCTGAGCCTGGCGGGCGTCTACGAGATCGGCGCCGGCCTCGCAGGTACGGCCGCCAGCGCTGAGCCGCAAGGCGGGGCTTCAGGTGCTTTCTTCTCGGGTGTGCTCGCGACCGCGGTGGCGACCCCATGCACCGCTCCGGGTCTGGGTGCAGCTTTGGGCTTTGCCCTCGATAAGGATCGGGCCTCGAGCGAGACGTTGTTGTTCTTCGTGGTGATCGGACTCGGCATGGCCCTGCCCTACCTCCTGCTCTCCGTCTTCCCCAAATTGACGAACCTCCTGCCGCGCCCCGGCGAATGGATGGAGACGCTGAAGCAGGCGATGGCCTTCCCGCTCTTCGCCTACGCGCTTTACCTGCTCTGGGTCCTCAACACCCAAGTCGATGACCGCGGCTGGGTGCGCGATGCCTCCCTCGGTTTGGCCGTGCTTGCCGCCGCCTGCTGGATCTGGGGTCGCTGGGGTGCCCCGCATCGTACGGACCGTGAGCGCCTGATCGGCAAGACCACTGCCGTCTTGCTCTACGTTTTGACCCTCGCGCACCTGTATTGGTATCTGCCGTAAGGCGACGCAGCATCCCCCGGAATGGAGGCATAAAATAGGCCCGCTTCGCAGCGGGCCTTTTCCTTGGCTAGCGAGCGACTTAGAGCGCGGTGACCGGAGCCGGGGAAGGCGCCGCACCCGAAGCAGGAGCGGACACCGCGGCAGGCTTGGTCGCACCCGAGGAGATTGGACCGGAGTAGTTGGCGTCGACGACGATGGCCTTGCGGTCCTTGGCGGCCGACTGGCGACCAGCGGCGCTCTTGTCGGCCTGCTGGGAGCCGAGGGCGAGGACCTCGGTGGAGCTCTGGTTGGCGCCGGACTTCACGAGGTAGTCGCGGACGTTCTGGGCGCGCTTATCGGAGAGACCCAGGTTGTATTCTTCGGTGCCGAAATGGTCGGTGTAACCTGCGATGATGACCTTCGTGGCATTCACGCGTCCGGCGATGCCGTCCAACTTGGCGCGTTCCTTGGCGTCCACCGTGTAGCGGTCAAAATCGAAGTAGATGGTGGTGAGGATGGCCTCGGGCGGGATATTGTTATTACGGATGGCGTCAGCCATCGCGCTGAAACCAGGGGGGCGGGTGTCGAGGCCGGTCGAGTTGCCACCACCGGCGTTCGCGTTGAAGTCCGAAGGCATGCGGGAGGGACCGCAGCCCACGAGGAGGCCGGCGGCGACAAGGAGAAGGGATAGACGCTTCATGGTTGAGGCCATAAAAGGTGCGTTTTCTGGGGTCGGCAAGCCTTGACTCGATTAGTAGCGGCGGACCTTGGGGTCGACCTTCTGGGACCAAGCGTCGATACCTCCCTGTACATTCGAGACCTGGGTATAACCTTTGGCCCTCAAAAACTGGGTGACGCGGAGGCTACGGCCGCCGTGGTGGCAGTGGATCAGGACGGGGACGTCCTGTGGGATTTCCTTCAATCGCTCCGGCACCGAGGCCATCGGGATGAGCTTGGCGCAGGCGATGCAACAGGTGGCATGCTCCGAGGGCTCACGGACGTCGATGAGTACGGGCGGCTGAGCGGAAGCCAGCAAGCGAGCGGCTTCTTCGATGGAGACTTCCAGGGGGTGTTCGGACATGGAGCGGGGGGCGGTTGGGCAGGTGGTGGGTTGGTAAGCGGATTTTTCGAGGGATCGAATGGTCGGCTGGCGGCCACAGGCTGGGCAAGCGGAGTCAACGGTCAGACGCACCACGCGGGCGGTGCCCGCGGCGATATCGATCAACTGCAGACGGGAATGGGTCCGTTGGCCAATCAGGACGGCGATCACTTCCGCCGCCATCCACGAGCCCACCACCCCGCAGGTCGCCCCCCACACACCCGCGTCGGCGCACGTCGGCACGGCGGATGCATCCGGCATGACTGGGTAAACGCAGCGATAGCAACCGGCTCCGGGTAAGAAGACGCCCACCTGCCCTTCGCTCCGCAGCACGCTCCCGTGCACCAGCGGTTTGCCGGCCAGGACGCACGCATCCGCCGCCAAGAACCGCGTCGCGAAATTATCGGTGCCATCGACGACGAGATCGTAACGTGCCGCGAGCTCGGCCGCATTCTCGACGGTGAATCCTTCCGGATGGAGCGCGATCTGGAGGCCGGGATTGATTTCCGACAAAGCTTCGGCGGCGGAAATGGTCTTCGGCAGCCCCAAGGTGTCGAAGCCATGCAGGACCTGCCGATGGAGATTGCTGAGGTCGACCTTATCCGGATCGGCGATGCCCATGAAGCCGACCCCGGCCGCGGCCAGGTAGAGCGCCGCCGGCGACCCGAGGCCACCTGCGCCCAAGACCAGGACCTTGGCCGACTTCAGCTTGAGTTGCCCCGCTTCGCCCACGCCGGGCAGACGCATCTGCCGGGAGTAGAGTTCCCGTTCATGCGAGCCAAGGCGTTCGTCCGACGACATCCCTCCATGCAGTGCAAGCCCTGCCCCGCTGTCAAACCCCAGCCACCGCAAAGCAGGGATTGAAAATGGCCCCATCCTTCCACAGCGTCCCGGCCGTGTCTTCCGTCTTTCTCGGCATTGACTATGGTTCCAAGCGCGTCGGCCTCAGCCACGGCGATGAGCTGGGCTTTGCCTTTCCCTTGGCGGCGGCCACCGCCCCCGATGCCGAGGAACGCTTCAGCCAGATCGGCCGGGAAATCGCCCGCCTCAAAGTCACCCAGCTCGTCTTAGGCTACCCGTTATCCCTGGAAGGCGAAAAGACCAAGCGCTGCCTTGAAGTGGATGCCTTCGCCGCCGAACTGACCCAGCGGTTTGGATTGCCCATCGAACTCGTGGATGAAGGCCTCACCAGCCAAGCCGCCGATGCCCTGTCCGGGCAGCGTAAGCCACGTACTTCCAAGGAGCGCCAAGACCAAGCGAAGTCCGGCGAACGCGACTCCCGCGCCGCCGCCGTCATGCTGCAAGACTTCCTCAATAGCCGAGGCTTCGGCGCCTAAGCATCCATGGCCAAGAGCAAATCAGCCAAGCCGGCCAAGACCAACCTCACCCCCGAGCGGTTCCTCGTCAGGGTCGCCTACGATGGCACCGATTACAAAGGGTGGCAGATTCAGGATGTCGGTCGCACCATCCAAGGCGAACTCGAGGGGCGGCTGTCCCGGATCTTCAAGACGCCGATCACCATCCACGCGAGCGGCCGCACGGATGGTGGCGTCCATAGCGTCGGCCAGTGTTTTCATTTCGATGCTTTTTGGCCGCATCCTTGCAAGCGCCTGATGCATGCCATCAATACGGGCGAACAGGCGGGCCTGCTGATCACGCACATCCAGCGCGTGGCCGCCGATTTCCACTGCCGCAGTTCGGCTACCGGTAAGCGCTACCGCTATGAAATCCACCTCGGCTTCCCCCCGCCGTGGGAAGCCCGTTATTGCCTGGGGTTGAATTGGGATACCCTTGATGTCAAAGCGATGCGTAAGGGCGCCAAGCTGCTCTTAGGTCGACACGACTTCCGGGCCTACGGTGCCACCCATCGCCAAGGCATGGAAAATGAATACCCCGTGAAAGACCTCCGGCGCCTCGAGGTTCGGCAAAAGGGTCGCCGCATCACCATCATCACGGAAGCCAGCGGTTACTTGTACAAAATGGTGCGCCGGTTGGTGGGTGGACTCCTGCGCGTAGGCGAGGGCAAGATGCCCCCCGAGCGGCTGTTGGCCTATCGCGAAGAAAGGGTCATCACGGCGGAAATCCCCACCGCCCCTGCCCGCGGCCTCTTCATGGATAAGGTGTTCTACGACCCAGCCGATCTCCGTCCGCGGAAGCAACCTTAGGGCGAGATCAAAGGCGTGTGAGAATCGGTTGCGAATTGCCTGCGGGGAAACCTGCGCCTACACCCGTCCCGTGGCCCGCTCCCTCCTTCTCTGGCTCCTGCTCTTCACGGCATCGCTCTCGGCGCATCCCGAGTGGAAGGAGGCCTACTGCATCGGCGTGATCGATGACGAGTACGTCTTCGACTTCAAAGTGAAGTTCGACGCTCCGTCGTACTACGTCGGCAAACATCCCAAGGAGGCGACGATCAAGGAACTCGACGACTTGATGTTCGAACCCGGCCGTCTCGCCGCCGCCGCCGCCCAGGCGCCCCAAGATTTCCAGCGCGGAACGCGCGTCTATGCCGATGGCGTGCTGGTGCCGCTTGAGTTGGTCGGCTTCCCGACTGCGGCGGAGGTGCTGGCCCTCTGCCAGCAACAGGGCGAGGCCGATCGGTACCCCGCGATCATGACCGCAAGGTTCCGCGGGAAAATCCCCCGTGAGACCGGCATCGTTGAAGTCGTCTACCCGGAGGCCCTTGGCTCCGTCATCACCAACCTTCGCCGCGGGATGGACTCACAGGTCCTCATGACCGTCGCCCCAGGCGAAAAGGGTCTGTTCAAAATCGGCGAGGTCCATTTCACCGTCGGCGGATTCCTGCGCGAAGGGTTCGAGCACGTCATTCCCGATGGCTGGGATCACTGTCTCTTCATGTTGGCCATGATGTTGGCCGCGGCCTCCGTCGGTGAAGCGCTCAAGCGCTCGCTGGTCTTCACCTTGGGTCACGCCATCACGCTGACCCTCGTGGTCACGGGAGCCATTCCAAGCGTCGGTACTTGGATCGAACCCATCATCGCGGCCACGATCGCCCTCGGCGGCTATTTAGCCTACCGACAGAAGCCTGCGCAGACCGCGTTTGTCGTCGTGCCGCTGGTTTTCGGCCTCATCCATGGACTAGGCTTCGCCGCAGCTGCTGCCGATAAGCTCCAAGACATCGGCACCGGGGACCTCGCCAAATTGCTGCTGGGCTTCAACGTGGGCGTCGAAGCCGCGCAAGCCGGCATCATCCTGGCAACGGCTGGGGTGCTCTGGGTCCTTGGCCGAGCGCGGCTGGAGACGACGCCCCTCCGCCGCGTCCTCGGACTGCTCATCGCCATCGCCGGGACGGCCATCATGGCCGCCCGAATCTGGCCGCTGCTTATAGGCGCTTAATTGCCCACCCGACCCACCGGACGCTTGGACTCATCCATGCGCTGGCGTTCGGCGGCCGCAAAGGCCTTCAGCTCGGCCACGACCTCAGGATGAGTGGCGCTGACGTCGTTGCGTTCCCCCTCATCGGTCTCGAGGTCATAGAGTGCCCACTCGACCTTTCCCTGCTTGTAAGCAGATGGCTTGCCGTCGACCGCCGCGGGAACCAAGTTCTCGTAACTCCGATAGGTGTGCGGGAGGTGCAGCTTCCATTTGCCGACGCGGACGGCCTCGAGCTTGTCGCCGTAGTAATAGGCGAAATTTTTCCGGGCCTTCGCTGAAAGCCCTTTAGCCGCGGCCAAGAAGGACTGGCCATCAATCGGCAGGACGGGCTTGGCCGCGCCACAGGCTTCGACCAAGGTCGGAAGTACGTCGAGATTGCCGGCCAGCGCGGAGGTCACTCTGCCCTCGGGGATGACGCCCGGCCAACGGATGATGAACGGGACGCGCACGCCCCCTTCCCAAGTGGTGCCCTTGCCTTCCCGGAAAGGCCCCGCCGAACCCGCATGGCGCCCGAAGTTCAACCAAGGACCGTTGTCGCTGGTGAAGATGACGATCGTATTTTTTTCGGTGCCCGTCTCGCGTAGGGCATTCAAGATATCGCCGACTTTATCGTCCAAGTCAGCCATCGTATCGGCATACGGAGTCGGCCCTTTGCCACGGAAAGCTCGCGATGCGCCCAGCGGGGTGTGCGGCATGGAAGTGGCCAAATAAAGGAAGAAGGGCTTACCTAGATTGGCATTCCGACGGATGAACCTGACCGCTCGGTATCCCTGCACGGTCGTCAAGTTATCCATCTCGCGCCAATCGGAAACCGTGTCAAACAGCACCCCATCGACGAGGCGCGGCAAGGGTGGATACTTGGGAGTCGAATCACCGGGGACATACCCAAGGGGCCACATGTCGTTCGAATAGGGGATAACCAAAGATTCCCCAAATCCATGGGCGAGAGGGAGGAACTTGGCGTCATCGCCTAGATGCCATTTTCCGACCACGGCGGTTAAATATCCCGAGTCGCGGAACAGCGTCCCCAACGTTTTCTCCGCCGGGTCTAGACCAATGCGGGAACCAGGACCCAGCGCGACGCCGCCTAAGCCCAGGCGGTTCGGGTAGCATCCCGATAGCAAGGCCACCCGGGATGACGTGCAGACGGCCTGGGTAGCATAAAAACTGGTGAAGCGGGTGCCTTCCCGGGACAGTCGATCGAGGTTTGGCGTCGTGTTCTGCTTCGACCCATAGCAGCCGAGATCACCCCAACCCATGTCATCAGCCATAATGAGGACTACATTAGGCTGGGCACCAAAAAGAGGTGAAAGAAGCAATAAAAACAAATAGGTTGGGGATAACCTCATGAAGGACCCATAGCCGCCAATTGGGTGCATGCCAAGCATACTTTAAGTGACCCTAGACCTGCAGGCCAAGCTCCTTGCAGACCTGCGGATGCTTGCGCGCTTTGGCCTTGAATTCGTCAACCGAGAAGTCGGCCACGATGAAGTCGCCGTAGCGCAAGGAAGGACATTTGGACTGACTGGTGAGCGCCACCAGCTGACGCATCTGGTGCATGTCGGCGATGACGTCACGGACGTCCAGTTGGACCCCCTGGGATGCGAAGAACTCCAAGGCCTGCGTGCACCAAGGGCACCCGGGCTTGACGTAAAGGATAGGCAAAGGCTGCGGCATGACTCACGCAAGCCGAGCCCGCACCCGTTGGCAAGCCGCCCTTCCATTTCCCGCCCTGGCGTTGACACCGCGCAAGGCGAAGGACAAAAAACACCCCCTTCCCCATGGAAACCATCCACGGCGCCCCCAGCTACACCCTCCGGACCGCCCAGGTCGAGTTAGCCATCACGCAGACCGCCGGTCACCTCGGACCAGTGACTTTCCACCTGCCCGGTCTCAAGGCCTCCCCTTACTCGCTCTCCCCCTGGCAACCGCACGAAATCGACCAGTCCCTCCCCAACCTGCTGACTTACCTGCGCGGTGATTTCATGTGCCTCCCCTTTGGTGGCCAAGAAAAAGGGCCGCCTCATGGCGATACGGCGAACGCCCGATGGGATTTCCAAAACCAGACTAACCAAGCGCTGGTCCTTCGTCAAAAAGGCACCGACACCGGAGCGACGGTGACCAAGACGATGTCGCTGGTGGAGGGTCATCATGCGATCTACGCCGAGCACGTCATCGCCCAACTCGAAGGCCGCTGGAACTACGGCAACCACCCGATCCTCGACCTCTCCGCCGTTCCGGCCGGCTCCGCGCGCATCGCCACCAGCCCCTTCCGGCTTGGCTCGGTCTACCACGCCGAATTCTCCAATCCCGCCGCCGGCGAATCCGGCATCCTCAAGCCGAACTCGCGCTTCTCCGACCTCCGTCAAGTCACCTGCAAGGACGGCACTACCACCGACATCACGCACTACCCCGCTCGCCACGGCAACGACGACCTGATCATGCTCGTCAATGCCCCCGCGACGGCAGCCCAGCCCTTTGCCTGGACGGCCGTGACCTTCCCCGAAGGCTATGTCTGGTACCAGCTCAAGAACGTCGCCGACTTCCCCTGTACGCTCTTCTGGCTTTCCAATGGCGGTCGCCCTGGCCACCCCTGGGAAAAGCGCCACCTCGGTCGCCTCGGACTCGAAGAGGTCTGCTCCCACTTCTGCGATGGCGTCGACATCGCCCGCGAAGACCGCTTGGCCGCTGACGCCGTCCCCACCTCCCGGGAATTCCGCCGGGATCAGCCGGTCCGCTTACCCATCATCCAGGCCGCCGCCGCGGTCGGCCCGGGCTTCGGCCAAGTCCAGTCCATCACCCCGGCGGGCCCCGAGTCCGTGCGGATTTTGGGCGAAAATGGCCAAGCCGTGACGGTCCCCCTTAATTGGAACTTTTTGAAGCGCTGAAACCCCTGCGACTAATCCTTGTCCACCCCCGCGGACTCCCCTAAATCCTCACTCCCCACCCTTTCCCCCAACCTCATGTCTAAAGCACCTCAGACCACTCATGACCTGACCACGAAGAAGGCCAAAGTCGCCTCCCTCGTCGAAAAGGAAATCGCCCGCACGGGCGGACTGCTCCGCCTGGCTCCGTGCTGGGTGCCGCGCTCCTTCCTCCAGCCCGGCAAGCGCCTCAAGCTGCACCCAGATGACCTGTACGCCTTCGGCCTGAGCCGCGGTGGCATCGACGAGCGCTGGTTCGCCTCGACCACCGAGGCCGCCAACGACAACCGCACGCCCGACGAAGGCCTGTCCTACGTCGTCATCGGCGACACGCGCTTCACGCTCAAGCAGGCCGTCGCCGAGTGCGGCGCCGCGCTGATCGGTTCCGCCATCTGGAAGCAGTACAAGAAGTGGCCCGTCTACTCCAAGTTCTTCGACAACATGGGTCCGATCCCGCACCACATGCACCAGAACGCCAAGCAGGCCAAGCTGCTCGGCCTCGAAGGCAAGCCGGAGTCCTACTACTTCCCGCCCCAGCACAACAACGTCGGCAATAATTTCCCTTACACGTTCATGGGCTTCGAGCCCGGCACGACCAAGGCGCAGGTCCGCGAGTGCATCGCCAACTGGCACAAGGGTGACAACAAGATCCTGGCCCTCTCCAAGGCCTACAAGCTCGAGCCCGGCACCGGCTGGCTCATCGACCCCTGCATCCTGCACGCTCCCGGCTCCCTCTGCACCTACGAACCCCAGTGGGGCTCCGACGTGTTCGGCATGTACCAGAACCTCGTCGAAGGCCGCGAAGTACCGTGGGCCCTCCTCGTCAAGGACATGCCCAAGTCCAAGCATCAGGACGTGGACTTCATCGTGGACCAGCTCGACTGGGACAAGAACGTCGACCCGAACTTCAAGGACAACCACTACCTCGAGCCGGTCGTTTCCGTCGAGGGCAAGGGTTACTCCGACAAGTGGATCGTCTACGGCAAGGTCGACAAGTTCCAGTACTTCACCGCGAAGGAACTGACCGTCGAGCCCGGCGCCGAGTGCACCATCACCGACAACGGCGCCTACGGCCTGATCTGCGTCCAGGGTTCCGGCACGATCAACGGCGAAGTCCTCAACAGCCCGAAGCTCATCCGCTTCCATGAGCTCACCGAAGACGAATACTTCTGCACCGAAGCCGGCGCCAAGAAGGGCGTCACCTTCCGCAACACCTCCACCACCGAGCCGCTGGTCTGCCTGCGCTACTTCGGTCCGGAAGTGAACCCGAACGCCCCCGCCATGGGCGCGTACAAGAAGGCCAAGAAGAAGTAAGCCTCACCCCCTACCCCAACCCCCACGACCATGAAACTGCACAACGCCATGTGGCCCGGCCTCGTCGGCAAGGAGCCCAACACCGACCATCCGCCGATCGCGCTCGACCAGATGCTCGACATGACGGTCGCCGCGAACGTCGACGGCCATAAGTTCGACGGTGTCGACCTCTTCCTGTTCCACCCGCACACCGACCCCGACATCGCCCCCGACGCCCTCAAGGCGATGGCGGACAAGATCGCGGGCAAGGGCCTCAACGTCGGCTCCCTCGTGGCGCCGGTCTGGGGCGGCACCGTGGGCGATTCCGCCATGGGCACCGACGAGCAGCAGCAGAAGTTCCTCCTCGCGATCGAGAAGGCCTGCCGCATCGCGCAACAGCTGAACAAGCATGGCGTGCGCAAGTACGGCCTGATCCGCGTGGACTCCGCCGAGTTCGGCGTGGCCAAGTGGCGCGAAAACCCGACGGCCAACACGGCCCGCATCGTCGACACCTTCAAGAAGGCCGCGAAGATCGCCGCCGACCACGGCGAGCGTCTCGCCGCCGAAGGCGAAATCTGCTGGGCCGGCATGCACTCGTGGAAGGCGATGCTCGACACCCTCGAAGGCGTCGGCATGCCCAAGCACTTCGGCTTCCAGGCCGACCTTGCGCACACCTACCTCTACCTGATGGGCTACAACGAGCCGGAAGCCGCGCTCCTCAAGGAAGGCTACACCCCGGAACAGTTCTGGCCGGCCTACCGCGAGATGGTCAGCAAGCTCCGCCCCTGGACCTACGACTTCCACGTCGCGCAGAACGACGGCACGGTCCACGGCACGGGCTCGCACGAGAAGACCGGTCGTCACTGCCAAGCCGATGACGCCAATGGTAAGCTCGACATCACGGCCTGCTCCAAAGTCTGGCTCGAAGGCGCCGCCGATCGCGGCATGCAGCACATCTGCTGGGATGGTTGCATGTTCCCGAACGCCACGCTCGAGAACCCGAAGACCTGGAACACCATCCTCTCCGCGATGGTGAAGGTGAAGAAGGCCCTCTAAGCTTTCTCCACCCATCCCCTATCCATCCCCCATCCCCTATCCCCCATCCCCTCGCAACATGTCTAAACCCGTTCGCATCGGTCTCATCGGTTACGGCTTCATGGGCCGCACCCACTCCAACGCCTACTCCCAGGTCGGTCACTTCTTCCCCAAGGACAAGGTGACCCCCGGCCACCACATCGTCCGCCAAGCCGTCTGCGGCCGCGACGAAGCCAAGGTCAAGGACTTCGCCGAAAAGTGGGGCTACGCCTCCTACGAAACCGATTGGCGCAAGCTGGTCGCCCGCACCGACATCGACGCCGTCGATATCTGCACGCCCAACGACTCACACGCCGAGATCGCCCTGGAGTGCATCAAGCACGGCAAGATGATCCTCTGCGAAAAGCCCCTCGCCCTCAACGGCGAGCAAGGCGAGAAGATGGTCGCCGCCGTCGAGAAGTCGGGCCTCCCGAACCTCGTTTGGTACAACTACCGCTTCCTCCCGGCCGTGACGCTGGCCAAGAACATCGTCGCCGCCGGCGAGCTCGGCCGCGTGTTCCACTACCGCGCCAACTTCCTCCAGGATTGGACCATCTCGACCGACCTCCCTCAGGGTGGCGCCGGTCTCTGGCGTCTCGACGCCGCCGCCGCCGGTTCCGGCGTGACGGGCGACTTGCTCGCGCACTGCATCGACACGGCCCGCTGGATCAACGGTGAGATCACCGAAGTTTCCGCGATCACCGAGACGTTCATCAAGGAGCGCGTCCACACCGCCACGGGCAAGAAGCAGGCCGTCACCATCGACGACGCCGCCATCTTCCTCTGTCGCTTCGCCAACGGCTCGATCGCCCAGTTCGAATCCACGCGCTACGCTCGTGGCCACAAGGCGCTCTACACGTTCGAGATCAACGGCGAACACAAGTCCCTGCAGTGGGACCTGCATGATCTCAACCGCCTGAACTACTTCGACCACTCCGTCCCGGGCGACCGTCGCGGCTGGTCCAGCATCCACACGTCCGACGGCGACCATCCGTACGCCGGCAACTGGTGGGTCCCGGGCCTCTGCCTCGGTTACGAGCACTCCTTCACCCACGAGTTGGCGGAGTTCCTCAAGAGCCTCGACGACCCCAAGGCCCCCAAGGCCTACCCGGACTTCCGTCACGCCCTTGGCACCCAGTACGTCTGCGACGCGGTCCTCGAGTCCGCCCGCACGAAGCAGTGGGTCAAGGTCAAGCAGGCCTAAGGTTCACACCAACCTCAAACCAGACCCCGGCACCCGCCGGGGTCTTTTGTTTGGCATGGCAGTGACAGCACCACGCACTGTCCTCTGCCCCCCATCCCCTACCCCTATCCCCCATCCCCTTTATCCTATAGCCTCCCCATACCG